>JAIUOK010000075.1 GCA_020161245.1 Actinomycetota bacterium | reverse complement strand
GTCGAGATTGTTTTGATCATAACGAAGATCGGCTGAAAAAGAGAACAAAGATGAGAAATGATCAGTTTTTTTGCGTCGAACGCTCGTTTAACGAACTCACCGTCCGAATCGAGGACCAATTCTTGTGGATGAACGCCTTGGCTTTCATTTGTCTGTCTTTCTAGAAAGGAAAACAAAACATCGATTTCAACTTGAAATTTCCTTGAAAAACATTTAGAAAACGATGATTCTTTACGAAGTTCAACGGCTCGGTTCATCGGCTTGTATTCCAACAGCGTTTAGTCGAAGCAGTGGACAAGCTTGTTGTACAACAGATCTTTGTAACGGAACAAAAGCTCAAAATGTTTCATTGATTTTCTTTTTACTCGTCGTTGTTTTTCGTCTGACATTTTTCTTTTCGCTCAATTAAATTCGAATGTCGATGGTTTTTGACATTGATCAAATTTCTTCACGAGATCTCGACATGAATTTCATCTTGAAAATTTTGATGTGGAAAAAAGACATCTGGTTAAAAAAAAGAAGAGAAAAACTCATTTTCGAAAAAGGAACGGCCCAACGAGGAAAAAACGTCGAAGGTCGTTCGGCACGAAGACGCGTTTCCTTTTTCTTTCGAAAGTTTTGCGGGTTCAGCCAATCCAAAATTATTCGATTCGTCCAAAGCTAAATCAACGAAAATAAAAACGTTGTGTTTTCAATAGATTTCGTTTTGAATCACCTTTCATTGCAACGTGTGCTTCACGACGATCTTGCACAATGAATATTGCAGCAACAAGAAAAGCAAAACCACCGAGAGCAGCGACACTCGGCGTTAACATAAGACCGTTGCGTAACGATGTCCATTCAACAAGAGTTTCATTGGAACCTTTTTGAAAAAAATCACTCATTTCACCAACGATATACGGACTCGATGCGTCGCCCTACGAGAAAAATTCAATTCACAACGGATCGATCGATTCGACTTACTAATAAATGCATAACGAAGATTTGAATTGAACTTGCAGTGGCTCGTCGTGCAGGAACGATGATGTACTGAAACAGATCGAAGAAAAATCGAAGAAAAGTCGAAGAAAATTCATGACGAACCATCAAAATATCGGAAATGACGGCCCAATTACTGCAAAGTAATGTTTCGCTAATAAAAATGAAAATCCAAGTTAAAATCACGTGATCTTTGGAATAGATAAGAACGATGAAGAGAAACGGAACAGCGATGAGTACGGCAACATCCGCTCCAACACCGACGGGAGCCGAACTACCGGACCCCGCTACGGCTGGCTCGGACAGGAGCAACGCAGCGCCGACGCAGGTGGAACCGGCCTGATCATCATGGGCGTAAGACTGTACGCTCCGACTATCGGACGGTTTCTGAGCGACGATCCTGTGCACGCCGCCAACCCGAACGCATACACCTATCCAGTGGATCCGATCGGCTCGAGTGACCTGACGGGTGCTTGTCCCTGGTGTGCTGGTCTGCTCGCCGTAGGCGTGGCACTGGATTGGTCTCCAGTCGGCTGGGTGATTACAGGCGTGGCCGTCGTTGCTGGCGTTAGCTACGCCGGCTACCAGGCATATCAGGCGTACGACCGGACTCGCGGTAACGGCGTGGTGCACATGGGCAAGCGCCCAGCGAGAAACGCGGGGCGCAACGGACACAGGACGACGAAGAACGGAAAGAGCGGATCTGATCGGCACACATCAGCTCAGGGACATGGAGGCCGTGCGAAGCCCAACTTCAAGCCGAATCCCAACAAGCGCTGGAAGGCTGATGACAACTGATGCGTCCAGAAGATCTTGACTCCCTCGCACTAGCAGCCGCATCGGCAGAGGACTGGGACCTGTTGGTGGATCTCGGATGTCGACAGTTCGACAGCGGAAACTTGTCGGGCGCTCTCGACAGCTTCACGCGAGCGGTCACGGAGGGGAGACTCTACGCTCTGATCAACGTTGGGAACTGCCACTATGAGATGGGCGATTACAGCCAGGCCGCGGAATGGTTTGGCAAGGCCGAAGCTGCAGGCGATACCACTGCCACGTACAACTTGGCCCTCGCTCTGGAGCACCTCGACCGATCAGCGGAGCAAGTGGATGAGGTCTTGACGCGGGCGGCATCTGCCGGCGATGCGAAAGCGGCCATCGACCTCGCCTTCCGCCTCCGGGCGCGGGGGGAGTACTCAACCGCCTTGATGCATGTGGCGGAAGCGGCTGCGGCAGGAGACGAGTTGGCTGCAGCCATCTCCAGTTGTTGGCGGTGGGACGCCACACACGACTCAGGGCTGGAGGCAGCGCTAAGGAGAGGGCAGAGCCGCTTCCCCTCGGCCCGCGCGGACCTTGCGGAACTGCTTGTTCTAACGGGCCGCCGGCAGGAGGGCATGGATGTGCTGCGTACGGGGGTCGCTGAGGGAGAGCTCGACAGTTTTGTGCCGTTGGCCAACATGCTGGAGGACGACGGCGACCTTACAGGTGCTACACAGCTGCTTAGAGCCGCTGCCGAACTCGGGGATGGCAACGCTCGAGAGAATTTGGAGAGGCTGCTTCGAGGCCCAGATGGCTAACTCATGAGAAGACGTTGAAGCGCCCCAGGTTTGATGCCGTCTCCTTCTGAGTCCAGGAGGATGGCCTCGTGCCGAACAAGATCGATCCGAAGGTGAAGGAGCGCTGTCTCCAGCAGATGCTGGAGCATGTCTCGGAGTATCCGAACCCGACCGCGGCGGCGGAGGCGATCGCCAAGCGCAACGGCGTCGGCGCTGAGACCGGGATTGCTGTCGGTTCGGTTGACATTGGTTGTGACGGATCATGCTGCTTGAACACTGGCGTCGGGAGCGAACGCGAGCTCGAACTCGACGGGGGTGAGTCTGCCCAGGCCGCGCTGGCGCCGGCGTCGGTTGTAGGTGTGCTCGATCCAGAACACGATCGCGTGGTGCAGGTCCTCGCGGGTCCGCCACTGCTGCGCATTGAGGACGTTCTTCTGCAGCAGCGCCCAGAACGACTCCATCGCCGCGTTGTCACCGGCGGAAGGCGACGCGGCCCATCGACCCCTTGAGTCCGGCCGCGGCGAGGACCGCGCGGAAACTCCTGGCTCGAAACTGAGCCCCACGATCCGCGTGAACGATGACGACGCCGTCGGGCTGGCGGCGCACGATCGCCGCGCGCAGCGCGGTGACGGCGAGGTCGGCGGTCATCCGGTCGCTGATCGCGTAGCCGACGATGCGGTTGCCGAACAGGTCCTTGATCGCGCAGCAGTAGACCTTGCCCTCGCCGGTGGGGTGCTCGGTGATGTCGGTGACCCACTTGCGGTTCGGGGCGGTCGCGGTGAAGTCGCGCTGGACGTGGTCATCGTGCACGGCCGGCCCGGGCTTGCCCTTGCCGCGGCGGCCCTTGCGGACCGTGGTCGACCACAGCTTCTGCTGGGAGCACAGCCGCCAGACCCGACGCTCCCCGACGACGATGCCGGCGCGTTCGAGCTCGTCGGACAGGAAGCGGTAGCCGAACGCGGGATCGTCGCTGTGGGCGTCGAGCAGCGCGTTGGTCAGGTAGGCGTCCTCGAGATCACGGTCGCTGACCGGCTTGGCCAGCCACTGGTAGTAGGCCTGGGTGGAGAAGCCGAGCACCCCGCAGGTCAACCGCACCGGGAACCCCTTAGCGGCCAGGTCACGGACCAGCGGGAAGCTCATTTTGGGAGCGAGGACGAGGCGAAGTAGGCCGCCGCCCGGCGCAGGATCTCGTTCTCCATCTCCAGCCGCCGCTTCTCACGACGGAGCTGGACGAGTTCGGACTGCTCGGCGCTGGTCTGCCCGTCTCGGACACCGTCGTCGATGTCGGCCTGGCGCACCCAGCGCCGCACCGACTCTTCCGAGACTCCGAAATCGTGAGCCACTTCAGGAACGGTCAGATCACCGCGGCGAGCGACCCGCACGACATCCCGCTTGAACTCCGCGGGGAACTTCTTCGGCATAGCGACATCCTTCCCGAGGGACTCCGTCCCTCGTAAGAGATGTCAACTGAACCTGCAGCAATCCCGTTTGTCGTCACTTGCGTTCTTGTCGTTCCCAACGTCTAGCGACCGCGGACAGGGTGGCCTGGTCAGCCTTGCACCCGTCCCTCGCGTTCCGGCTGGTTGACATGTAGGACTCGAGCTTCGCCCTGCCTTCTTCGAAGCGCTCGCGCATCAGGTGGGTGTAAATCTCGGCGGTTAGGGTCGGCGAGCGGTGGCCTAGCCGCTGCTGCACCTCGAAGATGGTTAGGCCGGCGTCGAACATTAGGGAAGCCGCTGTGTGCCGAAGAGTCAGCCAGGTAACTCTTCGCCCTTCTAGGCCGGCGCGCACCACCGCCTTACGTAGGACGTCTCTAGAGAACGTCCCCCGCAGCACGTTGGTTCCACGGTTGCTCGTAAACACGAAATCCTCGCGGGTGGCATGCGGCCGGTACTCCTCGAGGTGGGCCAGCAGGCGGTCCATAACGGGTGCCGGCACGGGGACGGTGCGCGAATCCTCCGTCTTGGACATCGCTTCCATGAAAGTCGTGGAGCCGTTCTGGTTGACGACGACTCTGCCGAAAGTGACCTCCTTGCGGAGCGGGTTGATGTCGCACACCCGCAGGCCGATGGCTTCGTTCCAGCGAGGGCCGAGCCAGGCGCCCATGAACACAAGTGCTTCGTAGCGACCGTTGGTCTTAAGCGCGGCGTAACGCGGATCGGGGTCGACAATCGCCGCCACCAAGCGGTCGACCTCTTGCGCAGTTAGGACGTCGTCGAAGTTCTTACGAAGACTGGGCAGCTTGGGGAGAGCGATGTCGATGCATGGGTCGTCGATGATGCGGTCCTTGACCGCTCGGCGCAGAGGACCGCGCAGGAGCCCGTAGCAGGCTCGCACCGACTGCGGCCCCATGCTGCGCGCGAGCTGGGCTACCCAGTCGTCGATGTCCGATGGCCTGATGTCGCAGATAGGCCAGTCGCCCCAATGGGGCAACACATGCTTCTCGGCCCGCTGGTCGTCGGTGTAGCGCCGGCTGGCGGAGATCTGGCGAGCGGCTGCCCAGGGGGCGTAGTAGTCGGCGAAGCGGACCTCTCGCCTCTCCCGAGGCACGTAGCGTCCGCGGCGCAGTTCCATCTCGACCTCGGCTTTGCGGTCGAGAGCCGATTCGGGCGGCCGCCGCTGGGAGCCACCGCGGAACCTTTCGGTGCGCTCGCTGCCGTCGCGCTCGCGGTAGCGCAGGTCCCAGCCGCCCGACCGGAAGCGGAGACTGGCCATGCCCCCTCCCTTGAAGTTGATCTTGACCACAGATTGACCACAGAAGCGCCGACATGAGCCGATAGAGCGCGGCAGGAGCCGACAGTAAAAGCCCAGGTCAGAGGCCTATTCTGACAGTTATGGCGGCTCTCGTGAAGAGGCTGGAATGCGCTCTCAAGGCGGTAGCGCGGGTTCGAATCCCGTCGGGGCTACGTGGTCGAAGGCCCGGATCCACACGGATCCGGGCCTTCGCTCGTTCCCGGCGGGTGATCGTGCGGCGTGTCCGGCGCTATCCGCCCGGGGAGGGCGCACCCTGGTGGGGACGGCAGCTTCCTGGTCGCCGTCTCGGAGGACGTCGTGCTGCGTCGCGCGGGCTGGGCCCTGGCTGCGGTGATGACGACCGTGGTGCTGGCCGCCACCGTCGTCATCGGCGCCTCGGTCCTGGTGCCGCCGCCGGCGGTGTCCCCGCGCGCCCTGTCCACCTCGAGCGCGCCGGCCCCGGCATCCACGAGCGCCGAGCCCGTGACGTCGGCGCCGTCCGCGCCGCCGACCTCGAGCACCACCCCGACGCCGTCCGCGACATCGACCCGCGGCGCGGCTGCACCCCGCCCTGACCGCTACCCGATCGTCCGGCTCAAGGCGGGGGAGCAGCCGCCGCAGTTCGTCGTGATCTCCTTCGACGGCGGCTGCCGCAACGACCTCTGGCAGCACTACCTCGCCCTCGGCGACCGCACCGGCGCCCGGTTCACCTTCTTCCTGTCCGGCACCTGCATCGTCCCGGAGGACCGAGCCTCGCTGTACCGGCCGCCGCACAAGCCGGTGGGCTCGTCTGTCGTCGGGTTCGGCGCGCGAGCCAACATCCCCGAGCGCCTGCGCAACCTGTCGCGCGCCTGGACCGCCGGCCACGAGATCGGCACCCACTACCTCGGGCACTTCTGCGACGCCCAGGGCGTCGGCACGTGGAACGCCGCCGACTGGCGCAGCGAGATGGCGCAGGCCCGCCGCTTCCTCGACGACTGGCGCTCGATCACGGGCGTGGACGACCCCACGATCGACCTGCCGTTCTCCTGGGCCGACCTGCGCGGCGGGCGCACCCCGTGCCTGCTGGGCCGCCGCTCGCAGCTGCTCCCGGTGATGGTCGAGAACGGCTTCACCTACGACGCCTCGAGCACCGGCACGCTTTCGTGGCCGCGGCGCACCGACGGCGGCCGGCTCTGGGAGTTCCCGCTGCAGACGATCCCCGTCGTCGGCTACGGCCGCAGCGCGCTGTCGATGGACTACAACTTCCTCGTCGTGCAGAACGGCGGAGACATCGCGGCGCCGACGGCGGCCTGCGACCGCATCCGCGACTCGGCGTACCGCTCCTACGTCGGTGCGCTGCGCCTCGCCGAGCAGCGGGGCCGCGCGCCGCTGTTCCTCGGCAACCACTTCAACACCTGGGTCTGCGGCGCCTACCGCGACGCCCTCACCCGGTTCGTCGAGACGACGACCGCGCAGCAGCCGGACGTGCGGTTCGTGACGTTCGAGTACCTGCAGCGCTGGCTCGACGCGCAGGACCCCGCTGTGGTCCGCGCGCTGCAGCAGCGGTGACGACGGCCCCGCGACGCGTCCCCCGGATGCGGGCGCGGTGCTGCCCGGTAGGTTCCCCGCGAGGGAAGGGACCGCCATGACGCTGCACGCCGAGAACCGCGACGAGACCGTCGACCCCGGCACGGACTTCTACCGCTACGCCAACGGCGGCTGGATCGACTCGCACGAGATCCCGCCGGGGTACGGCGCCTGGGGCGCGTTCGAGGAGATCTCGGTCCGCAACGAGGCCGTGCTGCACGACGAGCTGATCCGTGCGTCGAACGATCCGGTCGACGAGCTCGAGCGCAAGCTCGGCGACCTCTACGCCTCGGGCATGGACACCGAGGCCATCGAGGCCTCCGGCCTCGCGCCGATCGCCCACCTGCTCGACGCCGTCGGCGGCATCGGCTCGGCAGACGACCTGCTGGCGCTGCTGCCCGGCCTGCACCGCGACGGCGTCGGGCTGCTGTGGGCCCCGGGCGTCACGGTCGACCACGACGACTCCACGCGCTACCTGCTCTGGCTCGTGCCGTCCGGGCTCGGCCTGCCCGACCGCGACTCCTACCTCGCCGGCAGCGACGCCGCGGTCGCCCTGCGTGCGGCGTACGTCGAGCACGTGGCCAACCAGCTGGCGAACGCCGGCACGCCGCGCGAGGAGGCCGGCCGGCTGGCCGACGACGTCCTGGCGTTCGAGACCCGGCTGGCCGAGCACCAGCTCGCCGCCGAGGAGCGCCGCGACCGCAGCCGCACGCTGAACCGGATGCCGCTCGACGAGCTGGCCGCCGTCGCCCCGCCGCTGGACCTGGTGCGCTACCTGGGCGAGCTCGGGGCGCACGCCGCGACCGCCGTCAACGTGTCGGAGCCTGCCTACCTGGCGGAGGTGCACGGCGTCGTCACCGCCACCGACGTCGACGTCCTGCGCGCCTACGCCACCTTCCACGTCGTGCACGCGGCGGCCGACTCGCTGCACTCCGCGGTCGAGGACGAGGACTTCTCCTTCTACGGCCGCAAGGTGCGCGGCCAGCAGGAGCCGAAGGAGCGCTACAAGCGGATCGTCGCCGCCGTGGGCCAGGACATGGGCGAGGCGCTGTCGCAGCTCTACGTGCGCGCGGCCTTCCCCGAGTCGGCCAAGCAGCGCGCGCTGCACATGGTCGAGGAGATCCTGGAGGAGATGCGCCGCTCGCTGCAGACGCGCGAGTGGATGAGCGAGGAGACGCGCCGCCGCGGGCTGGAGAAGCTCGAGTCGTTCGGCGTGAAGATCGGCTACCCCGACGAGTGGCGCGACTGGTCGGGCCTGTCGATCGACCGCTCGTCGTACGCCGGCAACCGTCTGGCCGCCGCGCGGTTCGAGATGGACCGCCAGCTCGGCAAGCTCGCCGAGCCGGTCGATACCGGCGAGTGGGACATGCCGCCGCACATCGTCAACGCCTACTACCACCCGACCCGCAACGAGATCGTCTTCCCGGCGGGCATCCTGCAGGAGCCGATGTTCGACCCCGACGCCGACGACGCCGTGAACTACGGCGGCATCGGCACCGTGATCGCGCACGAGGTGACGCACGGGTTCGACGACCAGGGCCGGCGCTTCGACGCCGACGGGCACTTCTCGGACTGGTGGACCCAGGACGACCAGGACCACTTCACCGGCCTCGCCGACCGGCTCGTGGAGCAGTTCGACGGCTACGTCGCGATCGGCGAGGTGCACGTGAACGGCCGGCTGACGCTCGGCGAGAACATCGCCGACCTCGGCGGCATCGCCCTCGCCTCGCGCGCCCATGCGCGGGTGAGCGCCGGGCAGCCCGACGTCGACGGGCTCACGCCGGCGCAGCGGTTCTTCCTCGCCAACGCCTCGGTGTGGCGCGGCCGCACGAGCGAGGAGCTCGCCCGCACGCTCGCGCAGATCGACCCGCACTCGCCGCGCGAGTGGCGCGTGCGCGGGCCGGTGTCGAACTCGGACGCCTTCCAGGAGGCCTTCGGACTGCCGGACGACGCACCGGCCCTGCGCCCGCGCGAGCAGCGCATCGTCATCTGGTAGCTGCGCACGTAGGGGCGAGGGGCGGGCCCGCGGGCCCGCCCCTCGCTGTTGTGCTCGGCTGCTAGCCCTCTGCGGGCTGCGAGCGGAACGACTCGACGGCGGCCGCGACGGTCGGGAGGACCTCGGTCCGCTTGACCTTCGAGGGATCGAAGACGCCTCCGCGCTCGAAGGACGCCACCAGTTGCGGGTCGGCCTCGGCGAGGGCGACGTGCCCGTCCTTCTGGTGCACGTAGTCGACGAGGCGGCTGACGGCCTGGCTGGCCGTGTAGTCGACGTCGTCGACGCTCGAGCAGTCGAGGACGACCATCCGCACCTTGTCGGGAGCGGAGTCCATGAGGCGCTCGACGTCGTCGACGAACGACGTGGCGTTCGCGTAGTAGATCGAGGAGTCGAACCGGAATACCAGCAGCCCGGGCTCGCTCTGCACACCGGTGCTCGCCGGCGAGTAGCCGAGCGTGCCGTCCTCCTTGAGCCTCTCCACGTAGTGCACGGGCCGGTACTGGCGCCGCAGCAGCGCCAGGATCGCCAGCACGAGCGCCGCGATGATGCCCTGCTCGACGCCCACCGCGAAGACGATGACGGCGGTGATGAGCGCGACCACGAACTCGTCCTTGCGGTAGGCGAGGATCGCCTTCATCCCCTTGATGTCGATGAGCTCGACACCGATGAGGAAGACGATCGCGCCCAGCGTGGCCTTGGGCATGGGGGCGAGCGACGCGGTGAAGAACATCGCGACGAGCAGCGTGATGCCGGCCATCACCAGGTTGGCCACCTGGCTCTTGCCGCCGTTGCCGTTGAGGATCTGGGTCTTGGTCGGGCTGCCGTTGACGACGAACGTGCCGGACAGGCCGGCAGCCAGGTTGGCGCCGGACAGGCCGACGATGTCGCGGTTCACGTCCACACGGTCGCCGTGCTTGGCGGCGAAGCTGCGCCCGGTGGCGGCGGACTGCGCCACGATCAGCACCAGGCAGCTCACCGCGATCGGCAGCACGCTCACGACGTCCGACAGCCCGACCCCCTGCGGGAGCCCGATCGGCGGGAAGCCGCCGTCGATGGCGCCGATGGTCTTGACACCCTTGGACGCCGAGTCGAGGGCGGACGAGATCGCGATCGTCACGATGATGGCCACGATGGCGCCGGGGATCTTCGGGATGAACCGCTTGAAGCCCAGGATGATCGCGAGGGTCAGGGCGGCGTACCCGACGTCGGCGAGGTTGGCGCTGCCGAGGTTGCTGATCCACGCCCACTGCTGCTCGAACCAGTTGCCGCTGCCCTTGGGGATGCCGAGCATGTCGGGGATCTGGCCGGACAGCACCTGGATGCCGACACCGGTCAGGAAGCCGATGAGCACCGAGGCGGGCAGGAAGTCGGCGATGAAGCCGAGCTTGAAGATGCGCGCGACGAGCAGCAGCACGCCGGTGACGATGGCGGTGAGCTGGCACCAGGCGAGCCACTCGGCGCTGCCGGGCGTCAGCCCGGACACGCTGAGCGCGCCCAGCCCGCCGGCGAGCACGGCGGCGGTCGCCGAGTCAGCGCCGACGACGAGCAGCCGCGACGAGCACAGCAGGCCGAAGATGATCGTCGGGAAGATGATCGTGTAGAGACCGGTGACGATCGGCGTCTGCGAGATGCTGGTGTAGCCCATAACCTCCGGGATCGCGATCGCCGCGAGCGTGACGCCCGCGATGATGTCGCGGGTCAGGTACTCGGTCTTGTAGCCCTTGAGCCACGGCGGTGCCAGCTGCACGACGTCCCCTCCTCGACACGCACTGTGCGCGATCATGTCCTACGGCCGGGCGCCGCGGGGCATCATCACGCGGACCGGGTGATCTGGGGACACTGCGCGCCGTGGGAGCGTGCGGGCGACGGAGGGGGTCGACATGGCAGGTTCTGCCGCGCAGCCCAAGGCGATCGCGCACGAGACGGTCGCCGAGCGCCAGGCCAAGGGGAAGCGCCAGCGCGAGACGGTGCCGCTCTCGTGGCACTCCCAGCTCGAGCTTGCCCCCGACCGCGATCCCGTCGGCCTGCTCGAGTCGCAGGCCGCCTCCCGGGTGCAGGAGCTGGTGCCGATCCGCTACGGGCGGATGCTCGAGTCGCCCTTCGCGTTCTACCGCGGGGCGGCCCTGCCGATGGCGGCCGACCTCTCGCACACCCCCACGACCACACTGCTCGAGACCCAGCTCTGCGGTGACGCCCACCTGTCGAACTTCGGCGCCTTCGGCGCACCCGACCGTCGTCTCGTGTTCGACGTCAACGACTTCGACGAGACCCACCCCGGCCCGTTCGAATGGGACGTCAAGCGCCTCGCCGCCAGCGTCGAGATCGCCGGGCGCGTCAACGGCTACAAGCCGCGCAAGCGCCGCGAGGCCGTGCTCGCCACGGTCGAGAGCTACCGGACCCACATGCGGCGGCTGTCCAAGCGCGACAACCTCGACGTCTGGTACGAGCGCATCGAGTACGAGTCGATCCTCGAGTACGCCCGCGGCGCGATCGGCGAGGCCGCGTGGCAGCGGCTGGTGAGCGCCGCCAGCAAGGCCACGTCGCGCAACAGCATCCAGGTCCTCGGCAAGCTCACGCAGATCGTCGACGGCGAGCCTCGGTTCGTCGCCACCCCGCCGTTGCTCGTGCCCCTCCGAGACCTCGTCCCGGAGGGCGACGAGCGCACGGACGAGGAGCTCATCGCCTGGCTGCGGCAGATGATGCGCCGCTACCGCACGTCGCTGCAGTACGACCGGCGGATCCTGCTCGAGCAGTTCCGGCTCGTCGACGCAGCACGCAAGGTGGTCGGCGTCGGCAGCGTAGGAACGCGGGCGTGGGTGCTGCTCATGCTCGGGCGCGACAACGACGACCCGCTGTTCCTGCAGGCGAAGGAGGCCCAGCAGTCGGTGCTGGCGCCCTACGTCGAGACCACCCACCGCTTCCGCAACGAGGGCGAGCGTGCCGTCGCGGGGCAGCACATCATGCAGGCGGCGTCGGACATCTTCCTGGGGTCCCTGCGGGCCAACGGCGCCGACGGCTTCCAGCGCGACTTCTACGTGCGCCAGCTGCGCGACTGGAAGATGTCGGCCAACCCCTCGATCATGGAGCCCGAGACGATGCTGGCCTACGGCGCCGTCTGCGGCCGGTCGCTGGCGCGCGCCCACGCCCGCGGCGGCGACCGCATCGCCATCGCCTCCTACCTCGGCTCGAGCGACAAGTTCGACGTCGCCGTCGCCGAGTTCGCCTCGAGGTACGCCGACGTGACCGAGTCCGACCACGCCGCGCTGGCTGCGGCGGTCGAGGCGGGCCGGATCACCGCGGAGCGGGGTCTGTGAGCCGGGGGCCCTCCGCGGTTCGGCGCTGCTCCCGTGCTGGAGCGGCGCACGGCGCTACATTCCGCGCAGGCGCCGACCGGCGCCCGATCATCCGTGGCGCGCGCGAGCGCGCGGGGAGACAGGTGCGCGGTGGCAGCAGCTGACGCGGACGCGGCGACCGCCGTGCCCGCCACCACGCCGGGGCGCCGCTTCCGCAGCTCTGCGTGGCTGCGGTCCGGCCTCGCCTTCTGGTCGTCCGCGGCCGACGCGCCACGGCTGCGCCGACCGTCCGACATCGCGCTGCTCGTCATCTCGGTCGTCGTCCTGCTGCTCCTGCTCGTCCCCGCGCCCGGCCCCACGTCCCTCGACACGGCCGTCGCGACGTTCCTCTCGTCGCTGCCCGGCACGTTCGGCTGGCTCTGGGAGACCTTCTACGCCACCGCTCTGGCCTGGGCCATCGTGCTCATGTTGGCCGCGGCCCTCACGCGCCACCGCCGCATCGTCTTCGTCGAGCAGCTCGTCGGCGTCGTGCTGGGCCTCGGCATCGGCGGGGTCATGGCCGTCGTCAACGGCTCGACGTGGAGCGACGTCTGGAACGCGCTCATCACGCACTCGAGCGACACGGTGTTCCCCGCCGTCCGGCTCAGCGTCGTGGCTGCGGTCATCGGCGTCTCGTCGGTCCACCTCGCCCGGCCCCACCGCAGGGTCGGCGTGTGGCTCCTGCTGCTCGGCGCCGCCGGCGCGCTGGCGCTGCAGATCGACACGCTGCTCGGTGCGGCCGCCGGCCTGCTGCTGGGCGCGGCCGCCGGCGCGGCCGTCCACCTCGCCTTCGGCTCGCCCGGCGGCCACGCACCGATCGAGCTGCTGCGCGACGAGCTCTCCGACCTCGGGATCGACTCCGCAGATCTGCGGTACGTCGACGAGGACCGCGCTGTCGTGGCCCGCGGCACGCAGGCCGACGGCGCCACCGTGCGCGTCCGCGTCTACGGCCGCGACGCGTGGGAGGGATCGCTGTTCGCGTCGCTCTGGGACCGGCTCTGGTACCGGCGAGGCGGCTCGCTGACCACCGTCGGCCGCCAGGTGCAGGCCGAGCACGAGGCGTTCCTGACCCTGCTGGCCGAGCGCGGGGGCGCGCAGGTGCAACCGGTCCTCGCAGCAGGGACCGCGTGGGGCCGCGACGCGCTGCTGGTGCGGCGCGACGACGGCCGGCCGCTGGACACCCTGACGCACGAGGACATCACCGAGGACGTGCTGCGCCGTGCGTGGGCTGCGCTGGCCACCGTGCACGCCGCCGGCGTCTCCCACGGCGCGGTGTCGCTGGCGAACCTGTCGCTCACCGACGACGGCCGCGTGCTGCTCGCCGACCTGTCGTCCGGCTCGACCTCGCCCGAGCCCGGCACGGTCGCGGCCGACCGGGCGCACCTGCTGGTCGCCAGCGCCGTGGTGCTCGGCGTCGACCCCGCTGTCGCCCTGGCCCGCGATGTCCTCGGCGACGGCGACCTCGTCGCGACCGTGCCC
>JAIUOK010000003.1 GCA_020161245.1 Actinomycetota bacterium | reverse complement strand
CTTACTCCTGGTGACGACCCCGCCGCAAGGGCTTGGACTGGTCCGTCTCCTAGAGGGTGACGCCTATCGACGCTGTGTGCTCGAGTCGTCGCACAGCGCTTCGACCCGTGGGCGTAAAGCCCGAAATGTCCTGCGCGACATGCGTTCTCCGGCCGAGCGAACCCGGTAGGACACGAAGGCGCAACGATCACAGCCCGTGCGTAACGCATCCCCGCCCTGAAGCGTTCCCTCGCCCCTAGAAGCCGGGGAAGGCCTCGCGCAGGTCGGCGATCCCGCGATCGCCGGACTCCTCGAGCGCCGGGGTGTAGTCCGGGCGCAGCCGGCCCGCCAGCAGCCGCAGGATCGCCTCGGACGGCAGGCGCACCACGCCGTCCGCGTCGGCGTCGGCTCCGTCGGACAGCGTTACCGGGTCGCCGGTCGACACCGTGAACGCGCCGTGGCCGTCGGTGGACTCCAGCACCACGCGGTAGCCGGGGTCCTGCACCTTGCCCGCGCGCCCGGCCATAGCGGCCAGGCCGGGCAGCAGCAGGCCTGCGAGATCCGCAGGGACTGTCGGCGAGGTGCTGAACGAGGCCTGGACGTCCCAGGTGTGCAGCGCGTGCTCCGACAGGCGCATGCGCACGACGGCGGCGAGGTCCATCGGGCCCGCCCACAGCGTGATGCCGAACGCGTCGGCCTCCTCGGACGTCAGGCCTCCGAGCCGCTCGGTGAGGGCGGAGTCCTGGGCCAGTGCGTCATCGCGCATCGACACGGCGTCCTTGGCGTCCCAGACGGCCCAGATGCCCTGGTACACATCCATGCCGGGCGCGTCTTCCCCCGCGGCGCCCGCATCGACGATGTGGCCGAAGATCTCCGCGCCGCTGCCGAGGTGCGAGAGCACCTGCGCGACCGACCACTCCGTGTCGAACGACTGCGACCGCAGCTGCTCCTCCGTGAGCCCCTCAGACGCGGCGACCAGCCGGTCGTGGCTGCGGCGGTAGGCGGCGATGAAGTCGGCGGCGTCGGCCATGGGGGCTCCTCGTGGGTCGGTGTCCGACCGACAACCGCCCCGCCCTCCCCCGGATTCCCGGCCCCCGCGAACCAGGGACGGCTCAGGGCCGGACGGCGAGGGTGTGGCGGAACCGCTGCCAGTACGTCGTCGACCCGTCGGCGGCGGAGTCGGCGCTCAGCTGGGCGAAGGCACGGTCGACCACGGACTGGCGCTCGTCGTCGGGGACCAGAGCCCACATGCGCCGCTGGCCGGTCGACATCGAGAAGCGGCGCCAGTGCTCCGGGGAGGCGAAGCGCACTTCGACCTCGTCGCTCACGGTCCTGACCTCGGCCCAGCCCGCGCCCGCCACCAGCTCCTCGACGCCGTCGTCGCTCGCGAACGGGCCGGCCGCCCCGGTGGTCCTGGCGTCGAGCATGTCGACAGGCAGGTAGGGGTCGAACAGCCTGTCCAGCGCCTGCCAGCGGGGGTCGAGCTCGGCGAAGGTGGTGATGCCGAGCCGGCCGCCGGGTGCCGCGAGCGGCAGCCACGCCGACAGTGCCGCAGCCGGGTCGGGGAGGAAGAAGACCACCGCCGACGACGCGATCGCGTGGAAGCCGCCCGGAACGGCGGGCAGGGACGGCGCCTGCGCGTCGTCCTGGTGCAGCGCGACGTTGGTCAGGCCGGCTCGGTGCACGGCGTCATGGCAGGCCTCGAGCATGCCGGCGGAGATATCGGTGCCCACCGCCAGCCCCCGGTCGCCGAGCACGGGTGCGGCGCGCAGCAGAACGGCGCCGCGGCCGCATCCCATGTCGAGCCAGCGCTCGCCGGCGCGAGGTGCCAGGGCCGTCACGAGGCTCGAGGCGATTGGTCCGAAGAACTCGACGCCGACCGAGTCGTACTCCGGCGCCAGCGTGTCGAACAGCCGGCCGATCTGCCGTGCCTGCTCCGAGGTCATGCCGCGAGGGTGGCACCGCCCGGAGCCGGCGGAGCGGGCGCAGCGGACGCCGGTGCCGCGCGCGGTCCGGACGTGGATCGGCCCCGGCGCCGCGGATCGGGGGATCAGGTGCGGCGGCCGGGGCCGGGTGCCGGTGGGCGGCGACAGGAGGAGCCGGGATCGCTCACAGCGACCAGCGGCCGGTGCCGGCGTCGGCCCAGCGGGGGGCGAAGGCGTCGGCGTGGGAGCCCGGGATGGAACGGGCCGGGTCGCGACGCAGGTCGCGGAGGAGGGCGGCGACGGCGGCTGCCCCCAGCAGCACGAGCAGGATGAGGATCGTCATGGCAGGAATCCTGCTCCGATCCAGGATCCCGCCACAGTGGCAGGAACGACAGTCTGCGTAGACTTACTGCCAGAAACGTGGCAGCATGCGGCTATGGCACAGCAATCCAGCCAGCAGCCGCTCCAGAACCGCCCCGAGCCCGAGGTGCGTCGCCCGGCCGTCGACGTCGTGGCCCTGCTCGTCGGCGAGCACTACGCGCCGTTCGAGCTCGGCGTCGTCTACGAGGTGTTCGGCATCGACCGCACCGGCGACGGCGTGCCGAGGTTCGACTTCGCGGTCGCCTCCGTGCACGAGCGGGTGCACGCGTCGTACGGCGGGATGGACCTGCTTCCCGAGCACCGGCTCGAGCGCGTCGCCACTGCCGACATCGTCTGCATCCCCGCCCTGGGGCTCGAGACCTGGCCGCACATCGACCTCGAGATCGACCCCGCGGTCGTCGAGGCACTGCACGCCGTCGTCGAGCGCGGCGGCCGCATCCTCACCGTCTGCTCGGGGTCGTTCGTCGCCGCGGCGGCAGGTCTACTCGACGGGCGGAAGGCCACCACCCACTGGCGCTACGTCGAGGAGTTCGCGCAGCGGTTCCCGCTCGTCGACGTGCAGCCCGACGTCCTCTACGTCGAGGACGGCCCGATCCTCACCAGCGCCGGCACCGCCGCCGGCATCGACCTGTGCCTGCACGTCGTCCGGCAGGACTACGGATCGCGCGTCGCCAACGCCATCGCCCGCCGCATGGTCGTGCCGCCCCACCGCGACGGCGGCCAGGCGCAGTACGTCGCGCTCCCCGTCCCCGTCTGCGCCGACGACGGCCTCGGCCCGACGATGGACTGGATCATCGCCAACCTCGACCAGGAGCTCGGCGTCGACGACATGGCGTCGCACGCGCTCATGAGCCCGCGCACCTTCGCCCGCCGGTTCCGCGACGAGACCGGCACGACGCCGTACAGCTGGCTGCTCGCGCGCCGCGTGGACGCCGCGTCGCGCCTGCTGGAGGAGACCACCCTCGGCGTCGACGAGATCGCGTCGAAGGTGGGGTTCGGCTCGGGCACCGTGCTGCGCCACCACTTCGGCCGGATCCGCGGCATCTCGCCCCAGGCGTACAGGCGCACGTTCTGCTGCGTGGCCGAGGACGAGGAGCGCACGGCGTAGGAACCCGCTCTGGATGGGTGAGCGACGGCTACCGGCGTCGCTCACCCATCCAGAGCGGGTCAGGGCTTGCTGCGGGAGCGGGCCTCGC
This sequence comes from Actinomycetota bacterium, assembly GCA_020161245.1. GTDB lineage: Bacteria > Actinomycetota > Actinomycetes > S36-B12 > CAIYMF01 > Longivirga. The sequence continues at coordinate 141,551 of JAIUOK010000003.1, read as the reverse complement.
GGGTGATGCGGGCCCACTTCTTGCGCTCCTCGTTGCGCAGCAGCACGTCCTGCTTGCGCGCGAGGTGCGCGAGCTCGCGCTGCAGCTTGCGCCACGAGGCGAGCCGGTCGTCGTCGAGGATGCCGTCCGAGACCGCCTGCAGCACAGCGCATCCCGGTTCCGACTCGTGCGAGCAGTCCGAGAAGCGGCAGTCGCGCGCGATCTCGTCGACGTCGACGAACGTGGCCTCGAGCGCGTCGTCGTCGGCCCACAGCGCCAGCTCGCGCATGCCCGGTGTGTCGAGCACGAGCCCGCCGCCCGGCAGCGGCACGAGGTGCCGCGCCGTGGTCGTGTGCACGCCGCGGTTGTCGCTCTCGCGCACCGCCGTCGTCGCGAGCAGCTGCTCGCCGACGAGGGCGTTGACCAGCGTCGACTTGCCGGCGCCCGACGGGCCGATCACGGCACCGGTGGTGCCCGGCGGCATGAGGGCCCGGACGGCGTCGAGCCCGTCGCCGTCGTACGACGACACCGCCAGGACGTCGACGCCGATCGCGACGTCGCGCACCTCGGCGAGCGTCTCGACGACGTCGTCGCCGAGCAGGTCGGACTTGGTGACGACGACGACCGGCGTCGCCCCCGACTCCCACACCAGGGTGAGCTCGCGCTCGAGCCGGCGGGGGTTGAGCGAGTGCGCAGGAGCACAGACCAGGACAACGTCGACGTTGGCGGCGACGACCTGCGCCTCGGTGCGCGCACCGGCTGCCTTGCGGACGAGCGCGGACCTGCGCGGCAGGACCGACTCGACGACGTAGCCGTCAGGGGCGCCGCCGAGCAGCACCCAGTCGCCGGCGACCGGCAGCTCGGACGACGCCCGCAGCCGGCCGCGGACAGCGACGACGTGCTCGGCGACGCCGTCGTGCACGCGCCAGACGTCGCGGCCCTGCAGCGTGACGCGCGCGGGACGCAGCCCGCCGGCATCGACGGACGGCGGGATGGAGGTGGGATCCCAGCCGAGATCGGCCAGGGAGGGGACGAAGGTCAACGCGGGCTCCGATGGACGCCGCGGCGACGAGGGCGCCGCGGAGGGGTGCGTGCGCGTGTGCACGCGGGGGACGGAGGTCCGGCGTCGGGCGGGGCGGCTGAGAGAGCCTCAGCCGCAAGCGGTCCCGGGCGCGCCGGAGCGGACGAGGGCGGTCATGGCTCCTCCTGGCAGCACCGGTGGCGCGCCCCGTCGGCGCGCTGCTCCCCCCACCGTACGGCGGGCGCTCGGCCGCTGTCGCCCGCGTTTCGGCCGCGCCGGCGCTCGCTCGCGGACCCACGGCCGCTCGGTCGGATCAGCGGTGCCCCACGGGCGTAGCGTGAGGCTCATGACCGGTCCCGTGATCGATGTCCGCGACCTCCGCAAGTCCTTCGGCTCCACGCACGCGCTCGACGGGCTCGATCTCGTGGTGCAGCCGGGCGAGGTCCACGGGTTCCTCGGTCCTAACGGTGCCGGCAAGACCACGACGCTGCGCATCCTCATGGGGCTGCTCCGGGCGGACGCCGGCTCCGTGTCGCTGCTCGGCGGCGACCCGTGGCGCGACGCCGTCGCGCTGCACTCGCGGCTCTCCTACGTCCCCGGCGATGTGTCGCTGTGGCCGTCGCTCACGGGCGGCGAGACCCTCGACATCCTGGGCCGCATGCGCGGGGGCGACGACGACGCGCGCCGCGAGCGACTCGTCGACGCGTTCGCGCTCGACCCCGGCGTGAAGGTGTCGGCGTACTCCAAGGGCAACCGGCAGAAGGTCGCGCTCATCGCGGCACTGGCCGCCGACGTCGAGCTCTACGTCTTCGACGAGCCCACCGACGGCCTCGACCCGCTGATGTCGGAGGTGTTCCGGACCGAGGTCGCGGCGCTCCACCGCGCCGGTCGCACCGTGCTGCTGTCGAGCCACGTGCTCGCCGAGGTCGACGCCGTATGCGACCGCATCTCGATCGTGCGGGCCGGCCGCATCGTCGAGAGCGGCTCGCTCGCCGAGCTGCGGCACCTTCAGCGGATGACGATCGTTGCTGTCACCGGGCACGAGCTGCACGGCATCGAGGACGTCCCCGGCCTGGCCGACGTGTCCTACGACGGGACGACGCTGCGCTGCGCCGTCGAGCCGGCGCACCTCGACGAGCTGCTCTCGCATCTGGCCGCCGCGGGCGTGGTCAGCCTCGAGAGCCGCCCTCCGACGCTCGAGGAGATGTTCCTCCGCTACTACGAGCAGGCGGACGGCGCGCGATGACGACCACGGCCCCTCCGGCCACGCATGTCGACATCGTGCTGTCGCGCGCGCCGCGCTCCGCGTTCGCCGGCACGGGCGGGCTGCTGCGCCTCGCGCTGCGGCGCGACCGCATCCGGATCCCGGCCTGGTCGGTGGGCAGCGCCGTGCTGCTGGTCGCCGTGGCCAGCTCCTGGGACCGCCTCTACCCGACAGAGGCGGACCGCCTCGGCCTCGCGCAGTCGCTCGCCGGCGACCCCACGCTGCGCTCCATCCTCGGCCCGATCTTCGATCCCCTGTCCACGGGCGGGCTGACGGCCTGGCGGGCCGGCACCAGCACGGTCCTCGTGCTGGCCCTGGTGGTGTCCTTCCTCGTCGTCCGGCACTCCCGCGCGGACGAGGCCGAGGGACGCATGGAGCTGGTGCTCGGCGGGGCGGTGGGGCGCGCGGCGCCCCTGGCGGCCGCGGTCCTCTCGGCCGCGGTGCTCCTCGCCTCTTTCGCAGTGGTGGCGGCCGTGCTCCTCGCTGCGCTCGGTCTGGGCGTCGCGGGATCGGTCGCGCTCGCCTGCACCATCGCCGCGGCCGCGCTGGTGTTCGCCGGCGTCGCCTCGCTGACCGCGCAGATCGCGCGGACCTCGCGAGGGGCCAACGGGCTCGCCGGGCTCGTCGTCGGCCTCGCCTTCGTCGTGACCGCGTACGGCAACAGCCAGGACGGCAGCCCGCTGGTGTGGGCGACTCCGTTCGGCTGGATGCAGCAGACCCGCGCGTACGCCGGCGAGCGCTGGTGGCTGATCGCGCTCTCCGTGGTGGTGGCGGCCGCGCTGGCGCTCGCGGGCCTGCACGTCGCGGCCCGCCGCGACCTCGGCGACGGCCTGGTGGCCCAGCGCCGGGGCCGCCGCTCAGCGCCGTCGTGGATCTCCGGCCCCGTCTCCCTCGCGTGGCGGCTCGACCGCACCTACCTGCTGGTGTGGCTCGTCGCGGTCGCGGCTCTCGGTGCCCTCGAGGGCTCGATGCTCACCACGTCGGTGCAGCTCGTCGAGAGCAACCCGGACATGATCGCCATCCTCGAGAAGATCGCGGGCGGTCCGGCCGATCTGCACGACCTGTTCCTCGTGACCATGACCGGCCTCTTCGGCCTGATCGCCGCCGGGCTCGGGATCTCCACCGCCCTGCGCCTGCGCGCCGAGGAGGAGGACGGCCGCGCCGAGCTCGTGCTGTCGACCGCGCGCTCGCGCGTGCAGTGGCTGCTCGGCCACGGCTCCACCGCTCTCGTCGGGGCGACGCTCCTGCTCGTGGTCGGCGGGCTCTCCCTCGGCGCCGTGTTCGGCGCATCCGACGGCGACGTCGCCGGTCAGGCGTGGCGCGCGATGCTCGCCTCGCTGCTCATGGCGCCTGCGGTGTGGCTCGTGGTCGCGATCCCCCTCGCGCTCGTGGGCGTCCTGCCGCGCTGGGCGGCAGCGGTCGCCTGGCTGGTGCTCGTGTGGTGCGTGCTCGCTGGCTACTTCGGCCAGGTGCTCGGGCTGCCGGACTGGCTGAAGCAGAGCTCCCCCTTCGGCCACGTGCCGCTGTGGCCCGCCCAGCCGATGAGCTGGACGCCGCTGGTCGTGCTCGCGCTGCTGGCCTCCGCGGTGCTCGCCGTGGGCATCGCCGGCGTCCGCCGGCGCGACCTGCCCCGCTGACCCGGTAGGCCGCGAGCGGCCGGCGACGTCGTCGTCCGGCCGCCCTCTCCGCACGCCGACGCCGGTCCGAGGCATCCCCGACCAGGCCGCTGACCTGCGAGGACGGCGTCGAGACAGGACTGGGACCGCCTGGGGGGTTGCCAGAGTTACCCGTGGGTAGCATCATCGGGGTTACTGACGGGTAACCGCCGGCCGACGTCGTGGCTCGGCACCAGCACCACCTGCACTCACCAGCTGCACGCACGCACCGATGGAGACGGGGCCATGAGCCACTACAAGTCGAACCTGCGCGACATCGAGTTCAACCTGTTCGAGGTCTTCGGCGCGCAGGCGCGCCTGGGCTCGGGCCCCTTCGCCGAGATGGACGTCGACACCGCCAAGCACACGCTGGCCGAGGTCGAGCGCCTGGCCACCGGCCCGCTCGCCGCGTCGTTCATCGACGCCGACCGCAACCCGCCGGTCTACGACCCGGTCACCTGCACCGTGACGATGCCCGAGTCGTTCAAGGCCTCGTACAAGGCGCTCATGGACTCCGGCTTCTGGAGCCTCGACCTGCCGACGCACCTCGGCGGCCCCGGCGCCCCGCCGTCGCTGCGCTGGGCCGCAAGCGAGCTCATGCTCGGCGCGAACCCGCCGGCCTTCATGTTCATGTCGGGCCCCGGCTTCGCCGCGATCCTCGACCACCTCGGCACCGAGGAGCAGAAGCGGATCGCCGAGATCATGATCGAGCGCCAGTGGGGCGCGACCATGGTCCTCACCGAGCCCGACGCCGGCTCCGACGTCGGCGCGGGCCGCACCAAGGCGGTGCAGCAGCCCGACGGCAGCTGGCACATCACCGGCGTGAAGCGCTTCATCACCTCGGCCGAGCACGACATGGCCGAGAACATCGTCCACCTGGTGCTCGCCCGCCCCGAGGGAGCCAAGGGCGGCACGAAGGGCCTGTCGCTGTTCGTCGTGCCCAAGCTGCACTTCGACCACGCGACCGGCGAGCTCACCGGCGAGCGCAACGGCGTCTACACCACCAACGTCGAGAAGAAGATGGGCATCAAGGTCTCCACGACCTGCGAGCTCACCTTCGGCGACAAGGAGCCGGCCGTCGGCTGGCTCGTCGGCGACGTGCACGACGGCATCGCGCAGATGTTCAAGGTCATCGAGTACGCGCGCATGATGGTCGGCACCAAGGCCATCGCCACGCTGTCGACCGGCTACCTCAACGCCCTCGAGTACGCGAAGAACCGCGTGCAGGGCGGCGACATGGCGCAGTTCTTCGACAAGGACGCGCCGCGCGTCACGATCACGCACCACCCCGACGTCCGCCGCAGCCTCATGCTGCAGAAGGCGTACGCCGAGGGGATGCGCGCGCTGGTGCACTACACCGCGTGGTGGCAGGACCAGGTCGAGCTCAACCGCCTCGGCGGCGAGGCGGAGGTCGACCTCGACCTCGCCGAGCGCGTCAACGACCTGCTGCTCCCGATCGTCAAGGGCGTCGGCTCCGAGCGCTCCTACGAGCAGCTCGCGCAGTCGCTGCAGACGCTGGGCGGCTCGGGCTTCCTGCAGGACTACCCGATCGAGCAGTACATCCGCGACTCCAAGATCGACACCCTCTACGAGGGCACCACGGCGATCCAGGGCCTCGACCTGTTCTTCCGCAAGATGGTGCGCGACCAGTTCCAGGCGCTCACCCGCGTCGGCGGCGAGATCCAGGACTTCGCCAAGGGCGACGCCGGCAACGGCACCCTCGCCAAGGAGCGCGAGATGCTGGGCAAGGCGCTCGAGGACGTGCAGGGCATCATCGGCGCCCTCGGCGGCTACGCGATGCGCTCGCAGCAGGACGCCACCGAGCTCTACAAGGTCGGCCAGCACACCACCCGCCTGCTGCTCAGCCTCGGCGACCTCGTCATCGGCTGGCTGCTGCTGCGCCAGGCCGCGATCGCGGTCGAGGCGCTCAAGGGCGACGTGAGCGAGAAGGACCGCGCGTTCTACCAGGGCAAGATCGCGGCGGCGCGCTTCTTCGCCGCGCAGCGCTTCCCGCTGCTGTCGGCCGAGCGCTCCATCGCCGAGGCAGCCGACAACGACCTCATGGAGGTCGACGAGGCGTCGTTCTGACACCTCGCGCGCAACGCGGAAGGGGCGGGACCCGGCAGGGTCCCGCCCCTTCGTCGCGCCATGGAGGGGGGATGGCGCGCGCAGTCAGCGCTGCCTGCTCCGGCGGGCCACCTCGACGTGGACCCTGCGGTCCTCGAGGTGCTTGCCGAGCACCAGGGCGGCGAGCCCGATGCCCACGAGCAGGAGTGCGGTCATGCACTCCTGATCGGCCGTCGGGGCGGCCGGTCTTGAGGATCTCTACCTCTCGGTTCCTGCAAGGATGACGACGTGACCGACGCCCGCCGCGCAGCGCTGCTGATCGACGACGTCGATGCCGCAGCAGCGCTGATCCGGGCCGGCGGGCTCGTGGCCATCCCCACCGAGACGGTGTACGGCCTCGGCGCCGACGCCGAGCAGCCGGCGGCAGTGGCCCGGGTCTACGCGGTGAAGGGCCGGCCCGCGGACCACCCGCTCATCGTCCACCTCGCCGACGCGGCGCAGATCGACGACGGCTGGGCGGTCGACGTGCCGTCCTGGGCCCGCCTGCTCGCCGCAGCCTGCTGGCCCGGGCCGCTGACGCTGGTGCTGCCCCGCGGTCCGCGCGCGGGCGACCATGTGACGGGCGGCCAGGGCACCGTGGGTCTGCGGGTGCCCTCCCATCCCGTCGCGCACGACCTCCTCGCCCATGTCGGCGGCGGTGTCGCAGCCCCGAGCGCCAACCGGTTCGGGCGGGTCAGCCCCACCACCGCGGAGCATGTGCTCGACGAGCTCGCCGACCTCCTCGAGCCGGGGCGCGACGCCGTGCTGGCGGGCGGCAGCAGCGATGTCGGCGTCGAGTCGACGATCGTCGACGCCACCGGGGACGGTCCGCGGTTGCTGCGACCCGGCGCCGTCGGCGTCGAGGAGATCGAGGCGGTGACCGGCATCGACGTCGTCGCTGCAGACCCCGCAGTTCGCGCCCCCGGCACGCTGGCCGCGCACTACGCGCCGCACGCGCAGGTGCTCCTGGTCGACGCCGCCGACGTCGCAGCCGCGGCGTCGGGCGCCCGGGGCCCGGTCGGCCTGCTGGCTCCTGCCACGGTGGCGGCGCCCGAGGGCGTCGTGCGGCTCGACGAGCCGCGCGACGCCGCGGCGTACGCCCGCGGCCTGTACGCAGCGCTGAGGACGGCCGACCGCGCGGGCCTCGCGACGATCCTCGCCGTGGCGCCGGACGACGGCCCGCTGGCGGCCGCGGTGCTCGACCGGCTGCGCCGCGCCGCCGTCGGCTCCGCCCGTTCCTGACCAGCGTCACCTGTTCCGGCGGAGCCGATCCCTCGCCGCGCATCGCGGCCACCCGCTCCCCCACACTGACGCCGACGGCAGGAGCAGGAAAGGCGCGCGCATGGCGTGGGACGTGGCCGAGCAGCTGATGCGCTCGAGCGATGCGCTGGTGCTCGTCGACGACCTCGGCCGCGCCGTCTCCGTGACACCCCGCGCCGCGGCACTGCTCGGGCGCGACGACCTGCTGGGCTCGCGGCTCGACGAGTTCGCCGACGCGCTGGGCCTCGGACGCCTCGTCAGCGACCGGGCATCGCGCTCGCACGCGCACCTGGCGACAGCAGCGGGCGCGGACGGGCAGCTCGACGTCGTCGTCCTGCCCACGGAGCACGGCCTGGCGCTGTTCTTCGCCCCGCCCGAGCCCGGGGCGAGCGACGGGTCGATGGCGCTGCTCGACAAGATCCTCTCGACCTTGCGCGACGCGGTGCTCGTGACCATCGCCGAGCCGGTGGACGACCCGGGACCGATCATCGTGTACGCCAACGAGGCCCTGGTGCACCACAGCGGGTACGGCCTCGAGGAGCTGCTGGGGCGGACGCCACGGATGCTGCAGGGCCCGGGCACCGACCGCGCCGAGCTCGACCGGCTCCGCAAGGCGCTCGAGGCATGGCAGCCGGTCACGGTGGAGCTGCTCAACTACCGCAAGGACGGCAGCGAGTTCTGGATCGAGCTCGACGTCGTGCCGCTCGCCGATGCCGCCGGCTGGTACACGCACTGGGTGTCGGTGCAGCGGGACATCACGCAGCGACGGCGGGCCGAGGCCGAGCGCGAGGAGCAGCGCCGCGTCGTGCAGACGATCCTCGACTCCCTCCCGGCCCAGACGGCGATGATCGCCGGCGACGGCAGCATCCTGCGCGTCAACAAGTCGTGGCGGGACTTCTGGATGCAGGGCAGCGCCGATCCGGAGCCCGACTGGCGCCAGATCAACTACATCGAGGTCTGCCGGCGCTCCGCGGAGACCGCCGTCGGCGAGGACGCGTTCGACGCGAAGCGCGCGGCCGAGGGCATCACCGCGGTGCTGCGCGGCGATGCCTTCTCGTTCTCGCTCGACTACGAGTGCTGGATCGAGGACGTCGTCCACTGGTTCCACCTGCAGGCCGTCCCGCTGTCGGAGGGGCACGGCGCGGTGCTCACCCACACCGACATCACCGGCCGCAAGCGGGCGGAGGCGGAGCTGTCGTTCCGCGCGACGCACGACTCGCTCACAGGCCTGCCCAACCGCGACCTGCTCCGCGACCACCTGCGCCGCCTGCTCGCCGCCGACCGCGACCGCGGACGGCGCACCGCGGTCGCGTTCCTCGACATCGACAACTTCAAAGACGTCAACGACGCCTATGGGCATGCGTACGGCGACAAGGTGATCGACGCCGTGGGCGAGCGCCTCTCCGAGCTCGTGCGCGACCCCGACATGGTGGCCCGGCTCGGCGGCGACGAGTACGTCGTTGTGCTCACCGATCTGCCGGCGGACTGGCAGGCGGAGTCGTTCATGAACCGCCTGCGGGAGAGCGTGTCGCAGCCGCTGAGCCTGGGCATCGCCTCGGTGCGTCCGAGCATCAGCGCCGGCATCGTGACCAGCCCGCCGCACCCCGGCGATCCCGATGCGATCCTGCGCGACGCCGACGCCGCGATGTACCAGTCGAAGCGGGCCGGCCGCGACCGCTGGACCCTGTTCACTCCGGATGTCCGCGACGGCGCCATGGCCCGCGCGGTGACGACCGAGCGCATCGCCGAGGCGCTCGAGCGCGACCTGTTCGAGCTGCACTACCAGCCCGTCGTCGACCTGCGCACCGGACGCACCGTCGGGTCCGAGGCCCTGCTGCGCATGCGGGCCCTCGACGGATCGCTGCTGCTGCCGGGGCACTTCCTCGCCGCAGTCGACAGCGGGCCGCTCGCCTCTGAGGTCGGGGCGTGGGTGCTCGACCGTGCGATCGGGCAGCAGGCGGCCTGGCTTCGTGCGACGTCCGCGCACCGGATGAGCCTCAACGTCTCTCCCCGCCAGCTCGGGCACGGCGATCTCCCCGACAAGGTCGCCGCTGCGCTGGCGCGGCACCAGGTGCCGGCCGAGTCGGTGGTCCTCGAGATCACCGAGGAGGTCATGGTCGCCTTGCGCGGCCAGGCCGTCCCCGAGCTGCAGGCCCTGCGCCGTGCCGGCGTCCGCATCGCGATCGACGACTTCGGCACGGGCTACTCGTCGCTGTCGTACCTGCACGGCCTCGAGTTCGACGTCCTCAAGATCGACCGGGTGTTCCTCGAGCAGGGCACGAGCGGCGAGGTCGGCCTGCTCACGGCGATCGTGAGCCTCGCCGACGCCGTAGGGGCCGTGGCCGTGGCGGAGGGCGTCGAGTCGCGCGGCCAGGCGCGCCTGCTCGCGCAGGCCGGCGTCCATCTGGTGCAGGGGTACCTGTTCGGCCGGCCGCAGCCCGCGGGGGCGCGGCCGGGCGAGCCGCTCGTCGACGCGCTCGCGATCCTCGCCGACACCGACCTCTGAGCCCCCGCCCGGTTCCGCTCCGGCCCGTCGGCACGCCGCACGACCGGGCGCGGCCGTCCGCCCACCGGAAACGGGAATGCACAGGTGCATGTCGTTAGTTAGGCTAACCAACATGCCCGGATCAGCCGTCACCTCCGACCTCGCGCACGACCTGCGCCTGGCCACGATGCGTCTCGCCCGCAGGCTCCGCTCGCAGCGCGCCGACCACGGCCTGCCGCTCGGGCAGCTGTCCGCGCTCGCGGCGCTCGACCGCCACGGGCCCCTGACGCCCGGAGCCCTGGCCCAGCACGAGCAGATCCGGCCTCCGTCGATGACCAAGGTGCTCGCCGCCCTCGCCGAGGGCGGCTACATCGACCGCGTGCCCGACCCCCACGACGGCCGGCAGCAGCTGGTGAGCCTCACCGACAAGGCGCGGCGTCTGCTGCGCGAGGACCGACGACGCCGCGATGAGTGGCTGGCGTCCCTGCTGGTGGGGCTGTCCGACGACGACCGCGCCGCGCTGGCCGCCGCTCTCCCCGTCCTGGAGGTGCTCGCCGACTCGTGACCCCCATGTTCCGAGCGCTCGAGGAGCGCAACTACCGCCTGTACTTCGGCGGGCAGGTCCTGTCCAACGCCGGCACCTGGATGCAGCGCGTCGCGCAGGACTGGCTCGTCCTCGACCTGTCCGGGTCCTCCGCCGTCGCGCTGGGTATCACCACCGCCTTGCAGTTCCTGCCGTTCCTGCTCTTCTCGCTGTGGGGCGGGACGCTGGCCGACCGCATCCCGCGGCGCAAGCTGCTCGTCATCACCCAGATCGCCATGGGCGCTCTCGCGATCGTGCTGGGCGTGCTGGCCATCGCCGGCCTCGCCACCGTCGCGATCGTCTACGTGCTCGCCTTCGCCCTCGGCGTCGCCGCCGCCTTCGACAACCCCGCCCGTCAGGCTTTCGTCAACGAGATCGTCGGCAAGGAGCGGCTCGGCAACGCGATCGCGCTCAACAGCGCCTCGTTCAACCTGGCCCGCCTCGTCGGCCCCGCGCTGGCCGGCGTGCTCGTCGCGGTGGTCGGCAGCGGCTGGGTGTTCATCCTCAACGGGCTGTCCTTCGCCGTCACGATCTGGGCGCTGCTGGCGATGCGCGCTGCCGAGCTGCGCCCGCAGAAGCGGCAGGACGGCGCGGTGAAGCTGTCGCAGGGCCTGCGCTACGTCGGCCGCAACGCCGACCTCGTGCTCGTGCTCGCGCTCGCGTTCATCGTCGCCACGTTCGGCCTGAACTACCAGATGACCATGGCGCTCATGGCCCGCAACCAGTTCGGCGTGGGCGCCGAGGCCTTCGGCATCATGTCCACGGCTCTGGCGCTCGGCGCCCTCGTGGGCTCGCTGCTCGCCGCGAGGCGCGTGCACATCCCCCTGAAGCTCGTCGTCGTGGCCGCGCTGGTGTTCGGAGTCGTGGAGGTCGTCAACGGGCTCGCGCCGACCTACGTCTCGATGCTGGTCCTGCTGCCGTTCGCGGGACTCGCGGCCATGACGTTCACGACGTCGGCCCAGACCTACCTGCAGAGCCGCAGCGAGGGCTGGGTGCGCGGGCGTGTGATGGGCGTCTACACGCTGCTGTTCTTCGGCGGCACCCCGCTCGGCGCCCCGGTGATCGGCTGGGCGTCGGAGCAGTGGGGACCCCGCATCGGGCTGGTCGGCGGGGGCGCGCTCACGTTCGTGATCAGCGGCGTCGCCGTCCTGGTCTACCTGCGGCACCGCCGTCGGCGGCTCGACCTCGACGCCGTCGTCACCGACGCGCCGGTGTCCCCCGAACCCGCCCGCTGAGCCGGTCGGGGCGGCTTCGCTCGACGCTCCCCCCTAGGCTCGCGGCCGTGAGCACGGACTTCGCGCCCCCGGCGCCGCCCGAGGCCGTCGCACCCGCCGCGCGTCGGCCGTGGTGGAAGCGGCCCAACTTCGTCGGCCTGTTCATGGCCGTCACGACGTTCGGATGGGCGCTCACGCCGTCCCTGCTGCCACGGCCGTGGATCTTCGAGGGCGTCATCGCGGGCCTCGGCGCCGCGCTCGGGTACGGCCTCGGCTGCCTCATCAGCTGGCTCATCCGCCTCACGCCGCTGCGCGAGCCGGGACCCAAGGTCAAGACCTGGGCCTGGCGCATCCTGGCGGTGTGGGGCGTCGCGCTGGTCGTCACGAACCTCCTGCTCGGCACCTACTGGCAGAACGGGGTCCGCCGCGCCGTCGGCTTCGAGGACGAGGGGTACGGCTGGGCGGTCGTCGTCGGCCTCGTCGCGATCCCCACGGCGATCGGCGCGGTCTACGTCGGAAAGGGCATCCGCCGCTTCAACCGCTGGATCGGGTCCAGGCTCGACCGCTGGCTGCCGGCCCCGGTGGCCTTCCTGGCGGCTGCGCTGATCATCGCCCTGCTCATCTACCTCGCCGTCACCGACGTCCTGTTCCGCGGCTTCTCCGCAGCCGCCGATGCGCTGTACGCCGGCAGCCTCGAGCAGACCGCCGACGGCGTCACGCAGCCTCAGCAGCCGGAAGTGTCGGGATCGCCGCAGTCGCTCATCGCGTGGGACACCCTCGGCTTCGAGGGCCGCAACTTCGTCTCGCGCGGGCCCACGGCGGACGAGCTCGCGGCGTTCAACGGCGAGCCCGCGCAGACGCCGGTACGCGTGTACGCGGGCCTGAACAGCGCGGGCTCCGCCGAGGCCCGTGCCGCTCTCGCCGTCCAGGACCTCGAGCGTGCGGGCGGGTTCGACCGCGCTGCGCTGTTCGTCTGCGGCACCACGGGCACGGGCTGGATCGAGCCGCAGACTGCCAACGCGCTCGAGTACGAGTGGAACGGCGACTCCGCGATCGTCGGCATCCAGTACTCGTACCTGCCCTCGTGGATCTCGACGCTCGTCGACGTCGACGACGCGAGGGCGGCCGGCACCGCGATCTGGTCGGCCGTGTACGGGAAGTGGTCCTCGCTGCCGGAGGCCTCGCGGCCGAAGCTCTTCGCGTGCGGGCTCTCGCTCGGATCCTTCTCGCTCCAGGCGGCCTTCCCCGACGCCGCCACGATCGCCGCGCAGAGCGACGGCGCCGTCTTCGTGGGCACCCCGAACTTCAGCCAGCCGTGGGGTGCCATCTCGGCGGCGCGCGAGCCGGGCAGCCCGCAGTGGCAGCCGGTCTACCAAGGCGGCGCGACCGTGCGGTTCGCCGGCGTCGCCGCCGACATGGCGAAGCCGTCCGGACCATGGAACGACCCCAAGGTGCTCTACGTGCAGCACGCCAACGACTCCGTGGTCTGGTGGTCGCCGGCGCTGCTCGCCCAGGAGCCGGACTGGCTCAAGGAGCCCCCGGGCCCCGGGCGCAGCCCCGACATGCGCTGGTACCCGATCATCACCTGGCTGCAGGTGACCGTCGACCAGTTCATGGGCGTGGCCGTGCCGCAGGGCCAGGGCCACAACTACGGCGACTCCATGGCCGAGTTCTGGGCCACGGTCGCGCAGCCGCCGGGCTGGACCGACGCCGACAGCGCCCGCCTCACCGCCCTCATCCCCACCCTCGACAACTACTGACGCGTGTCACACCAGCATGTGCAGCAAAGTCGCCTCGCCTTGCTGCACATGCTGGTGTTACGTGCAGCCCTAGAGGGAGAAGCCGGGGGGCGCGGCCAGGGCGGGGTGGTCGGCGTCGAAGGCTCGGACCGCGGGCAGGTCGCGCAGCCACTCGTAGTAGAGCTCCTTGGCCGAGAGCAGCTCGACGCCCTCGGAGCGCAGCCGCGCCAGGCCGTTCGCGTGGCCGTCGCCCGCGGAGTACACGGCGTCGTGGACGACGACCGTGCGCAGGCCGGCGTCGCGCCAGCCGATCGCCGAGTGCGCCACACAGACGTCGGTCTCCAGACCGACCAGGACGACGCAGCCGCGCCCGTGCCGCCGCACGGCGTCGTCGATCTCGGGGTTGGCGTCGGCGCCGAAGACCTGCTTGACGAACACCGGGGCATCGGCCGGCACGGCCTTGCAGATCGGTGCGGCGGTGGGGCCGTTGGTCGCGGCGTCCTCCTCGGTGAGCACCGCCGGCACGTCGATCGCGGCGGCGACACCGGCCACCCATGCGCTTCGGGCGAGTGCCGAGGCGAACAGTGCGCGGTCGACGTCGTGGCGCGAGGGCCCGTAGAAGCCCGGCTGCGCGTCGATGACGACGAGGACGCTGTCGGCGGCGTCGAGATGCGGCATGCCTGCGAGGCTAGCCGGAGGCAGGTCCGGGTCAGTGGCCGATGGACGTCTTGAAGGCCAGGAAGGCCGCGAGCACCACCGTGAGCCCGACGAGGTAGGCCAGAGCGCGGCCGCGGTTCACCGCCTGGCGCACGCCGCGGTACCCGGTGGCGACGACGATCCCGAGCAGCAGCACCTCCGACACGAGCAGGCCGGCGAGGCCGAGCAGCAGCGGCGGGATCGCCGCGAGCAGCACCACCGGAAGGCCGCCGATCAGCTGCGCCTTCAGCAGCGCAGTGCTCTCCGGCGTCACGAGCCCCTGGTTGATCAGACGGCTGGAGAGCCGGAACGCGATGTGGTGGGCGGCGAGCAGGCCGAGGCCGGTGAGGAGCACCTCGAGCGCGAGGGCCCCGCTCTTCGCGTCGGTGTCGTTGGGCGAGGCGAGCATCACCGCCAGCAGCGAGAGGCTCTGGTACAGCGCCATCGTGATGGCCTCGCGCGCGGCCTCGAGCCGCAGCACCCCGTCGTGGCCCTGATCCGGGTCGTCGCTCGGGCCGGTGCCGGTCATGGGCTCGTCGGGATCCACGGCACCAGGATGCCGGGGGTCAGGCGTCGAGTCCCGCCAGCACGAGGGCCAGGCGCGTCGCGCCGTCGGCCGACAGCCGCACGGGGACGCCCCAGTCCTGCTGGTGCACATGGCAGGCGGGGAACTCCGCCGCGCCGGGCGCATCCGGGTCGTCGCACGACGCCGCCCGCACCGACACGTGGAGCACGCCGGCGTCGGTGCCCGCGGTCGCCGCGTCGGCGAGGACGAGCGGGCGCACCAGGTCGGTGCCGCTGCCGGCGCCCTCGGCGAGCAGCGAGGGAGGGGACGACGACACCACGAGGTAGGTCGACGGCCCGTACCGGTCGTCGAGCTTCTGGCCGACGGGCGGGGTGAAGAGCACCTCGAGCTCGAGCGGCCCCGGTGCGACGTCGGTGGGCGGCCGCTGCGTGCGGTACGCCGATCCCTCCACGCGGAGCGCCTCGTCGGGGAGCGGGATGCGCACCAGCCGGTGGGCAGCCGACTCGACGACGAGCAGCACGTGGCCGCGCTGCTCGTCAGAGACCACGACCACATCGCTGGGCTCGGCCAGACCCGTTGCGAGCGTGGACATCTCGCGGCTCGACGGGTCGAAGCGGCGCACTGCGCCGTTGTAGGTGTCGGCGATCGCGACCGAGCCGTCGGGCAGCTCGCACACGCCCAGCGGATGCTGCAGCAGCGCCTGCTCGGCGGCCCCGTCGCGGTGGCCGAAGTCGAAGAGCCCGGCGCCGACCTCGGTGGTCACCAGCCCGTTGCGGATGCGGCGCAGCGCCGACGTCTCGCTGTCGGCGAGCCACAGGGTCGTGCCGTCGGACGACGACGCGAGGCCCGACGTCTGCGCGAACCACGCCGAGGCCAGCTCGCCGTCGACGAGGCCCTCGTTGGTGGTGCCGGCGTACGCCTCGATCACGCCCGCGCCGACGTCGAAGCGGTCGATGCGGTGGACGCCGGCCATGGCGACGATCACTGCGCCGTCGAACCACGCGACGTCCCACGGGCTCGAGAGCGCGACGTCGACCGCTGCGCCGGACGTCGGATCGCCCTGCATCCACTGCGCCCCGGTGCCGGCAAGGGTGCGCACGGTCCAGGTAGAGGTGTCGAGACCGCGCAGCGCGTGGTTCACGGTGTCGGCGATCACGACGTCGTACCCCGCAGAGGCCGCGGCGTCGGGCGGCAGCCGCAGCAGGCCGTTGGGCTCGCTGAACCGCGCGGAGCCGGCTGGCCCGTCAGCCAGTCCGCGGATGCCGTCCCCGATCCGTCGGATCAGCGTGGCGCCGTCGGCCTCGAGGTGCGCGATCGAGTGGTGCGCGGAGTCGCTGACGAGCACGGTGCCATCGTCGAGCACCAGGGCCTTGCCCGGGAACGACAGCAGCTCGTCGCGCGGCGCCGGCGGCACGTACGGCCCGTCGCCGCGGTGCAGCGTGCCCTTCGCGGCGTGCTCCGCGACAAGCTCGCCGAGGAGCGCATCGAGCGCATGCGCGTGGCCCTCACCGCTCATCTGCGCGACGACGTACCCCTCGGGATCGACGACGGCGAGCGTGGGCCACGCGCGGACGGCGTACTGCTTCCACGTCGCGAGGTCGGGGTCGTCGAGGACCGGGTGCTCGACGCCGTACCGCTCGACGGCGGCGACGACCGCCGCATGCTCGGCCTCGTGGACGAACTTGGGCGAGTGGACGCCGACGGTCACCAGCACGTCGGCGTACTTCTCCTCGAGCGGGCGCAGCTCGTCGAGGACATGCAGGCAGTTGACGCAGCAGAAGGTCCAGAAGTCGAGCAGCACGATCTTGCCGCGGAGGTCGGCCAGCGACAGATCGCGGCCCCCCGTGTTGAGCCAGCCCTGCCGGCCCACCAGCTCCGGGGCCCGTACCCGCGCACGCGTCGTCACGCAGGTATCCAACCCCACGGCGGTGCCGCGGATTCCGACGCGTCGTGCGGACTCCGGACACCGGGACTGCCGTCGGAGCAGGATGTGGGCATGAGCGAGATCGACGACTACATCGCCCGTCAGCCCGAGCCGCAGCGACTGCGGCTGGCCGAGGCCGCCTCCGCGATCCGCGCGCTGCTGCCGCGCGCCGAGGAGGGCCTCGCCTACGGCATGCCCGCATGGAAGGTCGACGGCGGCATCGCTGTCGCCGGCGTGGTGTCGGCGAAGAACCACTGGGCCTACGCCCCGTTCTCCGGCAGCGTCACCGAGGCGCTGGGCGACGCGCTCTCCAGCTACGAGGTCACCAAGGGCACGGTGAAGGTCGGCGCCGATGCGAGCCTCCCGAAGACCCTGCTCAAGAAGCTCCTCGCTGCGCGGTTCGCCGAGATCTCGATGGTGCCGGACAGCAAGGGAGCGACGCGCGACTTCTATCCCGACGGCGGGCTGAAGGCCAAGGGCCGCATGAAGGACGGCGAGCTGCACGGCGCATGGCAGTGGTGGCGCAAGGACGGCACCCTCCTGCGCAGCGGCACCTTCGACCGCGGCCGCCAGGTCGGCGAGTGGACCACCTACGACGTCTCCGGCGCCCCCGCGACAGTGACCGACAAGGGTCGCTGAGCCCGGCCGCTACAGCCGGCGGTCGGCGAGGACGGGGAAGGCGCGGCGCCACTCGTGGACGATCGCGGTGTCGACGTCGACGAACAGGATCTCCTCGTCGCTGCCCGCCTCCGCCACGACGGTGCCGCGCGGGTCGACTACGACCGACCGGCCGCCCAGCGTGACGCCGTTGTGGGTCCCGGCCCCGTTGCAGGCGACCACCCAGCACTGGTCCTCGATGGCCCGGGCGCGGTTGAGCACCGCCCAGTGCTCGATGCGCAGTGCGGGCCAGCCCGAGGCGATGAGGAACGTCTCGGAGCCGGAATCGAGCAGGCGGCGGAACATCTCCGGGAAGCGGAGGTCGTAGCAGGTGGCGAGACCGGTGGCGCCGAGCGGCGTCGGCAGCACCACGAGCGAGTCGCCCGCCGTCATCACCGAGGGCTCGCCGTCCTCCCAGCCGAACAGGTGCTGCTTGCGGTAGGTCGCGAGGATCTCGCCGTCGACGTCGATCACGACGCGGGTGTTGAACCGCTGGCTGCCCTCGAGCTCGGCGAACGAGCCCATGTCGAGCACGATGCCGGCAGCCTTCGCCGCCCCACGCATCCGCGTCACGAGCGGGCCGTCGATGGGCTCGGAGTGCGCCTTGGCCGCCCCGAGGTCGAACGCCCCGACGTGCCACAGCTCGGGCAGGACGGCGACGTCGACGCGCTCGAGCGCCTCGACGATGCGGGCTGCGCGCTCGATGCGCTCGGCCGCCGGCTCGGTGTCGGACGAGTCGAGCTGGATCACGGCGACGCGGCTCATGCCCTCCATCCTCTCAGCAGCCGGGTCCCTCGCTGAGACTGATCGGATCCGCGTCTACCGGGCCCTCACGCGAAAGCGATCAGTCCGAGCGGAGGGCCTGGTCGCGCAGGATGTCGCGGCGCACCTTGCCCATCGCGTTGCGGGGCAGCTCGTCGACGACGAACCACGCGCGCGGGCGCTTGTAGGCGGCCAGGCGCTCTGCGGCAGTCGCGGCCACGGCGTCGGGGTCGGCGTCGCCGACGAGGAACGCGGCGACCGTCTCGCCCCACGTGGGGTCGGGGAGGCCGACGACCGCGGCATCGACGACGCCGTCGTGGGCCAGCAGCGCGTCCTCGACCTCGCGCGGGTAGACGTTGTAGCCGCCCGTGATGATGAGGTCGCTGGCCCGCCCGACGAGGTAGAGGCGGCCCTCGCCGTCGAAGCGCCCGACGTCGCCGGTGCGGAACCATCCGTCGTCGGTGAACGCCTCCGCGGTGGCCTCGGGACGCTCCCAGTAGCCTCGGAACACGTTGGGGCCCATGACTTCCACGGCGCCGCCCTCGCCGAGCCGCACTCCGACTCCGGGGAGCGGCCGGCCGACGCAGCCCGGCACGCGGTCGTCGAGGGAGTTGGAGCAGAGCATCACCGTCTCGCTCATGCCGTAGCGCTCGACCGGGGCCTGGCCGGCCTCCGCGCGCACCCGCTCGAAGAGCAGCGGGTCGAGCGGCGCGGAGCCGGAGACGAGCAGCCGGAGGCCCGCGAGCGCCGGCAGCGCGCCGGCCTCGGCCAGCCTCGCGTACATGGTGGGGACGCCGAAGAACATCGTCGCGCCGTAGCGGTCGGCCGCCTCGACGACGGCGTGCGCCTCGAACCGCGGCATCACCACGGCCGACGCGCCGGCGGTGAAGGTCCCGTTGAGCGCTGCGCCGAGGCCGTGCATGTGGAACATCGGTAGCGCGTGCACGAGCCGGTCCGACGCCGTCCAGCCCCACGCCTCGACCAGCGCCTCGGCGCCGGCGCGCAGGTTGCCGGCCGAGAGCATCGCGCCCTTGGGCCGCCCGGTCGTCCCGGACGTGTAGGCCACCATCGCGAGGTCGTCGTCGGACGCCGCGTCGAGCGCCGCCTCGTCGCCGCCGGGCAGGCCCTCGAACGACGCGTCCCAGCTGCCGAGGGGGAGGCCGTCGAGCCGCGCCGGGTCGTCGAGCACCGCGAGCACCGGGCGCACGTCGCCGACGATGTGCCCGAGCTCCGACGACGTGTACGCGGTGTTGGCCGGCACGACCACGGCGCCGAGCCGCAGCACCGCGGCATAGGCCAGCACCGTGGATACCGACGGTCCGCACGAGAGCAGCACCCGGTCGCCGGGGCGCAGACCGGCTGCGGCGAGGCGGCCCGCGAGGGACGCCGTCCGATCGTCGACGTCGGTGCCGGTCAGTGCCGTGCCGTCGACGGCGTCGAGCAGCACGACGTCGTCCGGGCGCGCCCTCCAGTGGGCGGCCCACCCCGCGGTGAGCGTCATGGGACCATCCTCGCCGGACGCCGCCCCTGCCGGGGCGGCCGGGGCGTAGCGTCCGCGGCATGAGCACCCTCGAGGCGGAGTCCTACGGCGTCCAGCAGCTGCTCGCGGCGTGGGAGTCGACGCTGCAGACCGTGGCCGAGCTCGGCCGGCGGCTGACGCCGGAGCAGTGGGAGGCGCCCACCGAGTGCCCGGGGTGGAGCTGCGGCGACATCGTGCGGCACCTCGCGTGGATCGAGTCGTTCCTCGCGGGCCGGCTGCAGGACCTGCCCGAGGTGGACTGGTCGCGCTTCCCTCACGTGACCAACGACTTCGGCCGGGCCACCGAGCTCGGCGTCGAGGCGCGGCGCGGCATGGCGCAGCAGGAGTGCTGCGACGAGCTCGCGGGTCTCGTCGACGTGCGGCTGGCCCAGCTCATGGCCAACGACCCGCTGACTCTCGAGACCGAGGTGCCCGGCGTCTTCGGCACGCCCGTGCCCTTCGACCGGATGATCCGGATGCGCACCTTCGACTCGTGGACCCACGAGCAGGACATCCGGCGCGCCACCGGGCTGCCCGCCAATCTCGCCTCCCCCGGCGCGCAGGTGACCGCGGTGCAGGAGGCGCGCACCCTGGGCTTCGTCCTCTCGCGCAACGTGGGGGCCCCGACCGGGACGACGGTGCGTCTCACCGTGACCGGCCCGATCGCCTTCGAGCGCTACGCCGTCGTGGCCGACGACGGCAAGGGGCGCGACAGCGGGCCGGTCGACGCGCCGACCATCGGCATCACGACCGACTGGGAGACCTACGCGCGCCTGGCCGCCGGGCGCCTCGACACCGACGATCCCGCCGTCCTCGCCCGCATCGAGCTCTCCGGCGACCCCGGCCTCGCCGCCCGCCTCCCCCAAGCCCTCGCCATCACCCCCTGAGGAGTCCTCCTAGGCGAGGGCGTGGGCGAGGGTGCGGCAGAGCGCGTGGTTGTCGAGGTGCCAGGCGTCGGCGTCCGGGTCGCTGAACGACGACAGCACCACGACCACGACCTGGCGCGGGACGTCGACGTAGAGCATCTGGCCGTGGATGCCGATCCCGAGCGCGACGTCGGGGTCGAGGTTGGGCGTGTACCAGCCCGACCGGTAGGCGCCGCCGGGGAACAGATCGGCGAAATCGCCTGCGGCCCAACGCTGCTTGCTGCCGCCGTGCAGGATGTCGTCCCACAGCTCCGGCGACACGACGTCGCTGCGCTCGGCCATGAGCAGGCCGAAGCGGGCCACGTCGCGGGGCAGGGCGCACAGCCCGCCGGCGGCCCGCGGCGTGCCCTCGCGATCGAGGGTCACGTAGCCGCCGAGCTCGGTCCCCGCCGGCAGCCACAGCAGCCGCTCGACGGCCTCGGCCCAGGTCGTGCCGGCCGCACGCGCGCACACCCAGGCGAGCGCCTCGGTGGTGGGCGAGAGGTAGCGGAAGCGCTCGCCGTGCGGGCCGTCGGGTGTCCGGTGCACCAGGTACTCGCGCAGCGAGCGGGCGTCCGGCGGCGCGGGGTACCAGCCGCAGGCCTCGCGGTAGGCCCGCAGGTCCTCGCCCGGCGAGTAGTCCTCGACGTAGGCGAACGCGGCTTCCATGTCCATCAGCTGGCGGACCGTCGCGCTGCCCAGCGCGGACGGCGCGAGCTCGGGCACGACGTCGGAGGCGGCGGCCGACAGGTCGAGCAGCCCGCGCGTCGCCAGAGCGCACGCGAGCGTGCCGGTCACGGCCTTGGTGACGCTGAACATGAGGTGCTGCTCGTCGTCGCGCACGCCCGGCGCGGCCCAGTCGAGGACGACCTTCCCGTCCTTGAGCACGACGAGGGCGTCGCGCTCGCGGTCGTGCAGGAGGTCGTGCAGCGCGATCGGGCCGTCGTGCGCCTCGATCGTGGCGAGCAGCAGGTCGTCCTGGAACTCCTCCGGCAGCTCGCGCGGCTGCTGCGCCGAGCGGATCCGCTCGGTGGGCAGCAGCTCGCGCGCATGCCGGACCGACCAGCCGATGTGGTCGGGGGTGAGCCAGTCGGCGAGGGTGGCTCGGCCCGTCGAGCCCGTCCGGGTCGCCTCGACGAGGCGGCCGGACGGGTGCTCGTGCGGGTCAGCCGAGTGCGAGCTCGACAGCGGGATCCTCCAGGAAGCGGGCCACGTCGGCGAGGACCTGGGAGCCCAGGGCGCCGTCGACGTGGCGGTGGTCGAACGACAGGGTCAGCTGCATGACGTGGCGCGGCACCACGGCGCCGTCCACCACCCAGGGCTTGAGGACGGCCCGGCCCATCGCCAGGATCGCCGACTCGCCGGGGTTGATGATGGGCGTGCCGCCGTCGACGCCGAAGACGCCGACGTTGGTGATGGTGATCGTGCCGCCGGCCATGTCGGCGGGCTGGGTGCGGCCCGCCTTCGCCGTCTCGACGAGGTCCTGCAGCGCACGGGCGAGCTGCAGGAGGTCGAGCCGGTCGGCGTCCTTGATGTTGGGCACCACGAGGCCGCGCGGAGTGGCCGCGGCGATCCCGAGGTTGACGTAGTGCTTGACGACGACCTGCCCTGCGTCGGCGTCGAACACCGAGTTGATGCCGGCATGCCTGCGCGCGGCGCGGACGACGCCGGCGGCGACCAGCAGCAGCGGCGACACCTTGACGCCGTCGAACTCCGGCCGTGACTTCAGCCGCTCGACGAGCTCGACCGTGCGCGTGACGTCGACCTCGACCCACTCGGTGACGTGGGGGGCGGTGAAGGCGCTGGAGACCATCGCCTCCGACATCATCTTGAGCACGCCCTTGACCGGCGTGCGCTCCTCCCGGGCGCCGGTCCACGCCGGGGCCACGGCCCGACCGCCCGGCAGGGACGACGTCGATGCCGCGGACGCCCCCGCGACCGTCAGCCGAGCGGCCCGCTCGACGTCGGCGCGCGTGATGGAGCCGTCCTCGCCGGTGGGATCCACCGTCGCGAGGTCGACATCGAGGTCCTTGGCGAGCTTGCGCACCGGCGGCTTGGCCAGCACCGGGCTGCGGCGCGACAGCACCTCCTCGGTGTGCCGGCCCACCTCCAGCGACCCGTACCGGACCGGTCGCGCGGCCTCGCCGGGCGGGCCCGCCTCGGTGTGCGGCGCCCCGTGCGGCGTCACGTGCGGCACTCGTGCCCGCCGGGCCGGTGCGCTCGTCTGCTTGACGCCGTAGCCGACGAGCACCGCCTCGCGCTCGACGGCCTTCTCGGCCGGCGGTGCCGCGGGGGTGGCGTCGACGGCGGCCTCGGGCGCCTCGCTCGTCGGCGACGGCGCCGCCGGGATCTGCGCGCCGGGCAGGGCGATCGACAGGATGGGCCTGCCGACCTCGACGGTGTCGCCCTCGGACACGAACACCTCGGCGACCGTCCCGGCGAAGGGGCACGGGAGCTCGACGGCGGCCTTCGCCGTCTCGATCTCCACGATCGTCTGGTTGACCGCCACCTCGTCGCCGGGCTTCACATGCCAGGCGAGGATCTCGGCCTCGGTGAGGCCCTCGCCGACGTCGGGGAGCAGGAAGGTCTTGATCTCGGTCATCTCGCTCCCCCTCAGTACGCCAGCGCGCGATCGACGGCGTCGAGCACGCGGTCGAGGTCGGGGAGGTACTCCTCCTCGAGCCGGGACGGCGGGTAGGGGGTGTGGTAGCCGCCGACGCGCAGCACCGGCGCCTCGAGGGAGTAGAAGCACTCCTCGGTGATGCGCGCGGCCAGCTCGGCGCCCACCCCGAGGAACACCGACGCCTCGTGCACGACCACTAGCCGGCCGGTCTTGCGCACCGACGCCGCCACCGTGGGGATGTCGAGGGGCGACACCGAGCGCAGGTCGATCACCTCGAGGTCGAGGCCGTCGGCCTCTCCGGCGAGCGCCGCCTCGAGGCACGTGCGCACCATCGGGCCGTAGCAGGCGACCGTCGCGGTGGTGCCGGGCCGCACGACACGCGCCGTGAAAGGCGAAGGGGCAGAGGCGATGTCGACACTCTCGTCGACGTCGGCCTTGTCCCAGTAGCGGCGCTTCGGCTCGAGGATCACCACCGGGTCGTCGCACGCGATCGCCTGCTGGATCATCACGTAGGCGTCCATCGGGTTGGACGGCGACACCACGCGCAGTCCGGCGGTGTGGGCGAAGTACGCCTCGGGCGACTCGCTGTGGTGCTCCACCGCGCCGATGCCGCCGCCGAAGGGCAGCCGGATCGTCACGGGCATCGGCGTCCGCCCGCCGGAGCGGGCGCGGTGCTTGGCGATCTGCGACACGATCTGGTCGAACGCCGGGTAGACGAAGCCGTCGAACTGGATCTCGACGACGGGCCGGTAGCCGGCCATCGCGAGGCCGACGGCGGTGCCCATGATGCCGCTCTCGGCCAGCGGCGAGTCGATGACGCGGGCTTCGCCGAAGTCCTTCTGCAGGCCGTCGGTCACCCGGAAGACGCCGCCGAGCTTGCCGATGTCCTCGCCCATGAGCAGGACCTTCTCGTCGCG
The DNA here is from genome assembly GCA_020161245.1 of Actinomycetota bacterium. Classification (GTDB taxonomy): domain Bacteria; phylum Actinomycetota; class Actinomycetes; order S36-B12; family CAIYMF01; genus Longivirga. The sequence goes on along the minus strand of JAIUOK010000003.1, from coordinate 117,716 downwards.
CTCGAGCGCCTTGCGCAGACCGGCGTTGAGCGCCTTGGCCATGGTCGTGACAGCCATCAGTGCTCCCCTCCCGCGAACGACGCGTGGTAGCGCACGAACTGCTCGCGCTCCTCGTCCACCAGCGGATGGGGCTCGGCGTAGACGTGGTCGAACAGCGAGTCGGGCGCGGGGTCGGGCATCGACCGGCAGCCCTCCCGCAGCCGCACCGCGAGCGCCTCGCTCTCGGCCTCGACGGCGTCGAAGAACGCGTGGTCGGCGTGACCGTTGCGCGCGAGGTACACCTTGAGGCGCTCGATCGGGTCCTTGAGCTTCCACGCCTCGAGGTCGGCGGCGACGCGGTAGCGCGTGGGGTCGTCGGACGTCGTGTGCGCGCCCATGCGGTAGGTGAAGGCCTCGATGAGCGTGGGGCCGTTGCCCTCGCGCGCGTTCTGCAGCGCGGCCTTGGTCACGGCGAGCACCGCGAGGACGTCGTTGCCGTCGACGCGGACGCCGGGGAAGCCGAAGCCGTGCGCGCGCTTGTAGAGCGGGATGCGCGTCTGGCGCTCGAGCGGCTCGGAGATCGCCCACTGGTTGTTCTGGCAGAAGAACACGACCGGCGCGTTGTAGACCGAGGCGAACACGAACGACTCGTTGACGTCGCCCTGGCTGGTGGCGCCGTCGCCGAAGTACACGATCACGGCGTCGTCGGTGCCGTCGCGCTGCACGCCCATCGCATAGCCGACCGCGTGCAGGCACTGGTCGCCGATGACGATCGTGTAGAGCGCGAAGTTGTGCTCGTGGGGGTCCCAGCCACCGTTGGTCACGCCGCGGAACAGGCCCAGCAGCTGCAGCGGGTCGACGTCGCGCGTCCACGCGACGCCGTGCTCGCGGTAGGTCGGGAAGGCCATGTCGGTGGGGCGCAGGGCCCGTCCCGATCCGACCTGCGCGGCCTCCTGGCCGAGCAGCTGGGCCCAGAGGCCGAGCTCGCCCTGGCGCTGCAGCGCGGTGGCCTCGGCGTCGACCCTGCGCACGAGGACGAGGTCGCGGTAGAGCCCGCGCAGCTCGTCCGGCGTCAGGTCGACGTCGTAGTCGGGATGGTGGACCCGCTCGCCCTCAGGGGTGAGGAGCTGGACGAGCTCGGGGCCTCCGTCTGCGGTCATGGGTGGACCTCCTGGCGGTTGCCGTGTCGGGCGGAGCGCCCCGCGGGCTCCCGGGATCGCCGGCTCCCCCGCGCTGCGCTGCGCGTTCTCCCGCGCATCCTGGCATCTTCCCGGCGTCCGGTGTGCCACTCCCGGTCCCCCTCCGGCCGCGAGTAACTGCCGTTGTCCTCGGTTTCGACGCCCGGAAACCGAGGACTCCGGCAGTTACTCGCGGGAGTCGGCGGGGCTGCGGCGCTGGACGTAGCGGACGAACCGGCGTCCGGCCTCGGAGATCCGGCCAGGGTCCCAGGCCAGCACCAGGCGCGACGGCGGCAGGTCCTCGATGGGGACGAAGGCCAGGCCCGGCCGCACGTAGTCCTGGGCGACCGACTCGGGGACGACGTCGACCCCGCGCCCGAGCGAGACCTCGGCCAGCCACTCCTCGCTGGTCGTCGCACGGCTCATCACCGGGGCCGGGCACTGGTCGTCGCGCAGGTCGTGCAGGTACCACGCGGCGGCGAACACGGGGTCGTTGACGAGCGTGACCTCGAGGAACGGCTCGCGCACGAGGCGGCCGGCGCGTACCGGGCCGCCGTCGAGGGCGATGGGGTGGTCGGCGGGCACCAGAGCGAGCAGCGGGTCGCGGTCGAGCTCGACGGATCGCAGGCGTTCGGCGCCGCGGAACGGCGGGCGCACCAGGGCGACGTCGACCGCGCCGGACAGCAGGCCCGCGGACGGGTCGTCCCACTCGTACTGCCGGACGTGGATCACGACCTCGGGATGCACCCGGCCGTACTCCGCCAGGAGCCCGCGGGAGACCGCCGTCAGCGAGAACAGCAGGAACCCGACGACGAGCGGCTCGGCCGTGACGCTGCCAGCCTGCATCGCGGCCATCTCCTCGAGGCGGTCGGCCTGCTCCAGGGTGGCTCGGGCCTGCTCGAGCAGGGCCTCGCCCGCCCGCGTGAGCCGCACTCCGCGCGGGTCGCGGTCGAAGAGCCGGACGCCGAGCGACTTCTCGAGCGTCTTGATCTGCTGCGAGAGCGAGGGCGGCGTGATGAACAGCCGTGCCGCGGCCCGGCCGAAGTGCTTCTCCTCGGCGACCGCGACGTACGCGCGCAGCAGCCGCAGCTCCATGACCAGCAACGTTAGCCATCGCCTCATGCCCGTGAGCGCCATTTTTCTGGTCAGCCCCTGGCGGCTTGCGCCACCGTCGTCGCTCGTCGCCCTGAGGCGGGCGGCCCGCAGGGCAACCAGGCCCGCGGAACCCGGAGAGAGAACCACCATGACCATCGCACCGACCCGGCACGACGGGGCTCACGAGGCCCCTGCCGGATCCGTGACCCGCGAGGCCTTCGACGCGCTCGTCGCGTCGGTCGAAGGCCCGGTCCTCGAGGGCGGCTCGTACGAGGCCGCCGCCGAGATCGCCGGCTTCCAGCTCGCCGTCGTCCACCGCCCCGCCGTCGTCGTCGGCGCCACGAGCGCCCACGACGTCGCGGCCGCGGTCCGCTGGGCCGGCGAGCAGGGCCTGCCCGTCGCCGTCCAGTCGACCGGCCACGGCGGCGCCGCGCTCGTCGACGCCGTCGTCATCACCACCTCGCGGATGACCGCCGTCTCGGTCGACCCCGTCGAGGGCACCGCGACGCTCGAGGCCGGTGTGCGCTGGCGCGACGTCGTCGCCGTCTCGGCGCCCCACGGGCTCATGCCCATGGTCGGCTCGAGCCAGGGCGTCGGCGCGTTCGGCTACACCCTCGGCGGCGGGCTGAACCTGTTCGCCCGCAAGCACGGCTGGGCCGCCGACAAGGTGCGCAGCCTGCAGGTTGTCACCGCCGACGGCGTCGTCCGCCACGTCGACGCCGAGAGCGAGCCCGAGCTGTTCTGGGGAATGCGCGGCAGCCGGAGCAACTTCGGCGTCGTCACCTCGATGACCGTGGAGCTGGTGCCGGCCCGTCTCTGGGGCGGCCCGGTGATCTTCGACGGCGCCCACGTCCGCGAGGTGCTCGCGGCGTACCGCACCTGGACCGCCACGCTGCCGGAGGAGGCCATGACCTCGATCGCGCTGCTGCGCGTGCCTCCGCTGGAGACCGTGCCGGAGCCGATCCGCGGCAAGTTCGTCGTCCACCTGCGCTACACGCACTGCGGCGATCCCGCGGAGGCCGAGGCGCTGCTGGCACCGATGATGGCGGCGGCACCGGTGGTCATGGCGATGACGGGCGAGATCGACCCGCACGCGACCGACATGGTCCACATGGATCCCGTCGACCCGCTGCCGTTCCACGACGCCGGCGCGCTGCTGCACGACCTGACCGAGGAGACGATCGACGCGATCGTCGACGTCGCCGGGCCGCAGCACGACATCCCCGTCGTCGTCGTGGAGCTGCGCCAGCTGGGCGGTGCTCTGTCGCGCCAGCCGGAGTCGCCCAACGCGGTGCAGGGCCGCGACGCCGCGTGGTCGCTGTTCGCGATCGGCGTCATGGCCCCGGGCCTCGAGCAGGTGACGCCGCACGTCGTCGAGTCGATCCTGGACGCGACCCGTCCGTGGCAGACCTCGACCGTGCTGCCGAACTTCCTCGGAGCCGTAGGCAACGGCGACCCCGAGCGCCTGCGGAAGGCCTACGACCCGCAGACCCTCGAGCGCCTCCTGGCCCTCAAGGACGAGGTCGACCCCCACAACCTCTTCCGCCTCGGCCACGCCCTCCGCTGACCGTTACAAGGTGGTCACCGCGTTACAGGTGAAGTCCCCTACTGGCCGCGGCGTCGTTCCTCCGCCCCGACCAGCGGGGGCCCATCTCCGCTTGCGATAGAAGCAAGGAAGGCGCCCCAGGCCATCCACAGGCAGCCCTCCGGGTCGCGACACATCCCCCGTGCCGCGACCCGGAGGGCTCCTCCGCGTGAGGTCGGCTGCTAGAGGCGCCTGGCCGTCGTGCCGCGCCGTATGGCCAGGCTCAGCGGGACCCGACGGAGATCGCAGCCGCACAGGGGACCGTCGCCCGAGCACGCTTGGGGACGCCGCGGTGACTGACGACGACGTCGCCGCGCCGTGCCTGACGGACATACGCCGAGCAGCTCCGGCTGGCGTCGCTCGGGGCCACGGCGGTGGCCGAGGTCACGTCGAGTGCCTGCGCTCCGGAGTCGGAGCCGCATCCAGCGAGCCCGAGCATCAGGAGGCCGGCCGTGGACGCCACGAGGGCGCAGCGGGTGAGGCGGCTCGCGCGGGTTGAGCGGTGCTGAGCAGTCATGTCGTCCCCCGACCGTCTAAGTGAGTGACAGCCGCGGGTACCGCCCACCCGGGTACGTCCCTGTGTACCCCGGCGCCGCGAGCGCCGGAACAGCGCTGGGCGCGGATCGCGCCGATGGGCTGCAGAACGGCCCGATCCGGCTAGGTCATCCGACAGAGGCATGCCGGGAGGTGCACCCGGATCTGGGGACGACGACCCTCCCGCCGCTGCGCCTGTGGACAGCCTGGGGCGCCTTCCTTGCTTCTATCGCAAGCGGGGGCACCTTCACCCGTAAAGAAGGGCGGGGTCAGGCCCAGCCGGCTCGGGCTGCGTACCAGCCGAGCTGGATGCGGGTGTCGACGCCGGCGGTGTCCATGAGGCCGCGGATGCGGCGCTGGACCGTGCGCAGGGACAGGCCGAGCTGGCCGGCGAGGGCCTGGTCGGTCATGCCGGCGAGCAGCAGCGCGAGGATGCGCTCGTCGACGGAGTCGATCTCGCCCGGCCGCATCTCGACGAGGTCGTCGCCCTCGCGGTTGGGCCACAGCGGGTAGGCCCGCTCCCAGGCCGCCTCGAAGTAGGCGATGAGCGCCGACAGGACGCCGCCCGCGTGCACGAGCACCGACTCGGGCGCGGTGTTGCGCTCGGCCGACAGCGGCAGCATCGCGAGCGACTCGTCGGCGATGACGAGCTTCACCGGGACGTGGTCGGCCACCCGGATCTGCTCGCCGCGGTCGAGGTCGCGCAGGATCGCCTGCACGATGCCGGGCTGCGAGAGGGCGGACCGGTCGAGGATGGCGCGGTAGCGGATGCCGCGGCGCATCGACTCGTAGCCGGCGTCGTTCTCGTCGTAGGGCACGACCGACAGGTTCGGCACCATCATCGACCGCACCTCGTGCTGCGCGCCGCGCTGCAGCTGGGCGAACCGGTGGCGCACCGCCGCGGGGTCGGTGATGACCTCCATGACGTCGGCCGTGGTCGCGGTCGCCAGGGCGCTGCGATGCGCATCGGCCAGCTCGGCCAGATCGAGCTCGGCGGAGTAGAGCGCGTCGCGCTGCTCGCGCAGCAGGGCCCCGAGCGCGACGGCGGGCGGAGCGGCGACGTACGCCGTCGCACCGCTGCCGGAGCCAGGAGCCGCGACGACGAGACCGGCCCGCGCGAGCCGGTCCAGCACTTCCGACACCTCGGCGGCGCTGCGCCCGAGGGTCGACGACAGCGCGGCAGGCGTGGTCTCACCGCCCAGCACGAGCTGGCGGTAGACCTCCTCCTCCACGGCGTCGAGTCCGACGGCGCCCAGCATGTTGCCCCTTCGCTCTCCAGGTCCTCGGAGAACTCGGACGGCACCTGCCAAGGGGGCGTTCCGGCGGCCGGAGGTGACGTCAGCCACCTCGCGGCCGCCGGGGCTCACCACGGGACCCCTCGACCCGCAGCGCTCATGCCGCGCACGACCGCCGCCTACCGCAGGCCGTAGGCGCGGATGATCGTCTGGCGCACGGCGTTGCCGCGGCCGTCGTGGCCGGACAGGCGCAGCGACACCGCGCCGCGCTTCGGTGCGCCGAAGTCGGCCGTCCACCAGGCGCCGCTGCTCGCCGAGAGCGGCACCGTGCGCCACGACTTCCCCTCGTCGAAGGACACCTCCAGCGACGGCTTGCGCACCTTGCCCGCACCGAACGCGTCAGCCAGATGGGTCACCGAGACCCGCAGCGACTGGCGGCCGCCGCGGGCATAGCCGTCGAGATCGGTGCGCAGGTCGTACGCCGTCTGCAGCACCGGCATGAGGTCGATCGACTCCATCCCGTTCGACAGCCCGGGGCTCACGACGGTCCAGGTGGTCCGCGTGCGCGGCGACCAGCGGTACTGCTGCGGGTCGCGCGAGGCCTGCAGATCGAGCTTGAGCTTGATCTTCTCGTCGCCGAGGTCGGTCAGCGACGCCGAGGCCCAGTCGGACGTCGCCACCTTGACGCCGTCGCGGTAGACCACGAGCCGCTTGGTGTCGCGGGGCTCGCCGGTGGTGAGATCGCCCTGGATGAATCCGGCGTGGCCGGTCTCGCCGTCGCTCCACGGCTGCACGTTGAGGTTGAGGAACGTGCCGTAGCGCTCCGACGACCAGAAGCCGCCGCCGTTGGACGGGTGCGCCACCGGCGAGAGCCAGTCCTCGGTCGTGCGGGTGCCGGCGACGACGTCGCGGATCTCCGACGACTGCGCCCACGCGAAGTCAGGGCCGCCGACGACCGCCTGCGCCCACCGCGTGCCCGGCTGCGCCGACAGGTAGTCGGTGCGCGTCGTGCCCATCGACTGCTTGAGCGGCCAGCCCAGCCCGGCGATGCGGTAGGGCCGGTAGTCCCAGCGGAACTCGCCGCCCGCGGCCTGCGGGCCGTGGAACCGCTGCACCACCGTGGCGAGCTCGGACCGCTTCGGCGCGTAGGTGAGCGTCGAGGGGATCCGCCCCTGCCAGAAGTCGACGAGGTCGTAGACGAACGACGAGTCCGGCGTCCCGACCACCGTGAGCCGCAGGCCCTTGGCCGCCCGCGCCAGCAGGTCGGCGCCCTCGGTCGCGCCGATCGCGACCACCGGCACGTCGGACTCGGTGCCGTCGGCCTTGCCGACGTACTCGAGCAGGGGGCCGGCCTTGTCGTTGACGACGCCGAGCACCGCGGCACCGGCGGCAGCCGCGTTGGCTGCGCGCTCCATCGAGCCGACGGCGTCGGTCCGGCGCACGAGCACGAACGCACCGCGGGCGTCGACCTTGGCGAAGTCGTCGGCCGACCCGGTGCCGGCGTCGACGACGCGCAGCCGCCCCGAGCCGTCGTAGAGGGTGCTGGCCGCCTGGCCGACGATGTGGATGCTGCGGCCGGACGACGTCACCGTCATGTACGGCGTGGCCTTGCGCCAGCGGGCCTGAAGCTCCATCGAGCCCTGCGTCACCCGCTCGGTCGGCTGCGCCCACATCGAGTCGGCCCAGCCCGGCAGCACGTACTGCCCGCCGATCGCGACGCCCTGCGCGTCGGCGCGGTACCAGTCGAGGTAGAGGATGCGGTCCTCGGTGGCCGCCGGGACCTTCGCCTTCACCTCGACGATCTTCCGGGCGTCGAGCGACACCGTGCGGTCGCGGTCGAGCACGACCTCCGGGTCGACGAGCATCGCGACGCCGTACGAGTCGGGTCCGTGCGAGCCCGGCACCGCCATGAACGTCCTGAAGCTGTAGGTGCCCGGCAGCATCCGCAGGGTCAGGGTGCCGCTGTCGCCGACGGGGATCATCTCGACGTCGTACGCGCCGAGCTTCTGCATCTCGACGTACGCCGGTGCGGGGGCGCCGTCGGGGCCGCGCACCTCGAGCGTCACGTCGTGGCGCTCCTCCTCGGCGTACATGCCGATCTGCGTGCGCGCGGCGACGGCGCCGGACGCCGACGCCACGACCTGGCCCCCGTAGCGGCGGGCCTGCGCGGCGCGCGACGGGTCGGCGGTGACCGCGACGGTCGCGGTGCCCTTCGCCGGGACGAGCACCTTCGACGCCGACAGCGCGAACAGGCCGTCGGGCACGGGGCTGCCGGCATCGGCCATCGGGTCGACGTCGTAGGGCCCGCCGAGCACCTCCGTGTCGAGGGCGAGGTCGAGCGTCACGGCCTTCGACGTCGAGTTCGTGTACGTGATGGTGCGCGACAGCTGCGCCGGCGCGCTCTGCGGCCAGCGCAGGAAGCCCAGCCAGGCCGAGCCGGTCGCGGTGATGCCGGCCGTGGTCGCAGCCGCGACGTCGAGGCGGCCGGAGCCGGTCTGGTACGCGGTCAGGTCGAGCTGCTTCGCGCTGCTCATGAGCGCGTCCTTGATCTGCTGGCCCGTCCAGCCGGGGTGCTCCTCGGCCACGACGGCCGCGGCCCCGGCGACGTGCGGCGTCGCCATCGACGTGCCGCTCTCCGCGACGTACCAGCCGGTCTCGGCCGAGCCGCCCGCCTTCGCGGCCAGCACGTCGACGCCGGGTGCGGAGATGTCGGGCTTGAGCGCGTAGTCGTGGAAGCGCGGGCCCATCGAGGAGAACCACGCGAGGGTGTCGGACGAGTCGACGGCCGCGACCGTGAGTGCGTCGTCGGCCGCGCCGGGGCAGCTGATGGCGGCCTCGGCGCCGTTGTTGCCCGCGGCGACGACGAACAGCGCGCCGCTCGCCCGCGAGATGTCGTTGACCGCCTGGCACACCGGCTCGCTGCCGTCGGCGGGGTCGGATCCGCCGAGGCTCATGCTCACGACCTTGGCGCCCTGCGCGGCCGCCCACTCCATGCCCGCGATGACCCACGAGTCGTCGCCGGAGCCCTCGTCGGAGAGCACCTTGCCGATGATGAGCTGCGAGCCGGGGGCCACGCCCTTCTCGGCGCCGCCCGCCGCCGCGCCCGAGCCGCCGACCGTCGAGGCGGTGTGCGTGCCGTGGCCGTTGCGGTCCTCCACCGTCTCGCCGGGCACGAAGCTCTTGCTGCCGACGACCCGGCCCACCAGGTCGGGGTGGTCGGTGTCGTAGCCGGTGTCGAGCACGGCGACCTTGACGCCGGAGCCGTCCCAGCCGGCCGCCCACGCCTCCGGCGCTCCGACCTGCAGCGTGCTGTCGGCGAGCGCCGCGTGCACCTTGCCGTCGAGCCAGACGCGGCTGACGCCGGAGCCGAGCAGGGCCGAGCCCGACGTCGACGTCGGCGACTCCGGGACGACGGCCGAGCGCAGCGAGGGTCGCTGCCGCTTCGACGCCGGCGTCAGGGCCTTCCACAGCGAGCGGGCCTTGGCCTTCGTCGCGCGCACGGCGGCGCCGTCGATGCTGCGCAGCGACCGCACGGTAGTCGTGCCGGGCAGGGCCGAAGCCGACCCGGCCGCCGTGTAGCTGACGATGAGCGGGATCCCGCCCGTGCGCTCGTCGGAGTAGCCCTGCTCGACCAGGCCCGTGACGTCGAAGAGCCGCTCGTCGACCCGGCCCGCTGCGAGGTAGGGCAGGGCCTCGTCGGGGATGACGTGGACGTGGCCGTCGATCGTCGTCTGGCGGATGCCGCCCGTCGCCCCGGGGGCGCGGTCGATGGTGGCGACCGAGCGCCCGTTGGGCGTCGTCGTGAGCGTGACGACGTCGCCGGTGATCAGCGTGACGGTGCTCGTCGTCGTGCGCCCCGGGGCCGAGGCGGGCCCGGCGCCCACCGTGGCAGCAGCGCCCAGCGGCGCAGCGCCGGCGGGCAGGGCGGCGGCGGCCGGGAGCACCAGCGCGAGCGCGGTGCAGGGGACGGCGAGGAGGGCGACGGGACGTCGGCGCACGATCATGCAGCGGTTCTAACCCGCGGCCGTCGTGGCGGGGAACGACGCGGACGTGGCGCGATCGCGCCACGGCGTGAACCCGCCACGCGTCGAGGTTTCTCCGACAGCGGGTGGCAACCGATGCTGGTGAGGAGGCGGAGTCCTCCGTGCGGCTGGCCCCTGGTTCGCACGGCGGCTCGTGGCTGCCGCCCGGGGACAGTGCCATGGACCCCGTGCGTCAGCTGCCCCCAGGTGACGTGCGGATGCGCGGCAGCCACCGGGGCCCGGCACTGCCCCGCCGGGCCCCGCGCCTCACCCCGAGCCGGTCGGGCTGTCGGGCGACGGGGGACCGACAGCCCGGCCCCGGGCCGCCCCCGGCGCCGCTGCCTCGTGAAGGCCCCCTCTGCTCGGTTGCCTTCATGGCCGGAGCGGTTCGGGGTGCCGGGGTCGCTGCGTGCGGCTGCGCTCAGGGGGCGGCGGTCCCTCGGGCGTGCTCCTGGGCGACGACGGCGTCGCGGTCGGCGAGCCGCCGCAGGCCGGCGTAGGGCTGGGCGAGCCGGTGGTTGCCGCGCAGCTGCGGCTCGTGGCGGTCGAGGAAGGCCCAGTAGCCCGCGGTGAACGGGCACGCGGTGGGCCCCACCCGCACCTTCGGCGAGTAGACGCAGCCCCTGCAGTGGTCGGTCATCCGGTCGAGGTAGGCGCCGCCCGACGCGTAGGGCTTGGTGGCCATCCGCCCGCCGTCGGCGTAGAGCGCCATGCCGACGACGTTGGTGACCATCACCCAGTCGTAGCCGTCGAGGAACGAGTCGCGGAACCACGCCGCTGTCTGGCGCGGCTCGTATCCGCGCTGCAGCGCCCAGCTGCCCAGCACCATGAGCCGCACGATGTGGTGCGACCAGCCGCGGTCGCGCACGTCGCGCAGCGCGCTGCGCAGGCACGCGGCCTGCACGGCGTCGGCGTCGAGCTCGGCGAACCAGTCCGGCAGCGGCGTCGTCGCGCCGAGGGCGTTGCCGTCGGCGTACTCCTCGCCGAGCGCCCAGTAGAGCTGCCAGGCCCACTCGCGCCAGCCGACGACCTGGCGCACCATCGCCTCGGCGCTCTGCAGCGGGATGCCGCCGGCGCGGTACGCCTCGACGACGGCATCGACCACCTCGAGCGGGTCGAGCAGGCCGAGGTTCATCGGCACCGAGAGCAGGCTGTGCGCCATCACCCAGTCGCCCTCGAGGACGGCGTCCTCGTAGGGCCCGAACGTCGCGAGGCGGTACGTCACGAAGTCGTCGAGAGCGGCGAGCGCCTCGGCTCGGCCGGACGCGAACCGGCGCGGCCCGTCGTCGCCCACGAGGACGACGTCGTCCCACGTGTCGAGCTCTGCGCGCACCTCGGCGTCGATCGAGTCCTCGACCGGGTACGCCGGCTCCGGCAGGCCGAGGGTTCGCTGCTTCTTCGGCGGCGGCAGGCGGTTGTCGGCGTCGAAGTTCCACCGGCCGCCCTCGGGCTCGCCGTCGGGCTCCATGAGGATGCCGAGACGGCGCCGCTGCCAGCGGTAGAAGTCCTCCAAGATCGGCCGGCGCGTGCCCAGCCAGTCCTGGAAGTCGTTCTCCCCCAGGGTGAATCCCCGGGCGGGCAGGACCGTCATGCCCTGCTCGCGCACCCAGCGCCGCGCGGCGTACGACGTGGGGTCGACGACGCTGACCTCGCGCGGATCGATCCCGAGGCCGGCCAGCGCCTCGCCGTACGACGGCGCGCTGACGAGGATGGCCCGGCCGTCGAGATCGTGGGCGAGGCGGCGCAGGGCAGTCAGGATGATGTGGGCCTTCTGCCGGTGAGCGCGACGGCGTCGGAACGCCTGGCGGGACTCGACGAGGAGCACCTGCTCGTCGTCGGCCAGGTCGGCGTAGAAGTGCGGACCGAGCTGGTCGGCGAACAGCAGCCTCACGCCGTCGATCGTCCCGGCGGATGCGCCGCCCCGCACCTCGACCGCCCCCTCACGGGCCGGGCCACGTCCGCCATGGGTGGCGCTGTCGTCCGGCTCTACTGGTCATGGGGACCCCTCATCAATGATGAGGGGTCCCCATGACTCATAGAACCGGACAGGGGGTGCCCTCATGCGGAGGGAAATCCCCAGGCGCGGAGGGGGCCGGCGTCGGACCATGGTGGCGTGGTGGAGATCCGGCGGGCCACGTCAGCGCCCGAGGTGCGGGCGGCGGCGCGTCTGTTCGACGGCCTCCCGACCCCCGAGGCGACGGCGGCCTTCCTCGCCGAGCCCGGCCACCACCTGCTGCTCGCCTGGGACGCCGGCCGGCCGGTCGGCTTCGTCACCGGCGTCGAGATGGTGCACCCGGACAAGGGCCGCGAGCTGTTCGTCTACGAGCTCGGCGTCGACGAGGCCGCCCGGGGCCGCGGCATCGGACGGGCCCTGGTCGAGGCGATCCTCGACGTCGCACGGGAGCGCGGCTGCTACGGCGCGTGGACCTCGACCGAGCCCGACAACGACGGCGCCCGCGCCACGTATCGCAGCACAGGCGCCGTCGAGAAGCCGACCATCACCGAGGTCTGGACGTTCTAGCCCACAGCCGAGACTGATCGTGCGGGCGTTTACACCCCGGGGGAAGCCCCCACACGATCAGTCTCAGCAGAGGGTCAGCGGCTCAGTCCTTCGGGCAGTAGGCCTTGGCCTTGGCCGCAGCAGTGCCCGGTGCCGGAGGCGTCGAGCAGTCGAGCACGGCCTCGGTAGTGTCGGCGTACGTCGTCCAGGTGCCCGAGATCGGCTCGCCGCTCGGGCCGCAGGTGCCGGAGAAGGTGATCTGGACGGTGCGCACGGCGCTGTAGGCGACATAGGAGCCCGGGGCCATGCTCGACGGCTGGTCGGGCCGGCCGGCGCCGTACCCGGTCGCCTCGCCCGCCCCGGCATCGGCGAGAGCGCGGATGACGGTGGTAGTGCGGACGTCGCTCCCCTGCGTCGAGTCGACGTTCGAGCCGCCGCCGGAGTCGACGCCGGGAATCTCGGTCCACGTCGCCTTGCCGTTCGAGCCGACGGTCGTCGTCGCGGCATAGTCGAGGCCCCACGGTCCGGGCGCGCCCTTGTCGAAGCTGGAGATGCTCACCGTCGCGCAGGGGAGGTCGCTGGTCGCCGGGGTCACGGTGACGGGGTAGCCGGACCCGACGTCGACCGGCGTCGTCCCGCTGCCCTGTCGCTGCACAAACGCGACCCAGCCCGTCACCGGGCCCAGGACGGCCGTACCGGTGTTGCGCGCGAGCGCGACCTTCCACGTGCGGGAGTCGCCCGCAGGGATCGTGATGGGCAGGGCGCTGGCGTCCTCCTGGAACATGACGCCCTGGAACTGCCGGTCGTCCTCGAGCAGGGTCGCGCCGAAGTTGCCGGCCTTCTCGAGGTCGGCGTCGGGAGCCAGCTCGAAGATGGCGCCGTCGTACCAGCCCGGCACTGCGGTCGTGGCGACCACGCCGACGCCGATGGTGCCCGTCCACGCCGAGCCCGAGCGGTTCTCCACCGTGAGCTCGACCTCGAAGGGCCCGGTGCCGTCGACCTTCTGCGGCCCGGAGGCGGTCGTCGCCAGACCGTCGATCGTGGCGGTGGCCTCGTAGCGGGAACCGTCCGTCGGCTGGCCCGGCTGGGACTCGGACGGCGACGGGCTGCTGGTGGCGGGCGGGACCGGCGTCTGCGCGGTGATCCGCGGCAGCACTGCGGCTGCTGCCACGGCCATCACCGCCACGAGCGCCACGGCTCCGGCGGCGCGGGCGCCGGTCTGCTGACGGCGTCCCTGGCGCTCGGCGCGGTCGGCGAGGCCGGGCGTGCTCGGCGCGGAGTCGGTGCGGCTGCGCAGTGCGGCGCGCAGCTCGTCCTCGGTCATCGGCATCTCAACCCACCTCGCCCATCGTCGTCACGTCTGCGGTGCGGCCGTCCGCCAGCTCGGCGTCGACCCGGAGCGCAGCGAGCGCGCGGCTCGCCTGGCTCTTCACGGTGCCGACCGTCACCCCGAGCAGGCGCGCGGTCTCCTGCTCGCTGAGGTCGTCGAAGTAGCGCAGGACGACGACGGCCCGCTGCCGCTTGGGCAGCCGGCGCAGCGCCGCCCACACGGCGTCGCGCTCGTCGACCGCGCCGGTGCTGTCGGCGTACCCGTGCTCGGGCATCTCGCCGGTCGGCACCTCGCCGTTCCACCGACGGCGCCGCCACGAGAGGAACGTCGTGAGCATGGCCTGGCGGACGTAGGGCTCCGGATGGTCGGAGAGCCGGTCCCACCTCCGCCAGCAGTTCGCGAGCGCGGTCTGCAGCAGGTCCTCGCCGAGGGCCCAGTCGCCCGTCAGCAGGTACGCCGTCCGCAGCAGCGCCGGCGAGCGCGCGGAGACGAACTCCGCGAACTCCGGCCTGGTGGTCATCGACTGCCCCTCTCGCGGGACGGCTCCCCGCCGTCCTCCACCCACTGTCACGCCCGAGCCCGCCAGAAAGGTTGCACGGCCGGAGAGGTCCGCGTGTCACACCCTGAAGTGGGGCAGAAGAGCCGGGCTTTGGCCCATCTCAGGCTGTTACACGCGTCCGGTCAGTCGAGGCGGATCGTCCGGTCGAGGGCGGCGAGGCCGTGGGGGCGGTGGGCCACCCACAGGACGGTGCGGCCCTCGAGCGCGCGGAGCAGCTCGGCGGCGACGACCTCGGCGGTCTCCTCGTCGAGGTGCTCCGTGGGCTCGTCGAGCAGGACGACGGGGTGCCCGCCGAGCAGCACCCGCGCGACGCCGAGGCGCTGACGCTGGCCGGCGGACATCAGCGCGCCGTGGTCGCCCACCGACGTCGACAGGCCGTGCGGCTGGGCGTCGATCCAGGGGCCGAGCCCGACGGCGTCGACAGCAGCGCGGATGTCGTCGTCCGACGCGTCCGGTCGCGCGAGCCGGACGTTCTCGACGACGGAGGTGTCGAACACGTGCGGCAGCTGCGGGCACCAGCCGACGACGCCGCGTACGTCGGATCCGCGCATGTCGCGCAGCTCCACCCCGCCGAGCCGCACCGACCCCTCGTACGGCAGGAACCCGGCCAGCACCGCGAGCAAGGTGGACTTGCCGGAGCCCGACGCGCCGACGATCCCCACGCGCTCGCCCGCGCCGACGTCGAGGGAGAGCCCGTCGAGCACCCGCGGCCCGGACGGCCACGACGCCGACAGCGACGCGAGGGCCACCCCCACGACGCCGGACGGCGGAGCAGCCGGCGACACGGGGTCCGGAACGGGGTCGACGGCGTCGAGCACCTCGACGACCCGCTGCGCAGATCCCCGCACACGGCCGAGAGCCAGTGCAGCAGTGGGCATCGCGACGACGGCCTCGTACGTCGCGAGGGGCAGCAGCGCGAGCACCGCGAGGTTGACGCCGACCAGCTCGCCGGAGCGCACCGCCGGGATGGCGACGAGCAGCATCACCACGACGGCGCCGCCCGACAGCAGGATCCCGAGGAAGGACGCGAGCCCCGACGCGCGCGCCGACCGCGCCGACAGCCCGTCGATGCGGCGGTCGTCGGCGGCGAGCCGGTCGAGCCACGCAGGCGCGGCGCCCGACACCGACAGGTCGGCAACGCCGTCGAGCAGCGTGAGCACGTCGGCGTTCATCGCACCCCTCGCCGGGGCGCTCGCGCGCTCGGCGTCGGCCGCGGCGCGCGCGGTGATCCAGGGCACGAGCGTGGCCGCGAGCAGCAGCGAGACGCCGAGCACGACCGCGGCCACGGGCAGGATGAAGAACGCGAGCACCACCGAGGCCAGCGCGACGAGCGCGCCCGACGCGTAGGGGAGCACCACGCGCAGCGGGAGGTCCTGCGTCGCGTCGACGTCGCGCACGAGCCGCTCGAGCAGGTCGCCGCGGCGGTACGCCGGCACGCCCGCGGGCGCGACGACGGCGAGCCGGTCGTAGACCGCGAGCCGCAGCTTCGACAGCGCCCGGAACGCGGCGTCGTGCGACACGATCCGCTCGGCGTAGCGGAAGACGCCCTTGCCGATGCCGAACGCGCGGACGCCGACGATCGCCACCTCGAGGGTGAGGATCGGCGGCATCAGCGCGGCCGACGAGATGAGCCAGGCCGACGTCGCGAGCAGCGCGACCCCGCAGCCGATCGCCATGAAGCCGAGGAAGATCCCGAGGCCGAGGCGTCCGCGGTAGGACGCGAGCCACGGCAGCAGGCGGCGCACGGGCGAGCCGGAGGTCACGGCGGGGGCGCTCACGACGTCACCTCCGCCGCACTGAGCTCGACGACGGTGTCGCCGGCCTCGACCAGCGACGGCCGGTGCGCCACGACGACCACCGCGCTGCCGTCGGCCGCGAGCCGGCGCACGGCCGACACGACCTCCGATTCGGCGATGTCGTCGAGGCCGGCCGTCGGCTCGTCGAGGAGCACCAGCGGTGGGCGGTCGAGCAGCACGCGGGCCAGTGCGACCCGGCGGCGCTGGCCGGCCGACACATCGGAGGCGAGGTCGCCCACGCGGGTCGCGGCGCCGGCGGGCAGGGTCGCGGGGTCGAGGCCCGCGCCGCGCAGGGCGGCCTCCACCTCGGCGTCGGACGCCGACGGCCGACGCAGCCGCACGTCGTCGGCCACCGTGGGGCCGACGAGCACCGGGTCCTGCGCGACGACGCCGAGCCGTGCGCGCCACGTCGCGGGGTCGAGGTCGCGCAGGTCGACTCCGCCCGCGGTGATCGACCCGCCCGACGGCGCGACGAAGCCCTGCAGCGCGGCGAGCAGCGTGGTCTTGCCGGCACCTGACGGCCCGACGACCGCGACGACGCGCCCCGGCTCGAGCGCGAGCGACACGGGGGCCAGCGACACCAGGTCGGAGCCCGGGTAGACCACCGAGACGCCGTCCACCACGACGGGGCCCGGCGGCACGTCGGTGCGGGTGCCCGACGTCGCGGGCTCGGTGCCGAGCACGGCGAAGACCTGCTCGGCGGCGTCGATGCCGTCGGCCGCGGCGTGGAACTGGGCGCCGACCTGGCGGATCGGCAGGTAGACCTCCGGGGCGAGGATGAGGACGACGAGGCCGGTGCGCAGATCCATCTCGCCGTTGACCAGCCGCAGGCCGATGGCCACCGCGATGATCGCCACCGACAGCGTGGCCAGCAGCTCGAGGGCGAACGACGACAGGAACGACACCCGCAGCACGCCCATGGTGGCCTTGCGGTACTGCCGGTCGACCTCGGCCATGCGGTCGGACTGCGCACCCTCGCGGCGGAAGGCCTTGAGCGTGGGCAGGCCGGCGACGACGTCGAGGAAGTGGCCGGACAGCACGCCCAGCGTCGACCACTGCTTGGCGGTCGCCGACTGCGTGTACATGCCGATGAGCGCCATGAACACCGGGATCAGCGGCGCGGTGACCGCGACGAGCACAGCGGCGAGCAGGTCCTGGGTGAGGATCGCGAAGCCGACCGTGATCGGCACGACGACGGCGATGACCAGCTGCGGCAGGTAGCGCGCGACGTAGGGCTCGACCGAGTCGATGCCGCGCGTGGCGAGCGTGGCCACCTGGCCGCGGCGCTCGCCGGACAGCCACACCGGGCCGAGCCGCACCACGTGCGCGAGCAGCTGCGCGCGCAGCTCGCGCGACGTGCGGGTGGCCATGCGCTGCGCGAGCACGTCGCCCGCGCTCGACAGCAGCGCACGGCCCAGCACGATGGCGGCGAGCAGCCCGATGACCGGCAGGACGTCGGACAGGCTCTCGCCGTCGATGAACACCCCGGAAATGGCGTCGCCCAGGCAGAAAGCCTGGGCGACGACCAGTACCGCCGTCCCGGCCGCCACGGCCACCGACCCGATCAGAAGGCTGCGGACTCCGCGTGCGTATCGCAGCAGTCGAGGGTCGAGCGGTCGTGGCACCGGCCTAGGTTAAGCGGTGACTCTCGCGAGTCAGACCGAGACCTCGTGGGGGAGGTCCAGCGAGCCCTTCTCCGGGTTCGGGATCTGGCTCGGGCTGAGGCGCTTGCGGAAGACCCAGTACGTCCAGCTCTGGTAGATCAGGACGATCGGGGTGAGGATCACCGCGACCCAGGTCATCACCGTGAGCGTGTACTCGGTGCTCGAGGCGTTCCGGATCGTCAGCGTGGCCTCCGCGACGGTGCTCGAGGGCATCACGTTCGGGAACAGGCAGGCGAACAGGAACGAGACGACGCCGAGCATGGTGACCGACGAGAAGATGAACGCCCATCCCTCGCGGCCGAGGCGGTTGGCGCCGAGAGCGGCGACCCACGCGACGACGGCGACGATGAGGAACACCCAGCTGACGACCGTGTTGTTGCTGTTGGCGAACTGCGTCCAGAGACCGAACGCCACCGCCAGCACCGCGGCCACCAGACCGACCTGGCCGGCCGTCTTGTTGGCCCGCACCCGGATCTCGCCGTCGGTCTTGAGTGCGAGGAAGATCGCGCCGTGCGTCACGAAGAGCGTGAGCGTGACGAGACCGCCGAGCAGCGCGTACGGGTTGAGCAGGTTGAAGAACCCGCCGTCGTACAGGCTGCCGCCCGCAGGGTTCTTGATCATCGGGACGCCCTCGACGATGTTGGCGAAGGCGACGCCCCACAGCAGCGCGGGGAGGAACGAGCCGACGAAGATCGCGGCGTCCCAGCGCTTGCGCCACGTCGCGCTGCCCCGCTTGCTGCGGAACTCGAACGCGACGCCGCGGATGATCAGCGCGACCAGGATGAGCAGCAGCGGGAGGTAGAAGCCGCTGAACAGCGTGGCGTACCACTCCGGGAAGGCCGCGAAGGTGGCGCCGCCCGCGACGAGCAGCCAGACCTCGTTGCCGTCCCAGACCGGGCCGAGCGTGGTGACGATGGTGCGCCGCTCCGCCTCGTTCTTGCCGAGGAACGGGAGCAGGATGCCGACCCCGAAGTCGAACCCTTCGAGGACGAAGTAGCCGATCCAGAGGACGGCGATCAGCAGGAACCAGACGTTCTGGAGCATCTCGAGGCTCATGGTCAGTTACTCCCTATCCATCAGTACGAGAAGGTCAGGGGCTGACCGGAGTTGGCATCGGCCGTCTCGAGCTGGTCGCTCTCGGGAGGACCGATCTTCACCTGACGGATCATCAAACCCACGGTGACCACCGCGAGTGCTCCGTAGAGAAGCGTGAACGTGATGATCGAGATCCAGACCTGAGTCGTGGTGAGGGTCGGCGACACGCCGGCCTCGGTCTTCATCAGGCTGTATACGATCCACGGCTGGCGGCCCATCTCGGTGAAGATCCAGCCCGCGGAGATCCCGATGAGCGGGAACAGCAGCGCGGAGCCTGCCGCGACCTTGAGCCAGCGGCCAGAGGGGAGCTTGCCCTTACGGGTGCGCCACCACACGAACAGCGCGAACAGCACGCCGAGCATGCCGAGCCCGATCATCGCGCGGAACGCCCAGAACACGAGGGGCACGTACGGCGCGTACTCACCGGGGCCGTACTTCTGCTCGTACTCCGCCTGAAGGTTGTTGATGCCCTGAACGGTGCTCTCGGGGCCGGTCCAGTTGCCGGTCGCCATGAACGAGAGCAGGCCGGGAATGTCAATCGCCCAGTACGCCTCGGACCCGTCGAGGTTGCCGATCGTGATGAGGCTGAACGGCGCGTTCTCCTGCGTCTCGTACAGCGCCTCGGCGGCCGCCATCTTCATCGGCTGCTGCTGCACCATGATCTTCGCCTGCACGTCGCCGGTGTACATGACGGCGATGCCGGCGATGATCGTCGAAATGATGCCGACCGTCAGGCTCTTGCGCATGGCGTCCGCCGCCTTGCCGCTCATCATGAGCAGCAGACTGACGCCGACGAGCATGACGCCGGAGACCAGGAACGCCGATGCGATCACGTGGAAGAACGTCGCTACGGTCGTGTTCTGAAAGAGCACTGCACCGAAGTCGATCAGCTCGGCCCGGTTCGTCTCAGGGTTGAACGTGTAACCCACGGGGTGCTGCATGAACGAGTTGGCGGCGAGGATGAAGTACGCCGACAGCATCGTGCCGATCGCGGCGGCCCAGATGGTCGCGAGGTGCAGCTTCTTGGGCAGGCGGTCCCAGCCGAAGATCCACAGGCCGAGGAAGGTCGACTCGAGGAAGAACGACGCCAGGCCCTCGACGGCCAGCGGCGCGCCGAAGATGTCGCCGACGAAGCGGGAGTAGTCGCTCCACGACATGCCGAACTGGAACTCCTGGACGATGCCGGTGACGACACCCATCGCGAAGTTGATCAGGAACAGCTTGCCGAAGAACTTGGTGGCCTTGAGCCACTTCTCGTCGCCGGTGCGGACCCAGGCGGTCTGCATGATGGCGACGAGCATCGATGTGCCGATGGTCAGCGGCACGAAGAGGAAGTGGTAGACGGTCGTGATACCGAACTGCCACCGCGCAAGATCGAGCGCGTTCATAGGGCAACCCCTCACGGACAAAAGACGCACGCGGAATGTGCTGTGGTCACTTTGCTCCCGAACGACCGGGCTTCTCCCGCATATCGCTGTGAACTGGATCGCCCAGGCAAGGCTCACCTGCGAGCAGGACGGGCCCCCTCCCGTGCAGATCGCCCAGTGCTCGGTTAGGCCGACCTGAGTCGTCACCGACGGTGGTCGCAGTCGCACCACTTGCGGCGCGAATCTCCGGGAACGCTCAGGGCGCCTGCATCGTTCGGGCCCGAAGGGTGCAGGATGAGCGCCCGTGACCGCCGTCCCGGAGTTCGAGGAGCTCGCCGAGCCGCCAGCCCGCCGCGGCGCCCCGCTCCCCGCGTCGCCGGCGAAGGTCTGGGCCGCCCTGTGGCTGGTCTACCTCGTCTGGGGCTCGACCTACCTCGGGATCCGGCTGGCGATCGAGTCGATGCCGCCACAGGTGTCGATCGGGCTGCGCTTCCTCGTGGCCGCGCCGATCCTCGGCCTGATCGTGGTGGCGCGCCAAGGAGCCGGCCGGCTGCGGGTCACGCGCGCCGAGCTGGGGGGCGCGGCGCTGGTCGGCGTCATGCTGCTCGGCGTCGGCATGAGCACGGTGACGCTGGCGGAGCGCTACGTGCCCACAGGGGTCGCGGCGCTGCTCGTCGCGGTCACCCCGGTGTGGATCGTCCTGCTGCGCACGTTCACCGGCGACCGGCCGCGGCTGGTGACCTGGCTCGGCGTCGGCACGGGCCTGCTCGGCGTCGCGATCCTCGTGCTGCCGAGCTCGGACGTCGCCACCGTCGGCGACGCGACGTCGTCGCAGCGGGCGTTCTGGTCGCTGCTCATCGTCATCGGTGCCGCGAGCTGGGCCGGCGGGTCGTTCCTGCAGCCGCGCATCCCCACGCCGCGCGATCCGCTGGTGATGAGCACCTACGAGATGCTCTTCGGCGGCCTCGCCCTCGTGCTCGTCGGGCTGCTGCGCGGCGAGCAGATCGGCCAGATGCTCGACGCCACGCCGCGGTCGTGGGCGGGCTGGGTCTACCTCGTCGTCGTCGGCTCGCTCATCACGTTCTCGGCGTTCGTCTGGCTGATCGACCACGCGCCGCTCTCGCTCGTGAGCACCTACGCCTACGTCAACCCCGTGGTCGCGGTGGCTCTGGGGGCGCTCGTGCTCGGCGAGCCGCTCACGGCCGGGCTCCTGCTCGGCGGCGCCGTGGTGGTCGCCGGCGTGGCGCTCGTGGTCAGCGGCGAGCGGCTGGGCAAGCAGCCCCCGCCCGCGGCGTAGGGATCAGGCAGCAGCCCGCGCGGCCGACGAGACCACGACGAGGTCGTCGTCGTCCGGCGCGAGGCCGATGAGCTCGGGTGTTCCGCACACGACGACGTGCGCCCGCTCCCAGGGCCGGTCGTCAGCGAGGAAGGGCACCTCGGCCGCATCCCACTCGTCCCAGAACGCCTCGGCCTCGTCCGGGGTGCGGCCGAGCTCGACGTCGCGCAGCAGTCCGCGGCGCCGGCGCTCGTCCTCGTCGGACGACACCCACACGATCGCGTCGTACTGGTCGGCCAGGGCCCCCCGGGAGGCGCCGACGCCCTCGACGACGACGAGGCTGGCGCCCGCGGGCACCTCGATCGCGCCGTCGCGGTCGTGGGCCTCCCAGCCCGGCGGCCGGAACTCGACGTCGTCGCCGCTGCGCACCGGCTCGAGCACGTGCTCGGCGAGCAGGGCGTCCCAGTCGAAGAAGGAGTGCTGCCAGGCCACGTCGTCGGTGCGGACGACGACAGCGCCCGGAACCAGCGCGGCGATGCGGTCGGCGACGGTCGACTTGCCGCTGCCGGAGCGGCCGTCGACGGCGACCACGACCGGGCGGGTGCCGGTGTCGCCGGCGACGTCGAGCAGGCGGCGCACCACCAGGCGGGCGTCGCGGACGGCCCAGCCGGAGGGGGTGGGCTCGGGTGCGGGCGTGCTGATCACCCTTCGAGGGTAGGCACAGCCCAGGCCCTCGGGGGTCCGGGACATGACGGCGATGTAAACGATGTCACAGCGGATTCGGCCGTCCGAGCGAGCCGGATACCACGCTGTGCAGCCGGGCGGCTGCACAGCGTGGCGTATGGACAGGCCTCAGAGGCCGGGGATCCCGCCCGGGCTCTCGTTGCCCACCTCCCCGCCGTGGGCGGCCAGGCCGTAGATCACCAGCACGTCGACGACAAGGACGGTGACCGCCCACACCGGGTAGTACGGCGCCCAGACGAACAGGCCGATCGCCGACAGCCCCGCGGCGATGATGCCCAGCCACGTGGCCCAGGGACGGCCGAGCTGGACGAAGATGCCGGTGACGAACAGCAGGACGCCCAGCGCCAGGTGGATCCAGCCCCACGTGGTGACGTCGAGCTTGGCGATCCAGTTCTGCCCGACGACGTAGAAGTCGTCGCCCACCACGCCGAGCAGGCCGAGGAAGCCCTGCCAGATCCCGGCGAGCAGGAGCATCCAGCCGGCGAACGACACCCAGCCGCTCGTCCTGACCACCGACGGGCTCTGTGCCATGTGGAACCACCCCTCCGACAGGCCCGGCACAGGCCGGGCGACGAGGTCCCCCCTCGACCCCATCCCACCCCTTGCCGGACGCCGCGCCGTCACCCCGCGCGGGCGATGGATATGCGCACCCGGCCGTGCTCAGGTGTCGAGCGCGTCGTCGCCGTCGGTGTCGAGGAGACGCTCGAGCTCGTCGTCGAGGTCGTCGTCGGGGTCCTCGAGGTCGGCGCGCAGGGCGACCCGGTTGCCCTCCGAGTCGCGGATCTCCGCGACCAGGGTGTCGTCGACCTCGGTGGGCGCGAACAGCACGGAGCCGCCCGCGGCGACAGCCCGCTCGACCGCGCCGTCGATGTCGGCGAACTCGAGGTAGACCCGGGTGCCGTCGATCGACGGCACGTAGGACTCGCCCTTCACGAGCGCGCCGGCCGAGCCGACGGGCCCGTCTCCGGCGGGGAAGTACGCGGCCTCCTCGCCCTCGCTGGCATCGCGCTCGAGGGTCACCGCGAACACGGCCTCGTAGAAGGCCACCGCCCGGTCGAGGTCGGTCACGGGGATCTCGAACCAGCTCGCACGCACCATGGCCTCACCTTAGGCGCGCCGGCGTCCTCGCTTGGGATGGGTGACGCGTCGGCAAACCGACGCCTCACCCCTCCAGTGCGGGCATGTTCCGGCTCAGGCTCGCCGGCTCAAGCCAGCGGAGCGGCGAGGCCGTCGACGACCTCTGCCTGTGGCAGCTGTGCGAGCACCTCGCCCGGCAGCCACAGCTTGGCTCCGCGGATGCCGGCGCCGATGATCGCGCGGCCGACCGTCGTCACCCGGCTGTCGATCAGCAGCCGCCAGTCGTCGGGCAGGCCGATCGGCGTGATGCCGCCGTACTCCATGCCCGTGAGGGCCACGGCGTCGTCCATCGGCGCGAAGCTCGCCCGCCTGGCGCCCAGCAGGCGGCGCACCGTGCCGTTGACGTCGGCGCGCGTGGTGGCCAGCACGACGCACGCGGCGTAGGTCGTCGTCTCGCCGCGCCGGCCTGCGACGACGATGCAGTTGGCCGAGGCCTCAAGCGGCTGGTCGTACGCGGCGCAGAACTCCGCGGTGTCGGCGAGGCCCGGATCGATCGCCGCGGCCTCGATCCGCGCCGCGACGTCGGCTGGCAGAGCCTGCAGCGCGGCTGCGACCGGAGCAGCCACCAGCTCGGGCGCCGACAGAGCAAGCCGGAAGTCCAACGCGCTCATGGGATACCGGCCGCGGTCAGGTCTGGGCCATGTCGACGAAGCGGGAGTAGTGGCCCTGGAATGCGACCGTGACGGTGGCGGTGGGGCCGTTGCGGTGCTTGGCCACGATGAAGTCGGCCTCGCCCGCGCGCGGCGACTCGCGCTCGTAGGCGTCCTCGCGGTGCAGCAGGATCACCATGTCGGCGTCCTGCTCGATCGAACCACTTTCGCGGAGGTCGCTGACCATGGGGCGCTTGTCGGTGCGCTGCTCCGGACCGCGGTTGAGCTGGGAGATCGCGACCACGGGGACCTCGAGCTCCTTGGCCAGCAGCTTGAGCGACCGGGAGAACTCCGACACCTCCTGCTGGCGGCTCTCGACCTTCTTGCCGGACGTCATCAGCTGGAGGTAGTCGATGATGACGAGGCGGAGGTCGTGGCGCTGCTTGAGCCGCCGGCACTTCGCGCGGATCTCCATCATCGTCATGTTCGGCGAGTCGTCGATGAACAGCGGCGCCTCGGCGACGGCACTCATCTTGCGCGCGAGCTTCTGCCAGTCGTTGTCGGACATGGTGCCGCCGCGCAGGTTGGACAGCGAGATCTGCGCCTCGGCCGACAGCAGGCGCATCGCGATCTCGTTGCGGCTCATCTCCAGGCTGAAGATGGCGCTGGTGAGCCCGTGCTTGATCGACGCCGCCCGCGCGAAGTCGAGGCCGAGCGTGGACTTGCCGATCGCGGGACGGGCGGCCACGACGATCATCTGGCCGGAGTGCAGGCCGTTGGTGAGGCCGTCGAGGTCGGCGAACCCCGTCGGGACGCCGGCGAGCACGCCGCCCCGGTTGGCGATCGCGTCGATCTCGGCGAGCGTGCCCTCCATGACGGCGGACAGCGGCAGGTAGTCCTCGCTCGTGCGCTTGTCGGTGACGTCGTACACCGCGGCCTGCGCGCGGTCGACGATCTGGTCGACCTCGCCGTCGCCGGTGTAGCCCATCTGCACGATGCGGGTGCCGGCCTCGACGAGGCGGCGCAGCACCGCGCGCTCCTGGACGATGCGCGCGTAGTAGCCGGCGTTGGCGGCGGTGGGCACCGAGGCCACGAGGGTGTGCAGGTACGGCGCCCCGCCGACGCGGCCGAGCTCGCCGATCTTGGTCAGCTCGGCGGACACGGTGACGGCGTCGGCCGGCTCGCCGCGGCCGTAGAGGTCGAGGATCGTGCCGTAGATCAGCTGGTGGGCCGGACGGTAGAAGTCCTGCTCGCGGAGGGTCTCCACGACGTCGGCGATGGCGTCCTTGCTCAGCAGCATCGCGCCGATGACGGACTGCTCGGCGGCGACGTCCTGCGGCGGGGTGCGGCCCGGGTCGCCCTGGCCGCCGGGCGCCTGATCGTCGCGCGGGGGCAGCTCGACGACGCTCACGCTGGACATCCTCCTCGTCGGGACCGGTGGGTCCTCGCTCGCCACGCCCGCCCGTCGCGGTCCCGCGACAAGATCTACGCCGGGGGTCCGACAGGCACCCGCCGGAACCTAGGTGCGCGTGCCGTCCGGGCTCAATCCGCCCTGGGGACAAGGGTGTGGACAACCCTGGGGATGGTGCGGGGCGGGGCCGTGGGCGGCATGTGGACAACCCGGGGATAACTGTGTCCCCGCTTCCGGGGCAGCCCGCTGACCTGCGGCGATGCTGTCCACCCCCTGGGGAGGGAAGAAACTTCGTGCGGGTGTCCAGCAGGTGAACGCCCGGGCGCCCGTCGCGACCGGTGGGCGAGACGGGTACGTCTCACGCCGACCCGGGTGCTCGACTCGTGCCGTACCCGCTCGAGTGGGCGGCGTCCCTACCCGGCCCCTGTCCGTGGCTCAGCGTGCGGCATCGAGGACGGCCGGGCGGACGCCGCGGGAGGCGCGCCCGGCAGGATGTCGCGGGTGACGCCCGACGACCCCTCCGTCCCGCTCCGGCCGGACGACGGGACGCCGGCCGGAGGGCCGGCGCGGCGGGAGCCCGGGTCGCTGCGGGAGATCCTGCGCCTCGCGGTGCCGGCCCTCGGCGCGCTCGTAGCGCAGCCGCTGTTCCTCCTCGTCGACGCCGCCGTCGTCGGCACCCTGGGCACCCTCCCGCTGGCCGGGCTGGGCGCGGCGTCCACGCTGGTGAGCCTCGTCCTGGGCCTGTGCATCTTCCTCGCCTACGCCACGACGTCGTCGGTCGCGCGGCGGGTCGGCGAGGGCCGGATGGACGCCGCGGTCTCCGAGGGCGTCGAGGGCATGGCGCTCGGGCTCGGCCTCGGGGTCGTCGTCGCCCTGCTGACCTGGCTGCTGGCCGAGCCGCTCGTCGTCGCGCTCGGAGCGCCGCCCGACGTCGTCCCGTACGCCGTCACCTACCTGCACGTGGTCGCGCTCGGCTTCCCGGCCGCGCTCATGGCCATGGCCGGCGTCGGCGTGCTGCGCGGGCTGCAGGACACCCGCACGACGCTGCTGATCACCCTCGTCGCCGTCGGCACGAACCTGGTGCTGGCCCTGCTGCTCGTGCTCGGCCTCGGCTACGGGATCGGCGGCTCCGCCGCGGCCACGGCGGCGGCCGAGGTGGTGCAGGCCGCGGCGTACGGGTGGGTGCTGTGGCGCGTGGCGCGCCGCGCCGGAGTGGGCCTGCGGCCGTCGGGCGTGGGGATGCTCTCGGCTGCCCGCACCGGCGGCCCGCTGTTCGTGCGCACCGTCGTGCTCCGTGCCGTGTTCCTCGTGGCCGCGGCGGTGGCGGCGCGGCTCGGCGCCGTCGACCTCGCGGCGTACCACGTGAGCTTCCAGGTCTGGATGCTGCTCGCGCTCGCGGCCGATGCGCTGGCCATCGCCGGCATGGCGCTGCTCGGGCGCTACCTCGGCGCGGGCGACCCGGTCGGCGCACGCGGCGTGACGTCGCGGCTCGTGCGGCTCGGTGCGGCGACGGGCGCGGTGCTCGGCGTCCTGGTCCTGCTCTCGACGCCGTGGCTGCCCGGCCTGTTCTCCTCCGACCCCGCCGTGCGGTCGCTCATCGCGTCGTCGCTCGTGGTGGTCGCGGTGATGCAGCCGCTGGCGTCGCCGGTGTTCGTGCTCGACGGCGTCCTCATCGGGGCAGGCGACGGCCGCTGGCTGGCGGGCGCCGGGCTGGTGATGCTCGCCGCGTTCCTGCCGGCCGCGTGGCTGGTGCTCGCGCGCGACCTCGGCGTCGTCGCGCTGTGGTGGGCGCTGACGTGGTTCATGTGCGTGCGCGGCGCGCTGCTGTGGTGGCGCTCGCGCGGCGACGGGTGGCTGCGGTCGTCGGCCGACCCGTCGGCACCGGCGTCCGCGGCCCTGGGCGACGCCGGCGGCTGAATCCCCCTGGGCCCTATGGCTTCGGCGGATCGGCAGACGGCGGCGTCGGTACGGAGCCGCGCATGTCGGAGGATGGGTCCATGCAGGTGCGCTGGATCGAGGTGACGCTCGACTGCCTCGACCCCGTGCGGGTCGCGGCGTTCTGGCAGGGGCTGCTCGGGGGCGAGCTCTCCGAGCCGCTGCCGGGCTGGCGGCGGCTCGAGGTGCCCGACCGTCCGCACATCACCTTCCAGCCCGTGCCCGAGCCCAAGACGGCCAAGACCCGCCTGCACCTCGACCTCGAGGTCGACGACCTCGAGGCCGCCATCGCGCTCGTGGAGGGCCTCGGCGGCTCGCGCACGGGCGAGCAGCACGTCTACCCCGAGGGCACGGTCGAGGTGCTCGCCGACGTCGAGGGCACGGAGTTCTGCGTCGTCGAGTACACGGCGCTGCACCCCGGACGCCTCGTCGGGGGCGACCGATGAGCCGGCGTCCGCTGCGGGTCACGACGGTGTGCTCGGGCAACATCTGCCGCTCGCCGATCGCGGAGTACGTGCTGCGGCGCGCGGTGGAGGAGGCCGGTCTCGGCGACGACGTCGTCGTCGACTCCGCGGGCATCGGCGCGTGGCACGTCGGGGATCCGGCCGACCGGCGTACGCGCGAGGTGCTGCGCGCCCACGGCTACGACGGCGACCCTCACCGGGCGCAGCAGATCACCCGGCGGTGGTTCTCCACGCACGACGAGCCCGACCTGCTGCTGGCCATGGACGCCACGCACTACGACGACCTGCGCCGGCTCGCCCCGCACGCCGAGGTGGTCATGATGCGCCGCTTCGACCCGGACCTCGCCGATCTGCCGCACCCGTCGTCCGACCTCGACGTCCCCGACCCGTACTACGGCGGCATGGACGGCTTCGAGGACGTCCTGGCCATGGTCGAGCGCGCCACCCCCGGCACCGTCGCCCACATCCGCCAGCTCCTCCGCGACCGGGTCTAGGGCCGCGTGTAACACCAGCAAGTGCAGCAAAACCGGCCGTGTTTGCTGCACTTGCTGGTGTTACGCGCGTCCCAGAGCTCGCCTGAGCCGCCTGAGCCACTGGCCAGTGGGCTCCGACCAGGTCCAGCGGATCACGACGTAGCCGGCCGCCTCGAGGTCGGCCTGACGACGTCGTTCTGCAGTCATGGCCTGACGCACGTCGTCGTCGGTGGTGCCGTACTTCCCGATGCCGTCAGCCTCGCCGATCACGCCGGCACCTGCCCAGAGGAAGTCCACCCAGTACCAAGCACCAGAGGCGCCTTGGACATGGGCGCCGATGACGGGGCGTGGGAGCGCCTCCTTGATCATGACGCCCCTCGACCAGCTCTCGAGCGGCGACTCCGACCCTGCATCTGCGAGCGGAATGCCGTCGCGGACCACGACCGTGCCCGGCCATCCGAACTCGCCGAGGTACGCCGCCTCCAGAAGCGGCACGCCGCGGCGGCGGGCTTCGCGACGGAGCTCGTCTCCACGTGCCAGTGCAGGGTCGGACGGATCGTCGCCGATGCACAGCCGCAGAAAGGAGTCGAGGACGATGAGGGCGTCAGGCAAACTGGCGCCCCGCGCCAGGTCGACCGCCGTCCTCGCAGGAGACGTCATCCTCACGCCGTTCCTCACCGTGACCCACTCCTCGGGCAACGAGCAGCCGTGGATTCGGACGGTGTTCCGCAGATCGTCGGCGTCGCCCGGCGCCGTCACGTGCTCATGAGGATCCGGCCGGCGTGGCAGCCACAAGCGTTGCTCGGTACCCGCCGTGCTGTGGCTGAGCGCGGCGCGACGGGAGAGCGTCAGCAGCGCGGCTCGCGCGGTGGCGGCGGTGCTCCCGGCGCCGGACGGGAGATCCACCGCACCCTTGTGCGGCCGCACAAGCCGGCCGGCTGTCACGGCGCTGCGCAGCTGCCCGCGCGACCACCCGGCGGCCAGCACCTGTCCGACGGTCCAAGGCCCGGGGCCGAGCGCCGATGCCAGTTCCTGAACGACCTGAGCGGACCTCACATGCTGTGTCATGCCGGGAGGGTGGGTCGACAACACGCCCTCCCTCGGGGGAGAAAGCCCGCACCTGGGGACGACACGCACGTAACACCAGCATGTGCAGCAAAGCGCCTCGGTTTTGCCGCACATGCTGGTGTTACACGCGGACCTCAGGGACGGCGAAGGCCGCCGCCCCTCGCGGGGCGGCGGCCTTCGTGCGCGGGTTGTGTCAGGCGCTGACGACGTCGACGGTGAGGTTGGCGAGCACCTCGGGGTGCACGCGGACCTCGACCTTGTGCGAGCCGGTGGTCTTGATCGGCGAGACGATCGTGACCTTGCGCTTGTCGACGGCCGGGCCGCCCGCGGCCTCGACCGCGGAGACGACGTCGGACACGGTGATCGCACCGAACAGGCGGCCGGTGTCGCCGGCGCGGGCCGGGACCTTGACCTTGAGGCCCTCGAGCGAGGCCTTGATCGCCTGGGCGGCGTCGAGGTCGCGGACCTCGCGCACCTCGCGGGCGCGCTTGATCTGGGCGACCTGCTTCTCCCCGCCCTTGGTCCACGGGGTCGCGAGACCGCGCGGGAGCAGGAAGTTGCGGCCGTAGCCGTCCTTCACCTCGACGACATCGCCGGGGGCGCCGAGACCGCTGACGTCCTGGGTCAGGATGAGCTTCATCTGGGTTCGCCTCCTTCGAGTTAGCGGGCGGTCGAGGTGTAGGGCAGCAGCGCCATCTCGCGGGCGTTCTTGACCGCGGTCGCGACGTCGCGCTGGTGCTGGGTGCAGTTGCCGCTCACGCGACGGGCACGGATCTTGCCGCGGTCGGAGATGTACTTCCGAAGCAGCGCCGTGTCCTTGTAGTCGACGTGCGCGATCTTCTCCTTGCAGAAGACGCAGACCTTCTTCTTCGGCTTACGAAGAGCAGGCTTGGCCATCGTGGTGCTCCTTGTGTGGGAGCCCGGCGTCATGCCGGGATGGGGTCGGTCGGATGGACGCCGGAGGTGCGGGCACCGCCGGCTGCCGCGCCGGAACGCGGGTCGAGCTGGTCCGGACTAGAACGGGGGCTCGTCGTACGACGCGCCGCCGCCCCACGAGCCGCCGCCCTGCTGGCCGCCGCCGTTGGCGGGGCCGGAGGACGCCCAGGGGTCGTCGGCCTGCTGGCCGCCCTGGTTGCCGCCCCACGAGCCGCCGCCCTGCTGGCCGCCACCGCCGCCGCCGAAGCCCCCGCCGTCGCTGCGCGCGACCTTGTTGACCTTGGCCGTGGCGTAGCGCAGAGCCGGGCCGACGTCGTCGACCTCGAGCTCGACCACGGTGCGCTTCTCGCCCTGCGGGGTCTCGTAGCTGCGCTGCTTGAGACGGCCGGTGACGATGACGCGCGTGCCGCGGGTGAGCGACTCGGCGACGTTCTCGGCGTACTGCCGCCACACGCTGCAGCGCATGAAGACGGTGTCGCCGTCCTTCCACTCGTTGGTCTGGCGGTCGAGCACGCGCGAGCTCGAGGCGACGGTGAAGTTCGCCACGGCCGAGCCGGACGGCGTGAACCGCAGCTCGGGGTCGCCCGTGAGGTTGCCGACGATCGTGACGTTGATGTCGCCCTGTGCCATGAGTGCTGACCTCTGCGTGGAAGAAGTGGCTTGGTGGGCCGGACCTTACGGATGCGCTCCGACGATCATCGCGATCGGCCGGGGCGCGGACTGTGGACGACGCGCCGGGCGGCGTCCACGGGGGACGTCCTGCTTACTTGGCGTCCGGGCGCATGACCTTGGTGCGCAGCACGGCCTCGTTGAGGTTGAGCTGGCGGTCGAGCTCCTGGACGGCAGCCGGGGTGCAGGTGAGGTCGAGGACGGCGTAGATGCCCTCGGCCTTCTTGTTGATCTCGAAGGACAGACGGCGGCGGCCCCAGATGTCGACCTTGTCGACGGTGCCCCCGTCCTGCTTCACCACGTTGAGGAACGTGTCGAGACTCGGGGCGACGGTGCGCTCCTCGAGATCGGGGTCGAGGATCACCATGACCTCGTAATGACGCATGCGATACCCACCTCCTCTGGACTTGGCGGCCACGGTCTCTCCGTGGCAGGAGGGTTGTGCGTCGTCGTGCCGGGCGGGCCCCCGGACGGGGGATGCGCCAGCACGCCACGGAGAAGGGTACCGGCCCGCACGGCCAGCCCCGAATCCGCAGGTCAGAGCGGTGGACGACGCCGGTCTCGCAGGCCGGGATCCGCCCCGGGCATGGCGACGCCGGTCGCACCCGACCCCCGCTGGGGGCGCGACCGGCGTCGGTCCGGAAGCCTACCGATCAGGCAGGCAGGTAGGTGATCACGAGTCCAGGCGGCGGGTCAGCTCCACCCGCGACCGCGTCGTCAGCCACGCGACTCCCGCGGTGATCAGCGGCACGGCGACGACGATGAGCCCCACCATCGGCCAGGGGATCGACCACGTGTTCTGGGCGCCGAAGCCTCGGCCGTCGGTGAGCAGCGGCAGCAGGACGTAGGAGCCGACCAGCCCCGACGCCGCGCCCACGATGCAGCCGAGCCCGGCGACGTAGCCGGCCGTGGCCGCGGCGACGGCCCGCCGCACCCGGGGCGCGGCACCGACGGCCTGCAGCGTGGCGTGGTCGGCCCGGCCGTCGGCCAGCGCGAGCGCCGTCACCATGAGCCCCGCCAGCAGCGCGAGCAGAGCGGTGGCGCCGACGCCGGCCAGCAGCACGATGAGGGTCATGTCGGTCTGGGCGAGCGACTCGCTCACCCCGGCGCCGAGCTCGCTGCGGGCCATCTCGAGGTTCACCCGCTCGACGAACGTGGGCCGGTCCCCGGAATCGGCCTCCGAGGGCTGGGCGAGCATGAGCCCCGAGGTACCCGGGCCCAGCACCTTCGCGACGTCGGGGCGCGCCAGGGTCTGCGACGAGACCAGCACGGTCGCCGGCAGCGTCCCCCGCAGCACCTCGATCGCCGGGACGTCGACCGACTGGGCCGCCGACATCGCGCCCGTCTCCGGATCGCTCCACGACGCCGTCAGCGTGACCTTGCCGTCGACGACGCCGTTCGGCTGCAGCACCACGGCCTTGCCCTCCTCGAGGGCGGCGCGGGCCTCGTCGAGCGGCGCGGCCGGGCCGAGGATGAGGGGCAGATCGTCGGGAGACACCTCGACAACGGACGAGCTGCTCGGCAGGAATGTCTGGGGCTGGCGCCCGTAGCACGGGATCTGGCTCGGGTCGCTGAGGATCCCGGCGTCGGCCGGCCCGCAGCTGATGTAAGCCGCACCGGCCTGCACGGACTGCGGCCGGCCGGCGGGCGCGACGTCGCGGAGCAGCGCTGTCCGGGCATCCGGGTCGGCAGCCCGGACGACGGCGCGCGTCTCGGCGACGACCTTGTCGGCGTCGACCGGGACGGGCTGGCCCATCTCGTCGTACTGCTCGAGCGGCAGGTAGACCACGGAGACATCGGGCAGCGTCGCGACATCGGTGCTCGTCGCGTACGTGGCCGTGGCGCCGTACGCCGCGGAGACGCCGACGGCAGCAGCCGCTGCGGCTGCGACGGCACACGCGGCGGCGGCCGTGCGCATGCGGTGCCGGCCGGAGTCGCGCACGGCGAGCCGCCCGGCCAGCGGCAGCCGCCCGCCGAAGCGCCCGGTCTGCACGATGATCCACGGCATCAGCAGCACGATGCCGAGCTCGCCGAGCACCACGCCGACGCCGAGGATCACCGCGTCGAGCTGCAGCACGCCGTAGACCATGACGAGCAGCCCGAGGCCGCCGGTCGCGAGGCCGACGAGCGGCAGGCTCCGGCGCAGGGCCGGCAGGGGACGTCGTCCGCGCAGCGTGTCGACGACGTCCCCGCGCCCCGCGACGACTGCTGGCACCATCGCGGCGGCGATCGAGGCCACGATGCCCACTGCCATGACGCCGAACAGCTCGGGAGGGAACGGCGGCAGGGGCGGGATGCCGGGGTAGGAGAAGAGGGCCAGCAGCGACTCGTTCTTCGTCATCACCGCTATCGCGGCCCACGCGAGCACCGCACCGCCGACCGACGCGGCCACACCCAGGACGACACCGGAGGCCAGCACCGTGCGGCGCAGCACCTTCGCGTCGCCGCCGGACGCGCCCACGAGGCCGAGCTCGCGCTGCCGGCGTCGCAGCTGCACAGCAAACGCCGGCCCGGCGAGCAGCGCGATCTGCAGGATCACCAGCACGATGACGACGCCGCCCAGCGCGGCCTCGCGCGCGGCGTCGGGCGACGTCGGCGACGACACCATGCCGGGCTCCTGCCCCGGGGCCGGTCCGTCGTCCAGGCAGATCTCGCTCGACGAGCAGAAGGTGGGCGGGTCGTCGACCACCGCCCGGCTGGTGACGAACGCCCCGGCCTTGTTGACCTGGCGGACGACGTCCCAGGTGATCGGCGCCGGGGAGTCGACGAGGTAGAAGGGCGGCAGGGTGGTCGTCGGACCGGCGTCCCGCACCACCGGCAGGTCGCCGGGCCAGACCACGCCGGTGGACCAGAACATGGGGTTGGGGTCGGCGAGACCGACCACCAGCAGCTCGCGGCTCAGGCTGCGCTGGTCGCCCGTGCCGCTCACGGTGATCGTCGTGCCGAGGCCGGCGTGCAGGCGCCGGGCGAGAGAGGCGTCGAGCAGCACCTGGCCGCGCGCCTTCGGGAAGGTGCCCTCCAGGTTGCGCCAGTAGCCCCGCAGCAGCGGGTCGGACATCTCCGAGGAGACGAAGCCGCCGGTCACGCCCCAGTCGCCGTTCTCGAGGATGAGCTCCCGCGTCTGGTCGGGCATGGCGACCAGGCGCGAACCCTCCGGCAGCGCAGCGCGGATCGTCGCCTCCGTCGGAGCAGGACCGGTGAGGGTGTTGGTGACGTCGCCGTACAGCGACTGCTCGACCGGGGCGATCTGCGGCGCGACGACGGCGTCGGCCCCTCCCTGGAGACGGAGCTCCGCGTAGGCGCGCGGCTGGTTGGCTGCGATCGACTGGTAACCCCAGAGGATCACGCCGCTCACGATGAGCACCGGCAGCCCGACGATCAGCAGCACCAGCAGCGAGCGGCCCTTCGAGCGCCAGGCATCGCGGCGCGCCAGGCGCAGCGCCACCCGCCACTGGCCGAGCCAGGTGCGCAGGCGCCCGTGGCGGGGCACGGACGGTGGCGTGACCGGCGCGGACGGCCGGTCGAGGACGGCGGTCACGACAGCGCGCTCGCGGCGTCGGCCTCGACGGAGTACGACGTCGAGTCGACCACCGTGCCGTCGCGCAGGAACACGACGCGGTCGGCCCAGGCGGCGTGGCGCGACTCGTGGGTGACGAGAACGCCGGCCGCGCCCTCGTCGACGCGCCGGCGCAGCAGCCGCAGCACCGCCTCGCCCGTCTCGGAGTCGAGCGCGCCCGTGGGCTCGTCGGCGAGGACGAGACGGCGGTCGCCGACGAGCGCGCGGGCGATCGCCACACGCTGCTGCTGGCCGCCCGACATCTCGTCGGGGTAGCGGCCCGCGAGCTCCGCGACTCCCACGGCCTCCAGGGAGTCCACGGCCAGCCGCCGCGACTCGCGCACCGACGTGCCGTCGAGCTCGAGGGGGAGTGCGACGTTCTCGGCGGCGGTCAGCGTGGGGATCAGGTTGAGGTCCTGGAAGACATAGCCCGCAGCTCGGCGGCGTACTGCCGCGAGGTCGGCCTTCGACAGCGTGGCGAGGTCGACGCCCTCGACGAGCACGGCCCCGGTGGTGACCGAGTCGAGGCCGCCCGCGACGTTGAGCAGCGTGGACTTGCCCGAGCCGCTCGGGCCCATGACGGCGACGAGCTCGCCGGCCTGCACCGACAGGCTCACGCCGCGCAGCGCGTGCACCGCGGTGACGCCGCTGCCGTGGATGCGCGTGACGTCGCGCAGCTCGAGGACGGGTGTGGTGGTCAGGTCGCTCATCGCGCGCTCCCCTGCGCCGCGCGAGGGCTGCGCCCCGAGGCCGGACGGCGCACCGCCTTCTCGCCGGCCTTGCGGGCCAGCCGCGACTCGCAGTGGTCGAGCCAGCGGGCCTCGGCCTCGGCGTCGAAGATGAGGCGGTCGAGCACGAGCAGCCAGGCGAGGTCGGCGTCCTCGTCGGCGTCGCGCTTGAGCCGGGTGAGCTGCTGGAGCGTGCGCATCGTTTCCCCCCGTTGCGTCTGGACGATCGCGGTGACGTCGACGTCCGGTGCCGTGACGGCGACCGCGAGCTTGATGGCCAGCTCGTCGCGGGGTGCTGTCTCGCGGCGTACCGGCTCCTGGAACCACTGGGCCACCTCGGTGCGGCCCGCGGCGGTGATCTCGTAGACGACCCGGCCGTCATCGTCGGTCTCGAGCTGGGCCACGAGGCCGTCGCGCTCGGCCCGGGCGAGGGTTGTGTAGACCTGCCCGATGTTGAGCGGCCAGGTGCCGCCGGTGCGCTCCTCGAAGGCCGCCTTGAGCTGGTAGCCGTACGCCGGCCCCTCGTCGAGCAGGGCCAGCAGCCCCTGTCGGATCGCCATACCGCGTATGTATACCCGGTATGCATGACCGCGTCCAGCACCGCCAGGCCGCGAGTAACTGCTCGAATCCTCGGTTGCGGGGGCTCCGAACTGAGGATTCGGGCAGTTACTCGGTCGCCCAAGGGCATGCGCGGGGGCGGGCGGGCTGGCAGGGTGCTCGCCGTGACGTCGCCGTTCGAGGAGCTGTCGGTCGAGGAGCTGCGCGCGCACGGCTCCATCAAGTGGCGCCAGTACGACGCCGACGTGCTGCCGCTGTGGATCGCGGAGATGGACGCGATGCCGCCGCAGCCCGTGGTCGCCGAGCTCGTCGCGATGGCGACGTCCGGCGACCTCGGCTACCCGCCCCTGGGCACGGCGTACGCCGCCGGGCTGCTCGACATCGCGAGCCGTCGCTGGGGCTGGGAGTTCGATCTCGAGCTGACGAGCGCGTGCGCCGACGTGATCACCGGCGTCGCGCGGGCGATCGGCGTCGCGACGCGGGCGGGGGAGACCGTCGTCGTCCCGACGCCGGTGTACCCGCCGCTGCTCATGCTCCCCGCCGAGGCCGGGCGCGAGGTCGCTCAGGTGCCGTGCACGCCGGAGGGCCGCCTCGACCTCACGGCGCTCGACGTCGCGCTGGCGTCGCCGTCGGCCACCGCGCTGCTGCTCTGCAGCCCGCACAACCCGACCGGCGTGGTGCACACCGCCGACGAGCTGCGGGCTGTGGCCGCTCTGGCGTCCGAGCACGGCGTCACGGTGATCGTCGACGAGATCCACGCGCTGCTCGTGCCGTCCGGTACGGCGTTCGTCCCCTGGCTGTCGGTCGCCGATGCGGGCCTGGTGGTGACGTCGGCGTCCAAGGCCTACAACCTGGCCGGGCTCAAGGCCGGCGTGGTGATCGCGGGGCCGGCGTCGGCATCGCTGCGGGCCGGGTTCCCCGAGTCGATGCCCTACGGCGCGTCGTACGTCGGGCAGCGCACGCACCTCGCGGCGTGGTCGGGCGGCGACGACTGGCTCGAGGCGGTCAACGCCGCGGTCGTCGACAACGCGGGCTACCTGGACGAGCTGCTCGCCGCCGAGCTGCCGGGCGTGGTGTACCGGCGTCCGGAGTCGACGTACCTGGCGTGGCTCGACTGCCGCGCTCTCGGCCTCGGCGACGACCCGGCCGCGGCCTTCCTCGAGCGCGGGCGCGTGGCGCTCAACTCCGGCCCGACCTTCGGCGACGCCGGCCGCGGCTTCGTCCGCCTCAACCTCGCGGCGAGCCGCACCACCCTCGCCGACGCCGTCCACCGCATGGCCACCAGCCTCTGACCCCGCAGCACCGCATCACCCGATCGCGTCCACACCCTCCGCGGGCCTCCTATAACGGGTGAAGGTGCCCCTGCTTGCGATAGAGGCAAGGAATGCGCCCCAGGCCGTCCACAGCGACGGCGTGTCGCTGATGTGGACGACGGCGCACGGATCCGACCGGGACACGCCGTCGCGGAAGAGCTGTGGACAGCCTGGGGCGGAAAACTTGCTTCTAAGGCAAGTGGGGGCACCTTCACCTGTAAAGCCGAGGTCCGGGGTTCTGCCTAGGATCGGGTGGTGCGGATCGCGACGTGGAACATCAACTCGGTGACGGTGCGGACCGATCGGCTGGTGGCGTGGCTGGAGAAGGCGGCGCCGGACGTCCTGTGCCTGCAGGAGCTCAAGGTCGCGGCCGAGCAGTTCCCCGTCGACGCCGTCCGCGAGGCCGGCTACGAGGTGGCCGCCCACGGCGACGGGCGCTGGAACGGCGTCGCGATCCTGTCCAAGGTCGGCATCGACGACGTCGTGCGCGGCCTGCCCGGCCAGCCTGAGTTCGACGGCGCGGTGGAGCCGCGCGCGATCGGCGCCACCTGCGGCGGCGTGCGCATCTGGTCGGTGTACGTGCCCAACGGCCGCACGGTCGACGACCCCCACTACGCCTACAAGCTCGAGTGGCTGCGCACCCTGCGCGACACCGCCGAGAGCGAGAAGGGCATCGGCGTGCCGTGGGTCGTGCTCGGCGACTTCAACGTCGCGCCCACCGACGCCGACGTCTGGGACATCAGCCTCTTCGACAACAGCACCCACGTGACGCCGGCCGAGCGTGCCGCCCTCGACGACCTGCGCGCTGCGGGCCTGGTCGAGGTCGTGCCGCGCGCGCTCAAGTACGACACGCCCTACACCTACTGGGACTACCGCCAGCTGGCGTTCCCCAAGAACACCGGCATGCGCATCGACCTCGTCTTCGGATCGCCGTCGTTCGCCCAGAAGGTCGAGGACGCCTACGTCGACCGCGACGCGCGCAAGCCCGGCGCGAAGGGGACGACGCCGCCGTCGGACCACGCGCCGGTCGTCGTCGACGTCGCCCTCTGACCGTCCGGCTCATCGCACCGGACCGAGCCGGCAGCGTCAGGAACGGGCGGCTGCGGCCTCGTCGCGGGCGTGCATGCGCTCACGGACGATGAGGAAGGTCACGACGAGCACACCGCCGACGGCGACGACGGCCGACACGATGATCGGCACGCCCAGCAGGCGCAGCGACGTCGCGGCCAGCACGACC
This sequence comes from Actinomycetota bacterium, assembly GCA_020161245.1. Classification (GTDB taxonomy): domain Bacteria; phylum Actinomycetota; class Actinomycetes; order S36-B12; family CAIYMF01; genus Longivirga. The sequence goes on along the minus strand of JAIUOK010000003.1, from coordinate 79,682 downwards.
ATGAGCAGCCAGCGCAGCGCGACGCCGTCGTAGCGCGACGACAGCCGCGCACCGATCCACACGCCGGGGATCTGGCCGCACAGCAGCGCGAGAGTGAGCCGCCAGTCGACGTCGCCCAGACCCATGTGCGCGATCGCACCGGTCACCAGCATCGGCACGGCCTGCATGAGATCCGTGCCGACGAGCACCGACGGGCGCAGCAGCGGGTAGAGGAGCAGCAGCGACGTGACGATGAGCGAGCCGGACCCCACCGAGGTCGTTCCCACCAGCACACCGACGACGAAGCCGATGATCACCGTCGGCACGCGCTTCACCGGCGCGTGCGGACCCGTACGCACATCGTCCGAGTCCGGCGCGAGCGCGGCGTTGCGCCGGGCCAGGTAGCCGCGAGCCAGCGTGGCACCGAGCGCGACCAGCAGCACGACGCCGAGGAGCGTCTTGATCGTGCCCTGGCCGCCGCCCTCCGCGTCGACGAGGCGGGCGAACATCAGGGTGCCGATGAGCACACCCGGGATGGATCCGAGCGAGAGCCACTGAACCAGCCCCCAGTGCACGGTGCCGCGCCGTCCGTGCACCGTCGCGCCCACGGGCTTCACGACCGCGCCGGCCACGACGTCGCTCGACACCGCGGTCGACGCCGGGATGCCGAACCCGAGCACGAGCAGCGGGGTCACGAGCACCGCGCCGCCCATGCCGGTGAGGCCGACCATGAGGCCGGCGACGAGGCCGCCGAGGGCCAGCAGGATGTCGAGCTGCTCGATCACGTCGCGCGCTCGAGGGCGAGCAGCGCATCGATCACGCGCGTGGCCGAGTCGTCGACCTCGCCGACACCGGTGACCACGACCTCCGGCGACAGCGGCGGCTCGTACTCCTGCCCGACGCCGGTGAGGTTGGGCAGCTCGCCCGCGGATGCCTTGCGGTACAGGCCCTTCGGATCGCGCTCGGCGCACACCTCGAGGGGCGTGTCGACGTAGACCTCGACGAAGTCGCCCGGGTCGAACAGGTCGCGGGCCGACCGGCGGTCGGAGCGGAACGGCGACACCAGCGCGACGAGGACGACGACGCCGGCCTCGACGAGCAGGCGCGCGGCCTCGGCCACGCGGCGCACGTTCTCGGCGCGGTCCTCGGCGGTGAAGCCGAGGTCCTTGTTGAGACCGGAGCGCACGTTGTCGCCGTCGAGGACGAGCGTGCGGTAGCCGAGGGTGTGCAGGCGCCGCTCGACCGCGTCGGCGACGGTCGACTTGCCCGAGCCCGACAGCCCGGTGAACCACAGCACGCGGGCGCGGTGGCCGTTCATCCGCTCGCGAGCACCGCGGTCGACGGCGTATCCGTGCGGTGTGACGTTGGCCGAGCGGCGCAGCGCGAAGCGGGTCATGCCCGCGGCCACGGTGTCGGCCGAGACGCGGTCGACGAGGACGAAGCCGCCGGTGTGGCGGCTGCGGTCGTACGCGTCGAGCGGGATCGCGCGGTCGACAGCGAGCTCGATGCGGCCCACCTCGTTGAGCCGCAGGACGCGCGCGGCGTCCTCGCGCCCGGTCTCGACGTCGCGGCGGTGGCGCACCGACGTGACGGTCGCGGGCACGCGCAGCGGGCCGCACACGAGCAGGTAGCTGCGGCCGTGCGCCAGCGGCTCGTCGCCGAGCCACACGACGTCGGCGGCGAAGCGGTCCGCCGGCGTGCAGCGGTCGTCGGGCGCCTCGAGCAGGTCGCCGCGCGTGACGTCGAGGTCGGGCTCGAGCTCGAGGCACACGGCCTCGCCCGCCACGGCGGTCTGCCGGTCGCCGTCGAGGTGCGCGATGCGCTTCACGACGCCGGGGGTGGCGGCGCCGGCGACGTCGAGCGTGTCGCCCACCGACACCGTGCCCCGCACGAGGGTGCCCGCGATGCCGCGGAAGTTCGTGGCCCGGATGATCGACTGCACGGGCAGCCGCACGCCGGCCTCGGCGTCGGACGCGTGGTCGGCCGACTCGAGCGCCTCGAGCACCGTGGGGCCGTCGTACCACGGGGTACGCGTGCTGCGAGCCACCACGTTGTCGCCCGACAGAGCGCTGACCGGTACCACCTGCACGCGCTGCATCTCCATGCGCGCGGCCGCCCCGGCGACCTGGCCGGCGAGCTGGTCGTAGACCGCCCGGTCGAAGCCGACGGCGTCGAGCTTGTTCACCGCGATGACGACGTGGCGCACGCCCATGAGCGCGCAGATCGTGAGGTGGCGGAAGGTCTGAGCCTTGAGGCCGCGCTCGGCGTCGACCAGCAGGATCGCGACATCGGCCGTCGACGCCGCCACCGCCATGTTGCGCGTGTACTGCTCGTGGCCCGGCGCGTCCGCGAGCACCGCCCGCCGGCCCGAGGGCAGCAGCAGGTGGCGGTAGGCGACGTCGATGGTGATGCCCTGCTCGCGCTCGGCCTCGAGGCCGTCGGTGAGCAGGGTGAAGTCGACCTCGCCGACCGGGATCACCGAGCCGGCGCGCCGGACCCGCCGGGCGGTCTCGAGCTGGTCCTCGGGCACGGAGCCGGTCTCGGCGAGCAGCCGGCCGATGAGCGTGGATTTGCCGTCGTCGACGCTGCCGCACGCGACGACGCGGATGAGGGGGGAGGGGGCCGTCATCAGAAGTAGCCCTCGACCTTCTTGGCCTCCATCGAGGCGCCGCCGTCGCCGTCGATCATGCGGCCCGCGCGCTCGGACATGTTGGTGGCCTCGAGGTCGGCGACGATGCCGTCGACGTCGACGACGTCGCTCTCCATGGCCGCCGTGAGCGGGTAGCAGCCGAGCGACCGGAAGCGCACGCGTCGCATCACCGGGGTCTCGCCGGGCTCGAGCGGCATGCGGTCGTCGTCGAGGACGATGAGCTGGCCGTCGCGCACGACCGTGGGCCGCTCGTCGGCGAAGTACAGCGGCACCACGGGGAGGTTCTCCCGGCGGATGTAGCGCCAGACGTCGAGCTCGGTCCAGTTGGAGAGCGGGAACGAGCGCATGGTCTGGCCCTCGGCCAGCTCGGCGTTGACCGTGTGCCACAGCTCGGGGCGCTGGCGGCGCGGCTCCCAGCGGTGGCCCGGCATGCGCAGGCTGAAGATGCGCTCCTTGGCCCGGCTGCGCTCCTCGTCGCGCCGGGAGCCGCCGATGGCGACGTCGAACCCGTGCAGGTCGAGGCCGGCGCGCAGCGCGACGGTCTTCATCAGCCGCGTGTACTCCTGCGCCCCGTGGGTGAACGGGGTCACGCCCTCGGCCACGGCGTCGTGGTTGGTCGACACCAGCAGGTCGAGGTCGTACTCCTCGACCATGCGGCCGCGGAACTCGATCATCTCGCGGAACTTCCACGTCGTGTCGATGTGCATGACGGGGAACGGGATCCGCCCGGGGTGGAAGGCCTTGCGGGCGAGGTGCAGCAGCACCCCCGAGTCCTTGCCGATGGAGTAGAGCATCACCGGCTTGCGGAACGCGGCAGCGGTCTCGCGCAGGACCCAGATCGCCTCGGCCTCGAGTGCGTCCAGGACGTCGGTCACGGCGGGGGTCCTCCGGGGCTGACAGGTCGCACGGCGCCTACCCGCGCCGTGCCGCCCGCCACTCTACGGCGCTGGGCGGCCGTGGACCCGCCGCGCGGGCCGTAGGGTTCACCACGTGCCCAGCCCGCTCGTCGTCCGCCGCATCACGTCCGAGGAGCACCTCGCCTACGTGCGGGGACGCACCGACGCCGGCGGCGACGTCTCGTTCCTGCAGGTGCCGAGCTGGGGCGGGGTCAAGGCCGAGTGGCAGCACGAGAGCCTCGGCTGGTTCGACGGCGACGAGCTCGTCGGCGCCGGGCTCGTCCTGCTGCGGCAGGTGCCGCGGGTCAAGCGGTTCCTCGCCTACCTGCCCGAGGGCCCGGACCTCGACTGGACCGGCGACCGCACCGGCCGCGACCTCGCCGAGCAGCTCGCGCCCCTGGCCGAGCATCTAAAGAAGGTCGGCGCGTTCGCGATCAAGATGGGGCCGATGGTCCCGGTGCGCCGCTGGACCGCCGACACCCTCAAGGCCGCCATCGCCGACGGCACGGCCAAGCGGCTGCGCGACGTCGAGGCCGACGAGGTGTCCGAGTCCGGGCTCGCAGTCGCCGAGCGCCTGCGCGCGCTGGGGTGGTCTCAGAAGCCCGACACCGGCGCCGGTTTCGGCGACGTCCAGCCGCGCTACGTGTTCCAGGTGCCGCTGTCCGGCCGCAGCGAGGCCGACCTGCTCGCCGGGTTCAACCAGCTGTGGCGGCGCAACATCAAGAAGGCCGACAAGGCCGGCGTCGAGGTCGTGCTCGGGGGGTTCGACGACCTGCCCGCCTTCCACGAGGTGTACGTCGAGACCGCGGCCCGCGACCGGTTCACGCCGCGCGGCCTCGCCTACTTCCAGCGGATGTGGCGGGCGATGGCGTCCGAGGATCCCGACCGTATCCGGCTGTTCCTCGCGCGCCACGAGGGCCGGGTGCTCGCCGCGACCACGCTCGTCCGCGTGGGCCGGCACTCCTGGTACTCCTACGGCGCGTCGTCCAACGAGGGCCGCGACGTCCGCCCGTCCAACGCCGTGCAGTGGGCGATGGTGCGCGACTCGCTGGCGGCCGGCAGCGACGTCTACGACCTGCGCGGCATCAGCGACACCCTCGACCCGGACGACCACCTCTTCGGCCTGATCCAGTTCAAGCTGGGCACGGGCGGGCATGCCCTCGAGTACCTCGGCGAGTGGGATCTCCGGCTGCGCCCGATGATGGCCCGCGCCGTCGAGGCCTACCTCGACCGGCGCTGATCCGACGCCGCATCAGCAAGGCCCGCAAGGGATCTCGCGATCCCCTGCGGCCCTGGAGCCGAGCGCGGCAGGCTACTGTCCGAGCTTGCTCGGGTCGATGACATCCTTGGCCGCGGGCTCCTCGATGACGACCTTCGCGCCCCAGTCGGTGAAGGCCACGGAGCCGTTCTTGCCGCCGTCGAGCGCCACTGGCAGCGGCTCGCCCTGCGTCGCGACGTACAGCGTCCCGGACTTGTCCTTGAGTCCCACGACCTCGACGCCGTCGACGGTGGTCGTGGCCGTCTTCGACAGGCTCGCCGGGTTGTCGAGGATCTGCGACATGAAGCCGGAGTAGTCGGCCAGCGACGCGAGCTCCTCGAGGCCGTCGCCCTTGGTGGCCTTGATCCACTTGTCGCCGAGCAGCTCGCCGGCGCCGGCCCCGAACTGCTTCTCCCAGGTGGCGGCGTCGGCACGCACGTAGGCGGCGTCCGGCGTCGCGATGATCTCGAACGTGGCGCCCTCGACGGTGAGCGTCCCCGTGCCGCCCGCCGACTTGTCGAGCCGGAGGTCCATCGAGATGGTCTCGCTGCCCTGCGTGATGGAGCCGGCCACGTGGACCGACGACTGCGCCTTCGCCGCAGCGGCGGCAGCCTCGAGGATCTCGTCCGGCGACTTGTCCGCGAGCCCGTTGCCCTGCGGCTGCGACGCCGACGCGCTCGTGCCCCCGCTCGGCGTCGTCGTCGCAGTGCCGCCGGAGCTGCTGCCGCAGCCCGCGATTGTGATGAGCGCCGCGGCGGCGATCGCCGTCCCGGCCAGTGCGCGTGCGCCACGCATCGGTGGACCGCCCCTCGTGTCGTGGGGCAGTGCCTGCGCAACCCCGTCGTACGACGGTAGCCCGCGGACGTGGTCGGAAGGCGGCCGGCATCCGCCGTCGGGGATCACGGTGTCGCAACAACGATGGCCCGGGGGAGGTGCAGCCCGGCTCGCTAGGGTCGAGCCATGACGTTCACGCTGCACGTCGACGCCGAGCGCTGGCGCGCGCACACCGCTGGCGTGCGCGACGCCGTCCGAGCCGCGATCGGGTCCGTGCCGGGCGGTGCGGCGTCCGGCGACGAGGCTCACCACCACCTCGCACTCGGCGACCTCGTGCCGGTGGCCAAGGGCAACGGGTACGCAGTGGGCATCTCCCGCTGCGTGCGCGAGGCCGCGCGCCTCGGCCTCACCCGCATCGCCGTCGGCACGGTGTTCGAGGCGGCCGACGTCCTGGGGTCCTACGACGGCGACGTGCTCGTGCTGACGCCGTTCGAGCCGGCCGATGCCGCCGCGGCGGAGGAGTGGTCGCTGCTCGCCGGCGGGCCCCACGCCGCGCGGCTGCTGCGCACGGTCGGGTCGCGTTCCGGCTGGGACGCCCTGGCCGCCGGACACGGCCCGGTGCGCGTCGTGCTCGAGGGCCTGACCTCGATGGGTCGCTTCGGTCTGCGCAGCGACGACCTCGCCGGGCTGCTGTCGGACTCCTCGACGTCGTCGGCCCTGGCCTCGGGCGCCGTCGTCGTGGAGGGGCTCGCGCTGCACCTGCCGATCTCGCAGCCCTCGACCGACCACCGCGCCGTGCCCGGCGCGCGCTGGAAGGACGCCGTCGTCGCGCCGGCGCCGCCCGCCGGTGCCAGCGCGCGGGTGCAGGAGGCGCTGGCCTGGGGGCTGGGCTGGCAGGCGCTGCTCGCCGACCTGAGCGAGCGCCTGTCGGCGTCCGGCGCCGAGGACGCCGTCACCGGACTGACGTCGGCGGCGTCGCTGTGGGTCAGCCACCTCGAGGACGTCGAGCTCGCGTCGCTGCGCTCGGCCCTGCCCGACATCGCGGTCTACCCGCGCATCGGCACCCGGCTGTGGCTCGGCGACCGCGGCGCGCTGCGGGCCCGCGGCACGGTGCTCGCCGTGCACGACGTGCGCAAGGGCGAGGCCAGCGGCTACCGGCAGCGGCGGGCGTCGCGCGACGGCGCGGTGGTCGTGGTCGGCGGCGGCACCGCGCACGGCGTCGCGATGGAGGCCCCGAGCGCCGTCACGTCGCTGCGCCAGCGCGCGGTCGTCGCCGGCACCGGCGTCCTCGACGCAGCGGGCCGGGCGCTCTCGCCGTTCCATCTCGACGGCGCCCAGCGGTGGTTCGCCGAGCCCCCGCACATGCAGGTCTCGCTCGTCCGCGTGCCGGCCGGCGTCGTCCTGCCCGCCGTCGGCGACGAGCTCGACGTCGACGTCCGCCTCACCGGCATCCACCCCGACCGCGTCCACGGCCTCGACTGACCCCGCCCCTCGGCCAGCGCCGTTCGGGGTGAAGGTGCCCCTGCTTGCCTTAGAAGCAAGTTTTCCGCCCCAGGCTGTCCACAGGCGGACTCTGCCCGGCGTTTCTCAGCCGAGGCCGCCCGGTCCGTCCACAGCCACGACACGCCGCGGGTGTGGACAGCCTGGGGCGCTTTCCTTGCTTCTATCGCAAGCAGGGGCACCTTCACCCGTAACGACGGGCCGGGTGTGGGTCAGGGGCGGTCGGTTGCGGTGGCGTGGAGCTGGTCGGGGGAGGAGAGGTCGTCGGAGGGGTCTGACGGGCGGTCGTCGTAGAGGCGGCTGCCCCAGAGGTCGGGGGCTCCGTCGAGGACGCCGCCGCCGGGGTCGTCGGCGTGCTCGGGGACGCCGTCGGAGCGGATGGGGTCGTGCTCGGGGCGCAGGATGTCGCGCACGATCATCGCGGCGAACCACAGCGTCGCCACGATGTGGGTGAGGATCGCGGCGGCGTACCAGCCCTCCGGCAGCGCCTTGTTGTTGTCGTTGCCGTAACCGAGCAGGAAGTACCAGATGGCCGCGAAGTACACGACCTCGCCGGCCTGCCAGATCAGGAAGTCGCGCCAGCGCGGGCGGGCCAGCACCGCGAGCGGGATCAGCCACAGCACGTACTGCGGCGAGTAGACCTTGTTGGTCACGCAGAAGGCCGCGACGACGAGGAACGCCAGCTGCGCGTAGCGCGGACGGCGGCGGGCCCCGAGGGCGAGGGCCGCGATGCCGATGCACAGGAGCCCGAGCAGGCCGACGGCGACGGTGTTGACGTAGTCGGCCGGAACGCCGTGGCCCAGGATCACGAGGAAGTACCAGAACGAGCCCCAGTCGACGCCGCGCTCGGAGCTGAACCGGTAGAACTCGTACCAGCCGTCGAACGAGACGTACATGACCGGCACGTTGACCATCGCCCACGCGCCGAGCGCTGCCGCGGCCGTGCCGAAGAACTCCCGCAGCCGGCCCGCCCGCAGGCACAGCACGAACAGCGGGCCGAGGAGCAGCAGCGGGTAGAACTTCGCGGCGATCGCGAGGCCGAGGATGACGCCGGCCCAGAAGGGGTGGCGGCGCGACCAGAGCAGCATCGACACCGCGGTGAGCGCGACGGCGAGCATGTCCCAGTTGATGAGCAGGCAGAGGATCACGCCCGGTGCGAGCGCGACCATCGCCGCGTCCCACGGACGGCGCCGCACGGTGAGCGCGACGGCGATCACGGTGACGAGCAGGCAGGCGAACAGCAGCAGGGCGTTCCAGTCGAAGAACGCCAGGCCGCGGTCGGTGCCGTCGCTGCCGGTCAGCCAGGACGCGACCTGCATGAAGTAGCCGGTCAGCACCGGGTACTCGAGCGGGCGGTCGCCGAAGTTCTGGATGTAGGGGAAGAACCCGTCGGCGAAGCCGCGGCCGACGAACAGCGGCGGGATGTCGGAGTAGCAGAGCTTCACGTAGCTGGCGTCGCCGGCGAAGCCCTCGAGCCGGCAGGGCAGCTTCTGCAGGTAGGCCAGCAGGAACGAGAACACCGACAGGACGACGAGGATCCGCAGCGGCGACCACCAGGTCGCCCAGCCGCGCACGCGCCGCCCGAGCGGGCCGCCGATGCGCTCGACCGCGCCTGCGACCAAGGGGTCGTGCTCGGAGGGCAGGACGACGGCGTCGAGAGGAACCGTGCCGACGCCCGTCGTGGCGGCACCGGCGCCGTGCTCGAGGGTCTGGCCGCGCCCGGCGTCGTGCTCGCTCACGCCCGTCATCGTGCCCTACCGGCGTGCGTCGACGGCGGTCGGGCGCGCCGTGGGGCGCCCAGCCGGACGCCGGCGCACGACGGGCATCAGGGTCCCGCTGCTGCGCCGGCCGCGGACGCTGCCGGGGTGGCGGTCGCGGTCGCGGTGGGCGTCGGCGAGTCCGATGTCGGCGTGGGGGTGGGCGAGTCGGTCGGGGTCGGCGGGGCCGACGACGTCGTGGGCGTCGGGGTCGCGGACGACGTCGTGGGGGTCGGCGTGGCGGTCGCGGTGGGCGACGCCGTGACCGACACGGTCGGCTCGGCGGTCGGCAAGTCTGCCGGCTCGACGAACGGCGTGGCCTCGGTGCCCTCGAGGGCCCCGCGCATGAACGCCGTCCAGATCCGCGCGGGGAACGAGCCGCCCGTCACCGACGACATGCCGCCGACGCCGGACAGGGTGGTGGGCTTGCCGTCGGCGCCGTCCTTGACCAGCATCACCGCCGCCGCGAGGTCGGGCGTGTAGCCGGCGAACCACGCCGACTTGTTGCCGTTGGTCGTGCCGGTCTTGCCGGCCGCGGGCCGGCCGAGCGCCTTGGCCGCGAAGCCGGTGCCGTCGGTGACGACGCGGCGCAGCGCGTAGTTCACGACGTCGGCGGTGTTGGAGTCGAAGGCCTGCACCTGCACGGCGTCGTACTTGAACAGCACGCCGCCGTTGGGGCCGCGCACCTCCGAGACGAACGTGTAGTCGACGTGCACGCCGCGGGCGGCGAAGGTGGCGTAGGAGTCGGCGATCTCGATGACATGCGGCGAGGCGACGCCCAGCGCGACGGAGCGCACGGGCTGCAGGGTGTCGGTGGTGATGCCGGCGCGGCGGGCGGCGTCGGCGACGGCGTCGTAGCCGACCTCCTTCGACAGCGCGACATACACGGAGTTGACCGACTCCTCGGTGCCCTTGAGCAGCGAGATCTTGCCCCAGGACCGGTCGCCGTAGTTGTTCACGACGTAGTCGTCGATGGAGATGCCGCTGTCGCCGTTCCAGGTGGAGTCGAGCGAGATGCCCTTCTCGACGCCTGCGGCGAGGGCGAAGGGCTTGAACGTCGAGCCCGCCTGGCCGATGGCCTGGGTGGCGTTGTTGACCTGGTTGGTCAGGTAGTCCTTGCCGCCGTACATCGCGACGACCTCGCCGGTGCCCGGCTTCACGGCCACCATGCCGATGCGCAGGCCCTTGGTGCCCGACGTCGGCGCCTCGTCGCGCACGGCCTCGAGCGCGGCGATCTGCGCCTTGCGCTGGAAGGTCGACACGATGCGCAGGCCGCCGCGGTTGAGCTCGTCCTCGGTGGCGATGCCCTTGGCCTCGAGGTCGCGCAGCACCGACTGCAGCAGGTAGCCGTTGGGGCCGGCGAACTTGTTGGCGGGCTTGGACTCCTGGAACTCCGGGAACTCCGTGGCGTCCTTCTGCTCCTGCGTCAGCCACCCCTTGGCCACCATGCCGTCCAGGACGTAGTTCCAGCGGCCCTTGAGGCGCTCGACGTTGTCCTTGTCGGCCGGGTCGTAGTTGCCGGGGGAGCGGATGATCGCGGCGAGCGCAGCCGACTCCGACACGGTGAGCTCGGCGACGTCCTTGCCGAAGTACTGCTGCGACGCGACCTGGATGCCGTAGGCGCCGCGGCCGAAGTAGATGGTGTTGAGGTAGTCCTCGAGGATCTGGTCCTTGCTCACCGAGGTCTCGAGCTTGACGGCGAGCAGCAGCTCCTGGGCCTTGCGCGTGAAGCTGCGCTCTTGGGTGAGGAACGCGTTCTTCGCGTACTGCTGGGTGATGGTCGAGCCGCCCTGGACGTCGCCGCCGGACACGTTGTTCCAGATCGCGCGGCCGATGCCCGTCGGCGAGAAGCCGCCGTGCTCGTAGAAGTCGCGGTCCTCCGCGGCGAGGACGGCGTGCTGGGTGTCGAGAGGCACCTCCGACAGCGGCACCGACACACGGTTGGCGTCGCCGATGCGGCCCATCTCGGTGGTGCCGTCGCTCCAGTAGACGATCGACGTCTGGGCGGTGGCGAGCTCGTTGGGCTCGGGCACCTCCGTGCGCCAGACCAGGAACGCGAAGAGCGCGACAGCGCCGACGACGCCGAGGGTGATGACCCCGACGACGAGCCGCCACGACGGCAGCCAGCGGCGCACGCCGGTGCGTCCGGCGCGGGGGTAGTCGATCTTCACGCGGTCATCCTCAGCTGGGGAAGCGGCGCTCCTGGTCGGAGCGCACAAGGGTGCGACGTACGACGACGGTCCCAGGTTGCGGGCCCGGTCACGAAATCCGTGGCGGTGTGGCGGTGCTCACGCGCGCGACCGACTCGGGTGCGTCGGGACGGCGGGAGGACCGCTCACCGGACGTCGTCTACCCCCTGCGGGACGCCGCCAACCGTGGCGCCGGGCACCTGGGTCAGTCGAGGAGGTCTGCCGGCCGGCGGATCGGACGGCGGGGCACGCCGTCGCCGAGCACGTAGTCGAGCGTGATGTGGTTCCACCGGCAGCTCGTGCACACCTCGACGACGTACACGCGGAAGAAGCCGTGCTCGTAGGCCATCACCGGCAGCTCGGCCGACGCCTTGACGCGGCCGGAGTAGGGGCCGAGCTCGTCGCCGAACACGTACGTGACGTGCACGAGCTCCTCGGAGCGGCACAGGGGGCACGGCCGCTCGGTGGCCTCGCCGTGGTTGCGCGCGGCCCGCAGCAGGTAGTCGTCGGCGTCGGTGTGCTCCTCGCGGAGCAGGAGGTCGCCCGTGCGGATGCGCTCGACGATGCCGCGGATGGCGAGGCCGTGGTCGACGAGGTGGCGGGGCCGCGCGGGATCGGCCACCTGCTCGGGCTCGGGCAGCGGTGCGCGCGACGGCTCGGCCGGGCGGTCGCCGCGGATGCGGCTGGCCCGGTGCGACGGCTGGCGGGGTGCTGCCATCCCGCAAGCCTAGGCGGCGCAGGCCGCCGCCGCCCCGGGCCTCGGACGCCGAGGGGAGGGTCCCCCGCCTCCGGAGGGCGTGTCCCCCTGACGCGTGACCGAGGTCTCGGAGGCGGGGTGAACGGGCCCTGACCTGCGGCGGAACCGGCGGCGGAGCACCGGTGGCCGGACGGCGACACGCGGGGGTGCTTGCCGGAGTTTGCAGCCGGACGCCGAGCGCCGTACAGTCCGGCTCGATGTATCGATCCGATACATCGAACGACCCGATCGGTGAGGAGGTGGCCCGATGGCTCCGCGCAGCACCAAGCGCAGCGGCGTCCTCGAGCTCGCCATCCTCGGGCTGCTCGACCAGTCCCCGATGCACGGCTACGAGCTGCGCAAGCGGCTCTCGGGCGTGCTCGGGCCCTTCCACACGATCTCGTACGGCTCGCTCTACCCCTGCCTCAAGGACCTCGTCGCCCGCGGGTGGCTGGTCGAGGACGGCGAGGGCGAGGCCGGCGGCCTGTCCGGCAAGCGCGCACGGATCGTGTACCGCCTCACCGCGGAGGGCAAGGAGCAGTTCCAGCAGCTGATCGGCGAGGCCGGCCCGGACACCTGGGAGGACGAGCGCTTCGGCGTCCGCCTGGCGTTCTTCGGCCGCACCGAGGCGTCGGTGCGCATGCGAATCCTCGAGGGGCGCCGGTCGCGCCTCGAGGAGCGCCTCGACACCCTCAAGCAGTCGCTGGCGCGCAGCCGCGAGCGGCTCGACAGCTACACCCTCGAGCTGCAGCAGCACGGCCTCGACAGCGTCGAGCGCGAGGTCCGATGGCTCGACGAGCTCATCGCGACCGAGCGCAGCAGCGACCGCGCCGAGAACAGCCAGACCAGCACCACCACCAGCCACACCACGAAGAAGTCCGGTACCCCGTCGGGGCAGCCGGTGACCACCTCGTCCGGGGCCGGGACCTACCCGACCGCCCACGGTGAGTGAGAGAGGAATCCCGATGGGTTCGGTACGCGTAGCCATCGTCGGCGTCGGCAACTGCGCCGCGTCGCTGGTTCAGGGCGTCGAGTACTACAAGGACGCCGACCCGAGCGGCACGGTCCCCGGCCTGATGCACGTCCAGTTCGGCGACTACCACGTCAACGACATCGAGTGGGTCGCCGCTTTCGACGTCGACGGCAAGAAGGTCGGCCTCGACCTCGCTGACGCCATCGGCGCCAGCCAGAACAACACCATCAAGATCTGCGACGTCCCGCCGACCGGCGTGACCGTCGAGCGCGGCCACACCTACGACGGCCTCGGCAAGTACTACCGCGAGATGGTCACCGAGTCCGAGCTCGAGCCGGTCGACGTCGTCGCCCGCCTCCGCGAGGTGCAGGCCGACGTCCTCGTCTGCTACCTGCCCGTGGGCTCCGAGGACGCCGCGCGCTTCTACGCGCAGTGCGCCATCGACGCCAAGGTCGCGTTCGTCAACGCGCTGCCCGTCTTCATCGCCGGCACCCCCGAGTGGGCGAAGAAGTTCGAGGACGCCGGTGTGCCGATCGTCGGCGACGACATCAAGTCGCAGGTCGGCGCGACCATCACGCACCGCGTGCTCGCGAAGCTGTTCGAGGACCGCGGCGTCACCGTCGACCGGACCTACCAGCTCAACGTCGGCGGCAACATGGACTTCATGAACATGCTCGAGCGCGAGCGCCTGGAGTCCAAGAAGATCTCCAAGACCCAGTCGGTCACCTCGCAGCTCAAGGACGAGATCGCCCCGCGCAACGTCCACATCGGCCCGTCCGACTACGTCGCGTGGCTCGACGACCGCAAGTGGGCGTTCGTGCGCCTCGAGGGCCGCAACTTCGGCGACATCCCGCTCTCGCTCGAGTACAAGCTCGAGGTGTGGGACTCCCCGAACTCGGCCGGCATCATCATCGACGCCATCCGCGCGGCGAAGATCGCCAAGGACCGCGGCATCGGCGGCCCGATCCTCTCGGCGTCGTCGTACTTCATGAAGTCGCCGCCGGTGCAGTACACCGACGAGCAGGCCAAGCAGGCCGTCGAGGACTTCATCGCCGGCACCGTCGAGCGCTGACGCCGGGCGCATGCCCGACCAGCTCGACCGTTCGGCTTGAGGAGGCCGGTCCCCGCGAGGGGGCCGGCCTCCTGCCGTTGCGGGCGGACGCCGCCGCCGCTCCCGCCGGGTGGCGGCGGTGCGGTGGCGGGCCGCAGGCGTGCTGTTAGCGTCCCCGGCATGGCTGGCCGCACCGGGACCGACGGCGTCGGCCTGCGCGCGATCCTCGGCGTGCGCGGGTTCCGGCTCATCGTCGGCGCGCGCCTGGCCGGCCAGCTCGGCGACGGCCTCGTGCAGGCCTCGCTCGCGACCTTCGTCCTGTTCTCCCCCGAGCGGCAGCCGACGGCCGGCGCGGTGGCGCTCGCCTTCGCGATCCTGCTGCTGCCCTACTCGCTCATCGGCCCGTTCGCCGGCGTCTTCCTCGACCGCTGGCGGCGCCGGTCGGTGCTCGTCTACGCCAACCTCGTCCGCGCGGTGCTGGTCGTGGGGCTCGGCGTCGTCGTCGCCTCGGGGCGCGACGACTGGCTGCTGGCCCTCTGGGTGCTGGTGACCCTCGGCGTCAACCGGTTCATCCTCGCCGCGCTGTCGGCCGGCCTGCCGCACGTGGTGGCCGACCGCTACCTCGTCACCGGCAACGCCGTCGCGCCCACGGCGGGCACGATCGCCTCGGTGCTCGGAGGTGTGCTCGGCGTCGGGATCCGCAGCGTCGCGGGCGGCGGCGACCAGGGGTCGGTCGTGGTGCTCGCGTGCGCGGCCGGGGCCTACGTCCTCGCCTCCGGGGTGGCCCAGCGGCTGCGCCGCGACCAGCTCGGGCCCGACGAGGGCGCCACCGTCGAGAGCGCCGGCGACGTCGTCCGCGGCCTGGTGGCCGGCGCCCGCCACCTGGCGGAGCGGCGGCCCGCCGCGCGTGCGATCGGCCTGGTCATGGTGCACCGCGTCATGTTCGGCATCGCGACGTGCCTCGCGGTGCTGCAGTGCCGCGGGCTGCTGTTCCCCGACGACACCGAGAAGGCGATCGGGGCGCTCACCCTGACGATCGGGGCGGCCGGCGCGGGCGCGTTCGTGGGTGCCGTCGCGACGCCCAAGGCCAGCAAGGCCGTCGGCATCGTCGTGTGGCAGGCCGTCATGCTCGTGCTCGGCGGCGTCGTCGCCGCGATCGGCTCGTCGCTGGGATCCCTGCCGGGCCTGCTGCTCGCGGGCTTCTTCATCGGCCTCGGCGGCCAGGCGGTCAAGGTCGCCTCGGACACGATCGTCCAGGAGGACGTCGACGACACCGCGCGCGGCCGCGTGTTCTCCCTCTACGACGTCGCGGTGAACGTCGCCATCGTCGCGGGCCTCACCGCAGCGGCCTTCACGGCGCCCCTCACCGGCCAGTCGGCCTTCGTGTCGGCGTGGCTCGCGGCGCTGGCCGTCGTCGGGGCCTGGTGGGCCCTCTCGCGCGAGCGGCGCGACCCGGCGAGCCGCTGGGCCGCCGATCCTCAGGCCCTCCCCGACTGAGCCGGGCCGGCGGGGCCGGCAGGTCACGGCTCGGCGTAATCCTGGGGAGGTGAGGATGCCCCGGGACGGCGACCCCTAGGCTCACGGGCGTCACGAGGAGGGGGTTCGCCGTGTCGGACCAGGACGTCAACGAGCTCAAGGCCCGCATCGCGGAGCTGGAGGCGAGCAACGAGCAGCTGGCGCACAAGCGCCGGTTCGACGGCAGGAGCTTCGGCGCCTGGGTGGTGCTCATCGTCGCGGCGCTGCTGCTGCCGCTGGCGCTCACCGCCTTCTGGGCCCAGCGAACGATCACCGACACCGAGCGCTACGTCGCCACCGTCGCGCCGCTGGCGCAGGACCCCACCATCAAGGAGGCGGTCGGCACCAAGGTCAGCACGGTGCTGATCGACCAGCTGAACGCGCAGCAGCGGATCCAGGAGCTGCTCGTCGACTACCCGAAGCTCTCGGCCCTCTCGGTGCCGATCGCCTCGGGCGTCAACAGCCTCGTGCAGCGCACCGTGACCGAGGTCCTCGACAGCGACCAGTTCGCCAACGTCTGGGTCACCATCAACCGCCAGGCGCAGCAGGCGATCGTCAACGCCCTCGAGGGCAAGACCGACGGCGCCGTGACGGTCACCAACGGGCAGGTCGTCCTCGACACCGGCGAGCTCATCACCCTGGTGAAGCAGGCCCTCGTGGACCGTGGCCTGTCGTTCGCGGCCAACATCCCCGTGCCGCCGGTGGCCGACCGCCAGATCGTCCTGCTGCAGTCGCAGGAGCTCCAGCGGGCGCAGACCTTCTACCAGCTCGGGCAGCCGGTCGCGCAGTGGCTGATCTACGTCGTCCTGCTCATGTTCGTCGGCGCGATCCTGCTCTCTCGGAACCGTCCGAAGATGACCATCGCCGTCGGCGTCGCGATCATCCTCGGGATGCTCGTCATCCGCCTCGGCATGGTGTGGGGCCAGAACGAGGTGTCGCTGAGCCTGCAGAACACGCCGTTCGCGCTGGCCGAGCGGGCGTTCTTCATCATCCTCACCTCGTTCCTGCTCGACGCCGTCCGCGCCGGGTTCGTGCTCGGCCTGATCCTCGTGATCATCGGCTGGTTCCTGAGCAAGGGCGCCGCCGCCACCGCGGTGCGCGGTGCGCTCTCCGGCGGCCTCGGCGGCGCCGGCGGGCGGGCGGCCCACGGCCCGCTCGCGCCGATCGGCTCGTTCTTCGCCAAGAGCGCGGGCGTGTGGCGCGTGCTCATCATCGGTATCGCCGTCGCCGTGGTGCTGACCTCCGACCAGGTCACGGGCTCGCTGCTGCTGTGGACGACGTTCTTCGCGGTGATCGCGCTGGTGGTGCTCGAGTTCTTCGTGGCCACGGGACGTGCGGTCGAGGCAGCAGAGGCCGACGGCGCCGTCGCGGCCGACGAGGAGCCCGCCGGGGTCGGCGCCGGCTGATCCATGGCGGGGACCGGATCTCCGCCGCCCGGGCCGGGGCTGCTCGCCTCGGCCCGGGAGCGTGCCGCGCCCGTCGTCGAGTGGCTCGACGAGTCCGTCGTCGGGCGCCTGTGGGCGCGGCTGCTCGAGATGGAGTTCGTCGAGCGCTCGATCGCCCTCGCGGCCAAGGCGTTCGTCTCGCTGCTGCCCCTGCTCCTCGTCGTCGCAGCGTTCCTGCCGCCCCGCCTCCAGCGCGGCGTGCTCGACGAGCTCGCCGAGCGGCTCGGCCTGTCTGGCGACAGCCTCAGCTTCATCCAGGGCGCGTTCGCCTCGGCCGACGACATCAAGGCCTCGACCAGCCTGCTGGGCCTGCTGCTCACGGTGCTGTTCGCCATCTCGTTCACCACCGCGGTGCAGCGGGTCTACCTGAGGGCGTGGCGGCGCCCGGCCGCGGGCGCGATCCAGGACAAGCGGCGCGCGCTCACCTGGCTCGCCGGCACGTGCGCCTTCCTCGCGACCGTCGGCTCGATCGGGCGGCTGCTCGTCGGGCCGGCGTCGGTGCTGTCGTGGCTGGTCGGCGTCGCCGGGGCCGTCGGGCTGTGGTGGTGGTCGTCGCACCAGTTCCTGCGCGGCCACGTCCGCTGGCGGCCGCTGCTGCCGACCGGCCTGATCACCGGCCTCGGTGCCGCGATCTACGCCGGCGCGGCCCGCATCTGGATGCCGCGCGTGCTCGAGGGCAACGTCGAGCAGTTCGGCTTCGTCGGCGTCGGCATGTCGTTCGTGACGTGGTTCGTCGGCTTCGGCTTCCTGCTCGTCGGCGCGGCCGCCCTCGGCCCGGTGCTGTGCGAGGGCGACGGCGCGCTGGCCAGGTGGCTGCGGCGCGACGGCGTGCTGGTCGACGGCGCCCCGCCGGCGCTGCCCGGCCCGGACACCCCGCCGAGCCTGCGCGACTACCTCCGACGCGGCGGCAACGCCGACCGCGACGACATCTGAGCGCGGCCCCTACGGGCGGGCGGCCCACCAGGCGCGCAGCGCCGACTCGGCGTCGACGTCGCTCATCGGGCCCTGGTCGAGGCGCATCTCGAGCAGGAAGCGGTAGGCCTCGCCGACCTCGCGGCCGGGCGGGATGCCGAGGATCGCCATGATCGCGTTGCCGTCGAGGGCCGGACGGATCGCCGCGAGCTCCTCCTCCTCCGACAGCCGGTCGATCCGCTCCTCGAGCTCGTCGTAGGTGCGGGCGAGGCGGTCGGCCTTGCGCTTGTTGCGCGTCGTGCAGTCGGCGCGGGTCAGCTTGTGCAGACGGACGAGCTGGTCGCCGGCGTCGCGGACGTAGCGCCGGACGGCGGAGTCGGTCCACTCGCCGTCGCCGTAGCCGTGGAAGCGCAGGTGCAGCGCGACGAGGTCGCACACCTGGTCGGTGGTCTCGGTGGAGAAGCGCAGGGTCTGCATGCGCTTGCGGGTGATGCGCGCGCCCACGACCTCGTGGTGGTGGAACGAGACCCGGCCGTCGTCCTCGAACCGGCGCGTTCGCGGCTTGCCGACGTCGTGCATGAGGGCGGCGAAGCGCAGCACGAAGTCCGGCGCGGTGACCGGCTCGTGCGAGGTCTCGAGGTCGATCGCCTGCTCGAGCACGGTGAGGGTGTGCTCATAGACGTCCTTGTGGCGGTGGTGCTCGTCGACCTCGAGCGCCAGCGCCGGCAGCTCCGGCAGCACGAGCTCGGCGAGGCCGGTCGACACCATGAGGGTGAGGCCGGCCCGGGGGTGGGCGCCGAGCACCAGCTTCACCAGCTCGTCGCGCACCCGCTCCGCCGACACGATCGCGAGGCGGCCGTACATCGCCTCCATCGCCGCGACGACCTCGGGCGCGACGTCGAAGCCGAGGGTCGAGGCGAAGCGGGCGGCCCGCATCATCCGCAGCGGGTCGTCGCTGAACGACTCCTCCGGGGTGCCGGGCGTGCGCAGCACCCGGCGGCCGAGGTCGCCGACGCCGTCGTGCAGGTCGACGAGCTCCCACGACGGGAGGCGCACGGCGAGGGCGTTGACGGTGAAGTCGCGGCGGACGAGGTCGTCGGCCAGCGAGTCGCCGTAGGTCACCTCCGGCTTGCGCGACGCACGGTCGTACGCCTCCGCCCGGTAGGTGGTGATCTCGAGCTTGTGGTCGCCCTTGCGGACCCCGACGGTGCCGAACGCGATGCCGACGTCCCACGTCGCGTCGGCCCAGCCGGACACGACCTCGAGCACGCGCTCGGGCCGGGCGTCGGTCGTCAGGTCGAGGTCGTCGACGACGCGCCCGAGGAACGCGTCGCGGACCGGGCCCCCGACCAGCGCCAGCTCGTGGCCGGCGCCGGCGAACAGGGTGCCGAGCTCCTCGACCACCGCGGCCCGCTCGCGCAGCAGCGCCAGCGCGGCGCGCTGGTCGAGCACGGCGGCGCCCGGCGCCTCGCTCGCGGAGGCTCCGGGTGAGGTTCGCGACTCGGGGGGCACGACGGCACAGCCTAGGCGAGGCGGTCGCGCGGTTATCGTTGCCCGTATGTCCGGCTCCCCCCGTCCCGCGCCCCCCGCGGGCGGACGGCCGAACCAGCCGGCGCGCCGCCTGACCCGCGTCGACGAGGTGTCCGCAGGCGGCCTCGTGGTCGACCGCAGCGGGGGCGAGCCCCGCGCCGCCCTCATCGCCCGGCACGACCGGCGCGGCCGTCTCGTGTGGTCGCTGCCCAAGGGCCACGTCGAGGCCGGGGAGACCCCCGAGGACGCCGCGATCCGCGAGGTCGAGGAGGAGACCGGCATCCGCGGCACCGTGCTCGCGCCGCTCGGCGTCATCGACTTCTGGTTCGTCGCCGAGCAGCGCCGCGTGCACAAGACGGTGCACCACTTCCTGCTGCAGGCCCAGGGCGGCGAGCTCTCCGACGAGGACATCGAGGTCGTCGAGGTGGCCTGGGTGCCGCTCGACCAGGTGCCCGCGCAGCTGGCCTACGCCGACGAGCGGCGGCTGCTGGAGAAGGTCGACGGCCTGCTCGCCGACCACGACGCCGGCCTGCCCCGCCCGCGCGGCGCGGACCACGACGCGGACAGCGCCGACCCCGCATGACGCGCAGGCCCGCCCGCGCCGCGCTGCTGCTCGCCGCGGCGGCGGCGGCAGCACTGCCGCTCGCCCTGGTGTCCCCGGCCTCGCCCGCCGGGGCCGGGGCGACTGTCACGGCGCCCCTGGCCGACGCGGCCGAGGCAGACCCGCTCGAGGTTCACCTCACCGAGCAGGTGCCCCTCGAGCCCCGGCCCGGCGACACCCTGACCATCACCGGCTACGTCGTGAACACCACCGACGTCGGGGCGCGCGACGTCACCGTGCGCCTGCGCCTCTCGCCGACGCCCGTGCGCAACCGCTCGGAGATCCCGCTGATCCTCGCCGGCGACGCGGGCCGCGAGGGCGTCGCCGTCGACTCCACCCTCACCCCGGTGTCGGACCGGATCGCCCCCGGCGGGCGGGCGGCCTTCACCCTCGAGGTGCCCCTCGACGACCTCTCGCTCACCCGGATCACGCCGGAGGTCCGCGTGCTCGCCGTGGAGTCGGCCGCCGACCTCGACGACGACGGCCGGGGCGCGGTGCAGACGGGGCTCGCGCGCACGTTCCTGCCGTGGTTCCCCGATCCCGCCCAGGTGCAGCCCACCCGGGTCGTGCTGCTCTACCCGCTCTCGGCCGCGCCCGCGCGGCTGGCCGACGGCGTCTTCCTCGACGACCGGCTCGGCGAGGAGGTCGCGCCCGCGGGCCGGATCACGCGCCTGCTCGACGCTGCGCAGGCCGGATCCACCGGGGTCAGCTGGGTGGTCGACCCCGCGCTGCTCGAGTCGCTCGAGGACATGGCCGACGGGTACCGGGTGCGTGGCGAGGGCGGCGAGAGCGTGGACGGCGCGCACGCCGCCGACGCGGCGACGGCCCTCGAGCGGCTGCGCTCCCTGACCGCCGCTGCCGACGTCGTGTCGTCGGCGTACGGCTTCCCCGACGTGGTGGCGCTGCACCGGGCGGGTATGGACCTCGACATCGCGCTCGCCGGCAGCACCGGCGGCGACGTGGTCGAGCGCGTGCTGGGCCGGCCGGTCGCCGCCGGGCCCGCCTGGCCGGTCCGGGGGCTCTCCGACGACGGCACCCTCGACGCGCTGCGCGCGGCCGGGTCGCGCAGCGTCGTGCTGTCGGCGACGTCGCTGCCCCCCGCCGAGGAGCTCTCCTACACACCGAGCGGCTCGGTGGACCTCGCGACCGGGGTGTCGCCGCTGCGGGCGGTGCTGGCCGACCCCGCCGTCTCGCTGCTCGTAGCCGCCCCCCGCCGCGACCCGGCCGCGGGCCTGGCCGACCCCGTGGTGCGCCGCCAGACGGTCATCGCCAACGTCGCGATGACCACCCTCGAGCTGCCCTCGACCGCGCGCACGCTGGTGGTGGGACCGGACACCTGGTGGGCCGCGGATCCGGCCGCCACGGAGGGTCTCGTGGCGACGCTCGACAGCCCGTGGTCGTCGGCCGAGCGCCTCACGGCCCTGCTCGCGGGCGAGGCGAGCGAGGTGCCCCGCGCCCGGGCCGACTACCCGGCAGCGGCGCAGGAGGCCGAGCTGTCGCCGGCCTACCTGCGCGCAGTGCGCGCGGCCCGGCAGCAGCTCGCCGAGCTGCGGTCGGTCGCGCCCGGGACGACCCCAGCCGAGGGCCAGACCCGCAGCGCCGGCTTCGAGGCGGCGCTGACCAGGACCGAGTCCGGCGCGTGGCGGCGCGACCGCGCCCAGGGCCGCCAGCTGCTCGGCATCACCGCGCAGCAGATCGGCGCCGAGATCGAGCAGGTGCGCATCCTGTCGCGCGCACCCGTGACCCTGCCGGGCGAGACCGGCGTCATCCCGCTCACCGTCGCCAACGACCTCGACCGGCCCGCCAAGGTGGGCGTGCGGCTCACCGGCACCCCGTCGGTGCGGTTCCAGGCCGAGCCGATCGAGCCGGTGACCATCCAGCCCGGGCAGAAGCAGACCTTCGACGTCTCGGTCACTGTCGTGGGCGCCGGCCCGGTCAGCGTGCAGGTCGCGCTGCTCACCCCGGAGGGCGACGTCTTCGGCCGCCCGGTGACCACCGAGGTGCGCTCCGCCGCCTACGCCCGCGCGGCGCAGGGCGTCGTGATCGGCCTGTTCGGCATCCTCGTCGTGCTGCTCGGGATCAACTTCGTGCGGCGCCGCCGGGCCGGGCGCGCCGCGCCCGAGGGCTCCGGCACAGACGGCACGGACGGCACCGGCGAGGGAGGCGCGGCGTGAGCGACGAGCAGCGCGACGCAGCCCGCCGTCCGGCGCGCGACGACGGACGCGACGCGGTCGAGGGGCTCGAGGGCGCGCTCGACGCCGGCCCGCTCGACGAGGCGGTCGACGAGGCGGCGGGCCTCGACGCCATCGACGCGGTCGATGCCGCGGGCGCGGGGCAGGCTGGCCCCGGGGCCAGCGTCATGCGCTCGAGCGTGCTCATGGGCACCGGCACGGTGCTCTCCCGCGTCGGCGGCGTGCTGCGCGGCATCGCGCTCGCGGCGGCGCTCGGCGCCGGCGTCGTCGCCGACATGTTCACGCTGGGCAACACCCTGCCCAACGTCGTCTACATCCTGCTGATCGGCGGCGCGCTCAACGCGGTGTTCATCCCGCAGCTCGTGCGCCACATGAAGGACGACGCCGACGGCGGCGACGGCTACGCCGACCGGCTCATCACCGTGGTCGGCGTCGCGCTGCTCGCGGTGTCGGTGATCGCGGTGCTGCTCGCGCCGTGGCTCGTGCGCATCTACGCGACGCCGAAGTACACCCAGGAGCAGCTCGACCTCGCCGTCGCGTTCGCCCGGTTCTGCCTGCCGCAGATCTTCTTCTACGGCGTCTACGCGATGCTCGGCCAGGTCCTCAACAGCAGAGGCCGGTTCGGCGCCCCGATGTTCGCGCCGCTGGTCAACAACGCGATCGCCATCGCGGTCTTCGTGCTGTTCATCGTCGTCGCCGGCCCGGAGGCCGGGGCCGACGGGATGCTCGAGCCCGACCAGGTGGCGCTGCTGGGCATCGGCACCACGCTGGGCGTGGCCCTGCAGGCGCTCGTGCTGATCCCGGTGCTGCTCGGCGCCGGCTACCGCTACCGCCCGCGCTTCGACTGGAAGGGCGTGGGCCTGTCGACCGCCGGCAGCCTCGCGTTCTGGACCGTCGGCCTGGTGCTGGTCAACCAGATCGCCTACGCCGTCATCGTGCGGCTGGCCACCGGCGTCAACGCGGCGTCGGCGCAGAACGACCTCACCGCCGCGGGCCTCACGGTCTACACCAACGCCCACCTCATGTTCGTGCTGCCGCACTCGGTGATCACAGTGTCGATCGTGGCGGCGCTGCTGCCGCGCATGAGCTCGGCGGCCCACGACCGCCGCTTCGCGGACCTCTCGGGCGACGTCGGTGCGGGCATGCGCTCGACGGCGTCGCTCATCGTGCCGTCGGCGGTCGCCCTCATGGTGCTCGGCACCCCTGCCGGCGTCGTGCTGTTCAACTACGGCCAGACCTCGACCGCCTCGGCCCAGGTCACCGGCACGCTCGCCTCGGTGTTCGCCCTCGGCCTGCTGCCGTTCTCGCTGTACTACGTGATCCTGCGCGGCTGGTACGCGCTGGAGTCGACGCGCACCGCGTTCTTCAGCGCGATCCTGCTCAACGGCCTCTGGCTGGCCGTCGCGGTGCCGCTGTTCACCTGGATCTCGAGCACCTCGGACGGCCCGGCCGCGCTCGCCGCGCTCGCCTTCGGCTACGTCGCGTCGTACTGGCTCACGCTGCTCGTCGCGTGGTGGGTGCTCGCCCGGCGCATCGGCGGCCTGCAGACCGGGCGCACCCTGCGCACGGTCGGGCGGATCACGGCCGCCGGTGTCGCCATGCTCGCCGTCATGGTCGCGCTGCGGTGGGGCTGGTCGCAGGTGCTGCCGGGCCAGAGCCGCATCAACGCGCTCAGCTCGATCGTGGTCATCGGCGGCCTCGGCGGCCTCGTCTACCTGGCTGCTGCCCGCGCCCTGCGCATCGGCGAGGTGACCGAGGTGCTGTCCCTCGTCCGCAGGCGCCTGCCCGGACGT
Source organism: Actinomycetota bacterium (assembly GCA_020161245.1). Taxonomy (GTDB): domain Bacteria; phylum Actinomycetota; class Actinomycetes; order S36-B12; family CAIYMF01; genus Longivirga. Next base: position 55,931 of record JAIUOK010000003.1, on the reverse strand, counting down.
CGCTGAGGCCGCGTCGACCCCTCGGGGGCGCGCCGGCGACCCGCTCCATGCGTCCTGACCTGCGACGACGCGGCCCCCCGAACGGCCGTAGCCGATGCCTGCGGCCTGCGCCGGAGGGGTGAACCGGCTCGCGGGGGGCGCGCCTCCGGCTCAAGAACGGCTCTCGGAGTGCCGACGAGCGCACCGTGGCACACCCGAAGGCGGAGACGACCGAGCCCGCGGCCGAGCGGCGCGACCGGCACAGCCGGCGCGGCGACGGCGGCGTCGTGCTGGTCAGCACGCTGGCCAAGGTCGTGCTCACGGTCGCCATCGTCGGGACCGTCGGCTACGACGCCATCTCCATCGGCGCCACCCACCTGCAGACCGAGGACCACGCCCAGCAGGCGGCCATCCTCGCCCGGGACGCCCTCGTCACGAAGAAGACGCAGAAGGCGGCCTACGCCGCGGTCGTGGCCTACACCAAGGAGTCCGGCGACACCCTCGAGAAGTTCGGGATCGCCAAGGACGGCACCATCACCGTCGTCCTGAGCCGAACCGCACGCACCATCGCCGCGTCGCGCGTGCCCAAGGTCAAGAACTACGTCACCTACACGGCCACCGCCGTGGTCGGCGATCCGCTGAAGCGCTGACGTGAGCCCCATGGACGCCCGGATGCGCATGACGACGGGCGGTCGGCTGCGCCGCGCCGCCGGTGCCGTCGCCGCGTCAGCCGCGCTGGTGGCCGGGATGCTGCTGCTCCCCGGGACCGCGAGCGCCGACACCGACCTGGTGAAGGCGCGGGCCCAGGCCGCGCAGCTGCGCGACGAGCTCGCCGTCCTGGACGCGCGGGCCGAGGCGGCCGCCGAGGACTACGGCGACATCAACGCCCAGCTCGACACCCTCGTCACGCGGATGCTCACCGCGGACTCCGAGCTCGACGACGCCACGCAGGAGAAGCGCGCCAGCCAGGGCCGCCAGGACGACGTCGCCCGCCAGATGTACATGGCGGGCGGGCCCACCGCGCTGTACGCCAGCGTGCTCTCCGGCCAGGACATCGGCGACGTCCTCGACCGCATCGCCTCGGTCGAGTCGGTCGTGCGCGGCGACATCGTCGCCACCGACGAGGCCTCCGACCGGGTGCAGCTGGCCGCGCAGACGCGCTCGGACATGGCCCTGCTCGTAGCGCAGCGACGCGTGCTCGAGGACCGGCGCAAGGCCGTCGTCGACCGCGTCGTCGCCATCCGACGCGAGGCGGCCGCCAAGCTCGCCGACGCCGACGCGCTCGTGCGCCGGCTGGTGCAGGAGGAGCAGGCCGCCGCGCAGCGCGCCGCCGAGGCCGCCGCGTGGGCCGCTGCCCAGGGCGAGGCCCCGTGGACCCGGGCGAGTGTCCCGGCCAACAGCTACCAGGCAGTGGACGACGCCATCGCCGCCGCTGCCGCGGCCCCCGCCACGCCTTTCGCCGTGGGCGCCCTCACCGACGCCCGCCAGTGGCTGGGTACGCCGTACTCGGCAGGCGGCGGCGGCCCGAACGGGCCCAGCACCGGCTGGTGCTCGTCGCTGGCGCCGGACGACGGCCGCGGCGACGGCGGCGACTGCCTGGCCGAGCGCACGGTCGGCTTCGACTGCTCGTCGTTCGTGCAGCGGGTCTACAGCGCGGGCGGCCTGAACCTGCCGCGCACCTCGCGCCAGCAGTGGAAGGTCGGCACGCACGTGCGGCTCGCCGACCTGCAGCCCGGCGACCTGCTGTTCTGGGCGTACAACACCTCGAACCCGTCGTCGATCCACCACGTGGCGATGTACCTCGGCAACGGCCTCATGGTGCACTCGCCGCACACCGGCGACCACGTCCGCGTGGCGACCGTCTACCTCGACGGCTACATCGGCGCCGTCCGACCGTCCTGATCCCCGCCCCGCCCGCCGCCGTGAGCACCTGGCGCCGCCGTCGTTGCCGCGGCACCGTGCGCAGCATCGATGCCGGCTGCGGCCGTGCTCCCATGTCACAGAACGTGCACGACAGGGCCGGATCCGGCGCCTGGAGACCGGATCCGGGGCCGACGTTGCCTAGGCTCGTGCCGTGAGCGGGACACGGGCGGGGGGTCGCGGGCGGGCCCAGGGGCTCTACCCCGACCTCGTCGTGCTCGGCCGCTACCGCCTTGTCGACCGGGTCGCCGACAACGGCGGCACGTCGCTGTGGCGCGGCGTCGACGACCGGCTGCGCCGGCCGGTGGCCGTGCGCTTCATGCCGCTCGACACCGACAAGGCCCAGGAGCTGCGCGCGTCAGCGGCGGCCGCGTCCCACGTCACCGACCGCCGTGCCGTGCCGGTGCTCGACATCGACCAGGACCTCGTCACCGAGCGGCTGGTCATCGTCACCGAGTGGCTGCCGGGCACCGCCCTCGGCGACCTGCTCGCCTCCCGCCCCGACCCGATGCCCGCGCGCGAGGCCGGCACCGTCGCCCTCGAGGTGGCCCGCTTCCTCGCCGCCGCCGAGGCCGAGGGCGTGGCCCACGGGCGGATCCGTCCCAACAGCGTCGTCGTCACCGACACCGGCGAGGTGCGCGTGCGCGGCCTCGGCGTCGACAGCGTGCTCTACGGCGTCGAGCCCGGCGACGACGCCGTGGCCGCCGACCTGCACGGCGTCGGCGCGATCCTCTACGCCTGCCTCACCGGCCGCTGGCCCGCCGCCGAGACCGGCCTCGGGCTGCTCGACGGCGACGAGGCGCCCAGCGGGCCGCTCCTCACCGACGGCCTGCCGCCGGCCCCCGTCGTCGACCGCGGCCGGGTGCCCTGGCCGAGCCGGGTCGTGGCCGACGTGCCGCGCGAGCTCGACGAGGTGGTGGCGCGCTCGATGCTCACCACCGCCACCCCCAAGGGCCGCGGCCGCTACACCTCGGTGGCCGATGTCGTCGCCGCCCTGCAGCCCGCACCGGTCGCCTCCGCCGCCCGCCCCAAGGCCACGAAGCGCACCGGCTGGCCGCCGGTGGCGCGGGCCGCCGCGGTCGTGGTGGCGGTGCTCGCCGCGGTGGGCCTGTTCTGGCTCGGGGTCTCGATGGTGACCGGGCTCGGCAGCCCGGCGGTCACCACGGCCCGCACCGACACCCCGCGCCCGTCCACGCCGGCGGCCAGCACCGTCAGCGGCACGCCCGTGGCCCCCGGCACCCGGGTCGTGCCCGTCGTGTCGGTGAAGGACTTCGACCCCTTCGGCGACACCCGCGAGGAGAACCCGCAGCTCGCGCCGCTCGCGGTCGACGGCGACCCGCAGACCGCCTGGACCACGGTGGTCTACCGCCAGCCCGACCTCTCGGGGAAGCCCGGCGTCGGGCTCCTGCTCGACCTCGGCGCTCCGCGCCCGGTGTCGGCGGTCGACCTCCGGCTGCTCGGCAACGGCACCGACGTATCGATCCTCGCCACGGACGACCCGACCAAGGACCCCTCGGCGATGCGCTCCATGGCCGAGGTCACCGGCACCGGCAACGCGATCGTCCTCCGCGTTCCCCGGCCGGTCACCACGCGCTACCTCGTCGTCTGGCTCACGGCGATCCCGCCGCAGGGCACCCGCTACCAGGGCGGCGTGGCCGAGGTGAAGGTGCTCGGCTAGGACGGCCTCGGCGTGCCGTCGCGGTGCGTCATGCCGCCGGCACGCACGGGTGATCATCGGCAGTCTCCCCTTGCCCCCGCGGGGCAGCGCGCGCCTACCCTTCGGGCATGGATGCCTCCACCGCCGTGCTCACCGGGCTCGGCCTGGCCGCGGCAGCGGGCCTCAACGCCTACGTGCCGCTGCTGGTGGTGGCGGTCCTCGGCCGCCTCGACGTCATATCGCTGCCGGCCCCCTACGACGCGCTCGAGTCGTACTGGGCGATCGGCATCCTCGTGGTGCTGCTGGCCATCGAGATGCTCGTCGACAAGGTGCCGGGCTTCGACACGGCCAACGACGTCGTCCAGACCGTCGTGCGCCCGCTCGCGGGCGCCGTGCTCTTCGCCGGCTCGATCGGCATGCTCACCGACGCCCCGCCGTGGATCGGTGTCATCGCCGGCGTCATCACCTCCGGCAGCGTCCATGTGTCGAAGGCGGCCGTGCGCCCGGCGATCACCGTGTCCACGGGCGGGGTCGGCAACCCGGTGGCCAGCGCCCTGGAGGACGTCCTCTCGCTGCTGCTGAGCCTGCTGGCCGTGCTCGTCCCCATCCTCGTCGTGGCCGTCATCCTCGTGATCGTGCTGCTGGTCTGGCGCTGGCGCCGGCGCCGCAGCGAGAAGCGGGCGGCCCGGCTCGCGCGGGTCGAGGCCGCGCAGGCGGCGGACCCGCAGGTCGTGCTGCCGCCCGTGCCGCGTGCGGCGTCGCCGCCCGTCGACGGCCTCGACCTCGCCGCCCGCCAGGAGCGCGCGACCGAGCTGTGACGCGCACCCGCACCCCGGCCCCGCATCACAGGAGCAGCACGCCCGGCACGGCGGCTCCGCGCGGCGACGCCCAGCCCCTAGGCTCACGCACGGCATGAGCGACGAGGGGACCACCAGCGCCGCGCCCGGGGTGGACGACGACCGGGCGCTGCTCGCTGCGCACGTCGCCGGCGACCCCGAGGCCTTCGGCGAGCTCGTCCGCCGCCACCGCGACCGGCTGTGGGCGGTCGCCCTGCGCACCACCGGTGACCCGGAGGAGGCGGCCGACGCCCTCCAGGACGCGCTGATCTCGGCCTTCCGCAACGCCGGCTCGTTCCGCGGCGAGGCCGCCGTCACCACGTGGCTGCACCGGGTCGTGGTCAACGCGTGCCTGGACCGGATGCGCCGCCGCAAGGCCCGCCCGTCGGTGCCGCTGCCCGACGAGGACCCGGACTCCGGCAGCCGCGCCGTCCCGGACCCCCGCGACGACCTCGACCGCCTCGAGCTGCGGATGGAGATCGACAAGGCGCTGCGGGCCCTGCCCGTCGACCAGCGGAGCGCGATCGTGCTCGTGGACGTCGAAGGGCTGTCCGTGGCCGAGGCCGCCGAGGTCCTCGGCGTCCCCGAGGGCACGGTCAAGAGCCGGTGCTCGCGCGGCCGGGCCCGGCTCGCGGTCATGCTCGCCGGGCTCCGCAGACCGGACGACGGGATCACCGACACCGGGGACGACGGGAACCGACCCGGCGGGGGCGGCGTCCCATCCACGACCAGCAAGCCCGGCACCGGCGCCGACGACCCCTCGGTGCCCCGACAGTCCCCGGAGGTGACGCCGTGACCGACCGTCCCGACGACCTCCTCCGCCAGCTGCTCGCGGACGCCGGCGGCACCGCCGACGACACCGGCACCACCGGCCCCGAGGCCGCCCCCGACGACGACGTGTTCGTGCGCGGCCTGCTCGCGTCCCTGCGCGACGACGACCCGCCCATGCCCGACGACGTGGTCCGCCGGCTCGACGCCGTGCTCGCCGAGGAGCGCCGGTCCGCGCCCGTGGCCGCGGCTGCGGGCGGCCTGTCGGCCGTGCCCGATCTGCCGGACGCCGACGAGGCGCCCCTGCCCGCCAACGTGACCGTGCTGCCCACCGGCGAGGCCCGCCGGCGCGGCCCCTCCACCCGGTCGTTCCGCTGGATCGGCGGCATCGCCGCGGCCGGCGCGGCCGTCGTGGGGCTGTCGGTGATCTCCGGCGGCCTCGGCGGCCTGGGCGGCGGCGCCACCAGCGACATGGCGGGTGGCGCTGGCTACCAGAACTCGCTGATCCAGGACTCCAACACCTCCTACAGCAGCGCCGAGATCGAGCAGCAGGCCGAGACCCTCGTCGACAAGGCCGTGAGCAAGGCCCCGCTCGAGACCGTCAGCGCGCCGCAGACCCCGGACGCCGCCCCCTCGACCGACCCGACGACGCAGCCGGAGGTCACCGCCTCCCCGACGTCGACCGCGGCGATCACCGGGTCCCCCGGCCCGCGCATCGAGGCCGCCGCGATCACCGAGGCCGACCTGCCCGGCTGCATCGACCAGCTCACCGAGGGCGACGGCGGCACCCCGCTGCTGGTCGACCAGGGCACCTACAACGGCCAGGAGGCGGCGCTCATCGTGCTGCCCGCCGAGGCGGGCGCCTACGACGTCTGGGTGGTGGCCGCCGGCTGCGACGCCGACACCGCCGAGGTGCTCGACTTCCGCCGCGTCACCCCCTGACCTGCGCCTCGACGCCGCACCGCTCGGACCCGTCGCCGTCCCCAGGGCGGCCCTCCGGAGCGCCGCCCTGGGGCCCGGAATGCCGCGCGCCCTAGGATCGTTCGAGCAGGCGCCTGCAGATCCGCAGGCGAGGGACGCACCGCTGGCCCGACCGGCCGGCGGCGACCAGCACCGAGACGAAAGCCAGGGCAGACCAGTGAGCGACGTCCGCAACGTGATCATCATCGGCTCGGGCCCGGCGGGCTACACCGCGGCCATCTACGCCGCTCGCGCCCAGCTCAACCCGCTCGTGTTCGAGGGCGCGGTGACCGCCGGCGGCGCGCTGATGAACACCACCGAGGTCGAGAACTTCCCCGGCTTCCCCGAGGGCATCCAGGGCCCGGCGCTCATGGAGAGCCTGCGCGCCCAGGCCGAGCGCTTCGGCGCCGAGCTCAAGACCCAGGACGTCACCGCCGTCGACCTCACCGGCGCGGTCAAGAGCGTCACCGCCGACGACGGCGCCGTCTACCAGGCGCACGCCGTGATCCTCGCCATGGGCTCGGGCTACCGGGAGCTCGGCGTCCCCGGCGAGAAGGAGCTCTCCGGCCACGGCGTCTCGTGGTGCGCGACCTGCGACGGGTTCTTCTTCCGCCAGCAGGAGATCGCGGTCGTCGGCGGCGGCGACTCCGCCGTCGAGGAGGCCACCTTCCTCACCCGCTTCGCCGACAAGGTCACCCTGGTGCACCGCCGCGACTCGCTGCGCGCCAGCAAGATCATGCAGGAGCGCGCGTTCTCGAACCCGAAGATCGAGTTCGCCTGGAACTCCGCGGTGGAGGAGGTCGTGGGCGACGGCAAGCTCGAGGCCGTGCGCCTGCGCGACACCGAGTCCGGCGCCGTCCGCGACCTGCCCGTCACGGGCCTGTTCGTCGCGATCGGCCACGACCCGCGCTCGTCGCTGGTCAAGGGCCAGGTCCACCTCGACGAGGAGGGCTACGTGCTGGTCGAGGGCCGCAGCACCCGCACCAACCTCGAGGGCGTCTTCGCCTGCGGCGACCTCGTCGACCACACCTACCGCCAGGCCATCACCGCGGCCGGCTCCGGCTGCGCCGCGGCCCTGGACGCCGAGCGCTTCCTGGCCGCCATCGAGGCCGCCGAGAGCACCCACGACGCCGCGCAGGCGCTGGCCTGACACCTGCCCGGCACCCGCGGCGCTCGTCGCCGCGCGCTCGACCCCGACGTCCGACCTCCCGGCGACGGGCCGCTCCCGCTGAGCGGCCCGTCCGCTACCCACTGTGATGGTCCCGTGCCTCCCGGCCCGGGACGCCCGCGCCGTCGCCGCCCTGACGTACGGTGGGGGCCGCACCGACGCACCGAGCCCGGAAGGAGCCCCCGCATGGGCGCCAAGATCGTCACCGACGCGACCTTCACCGACGAGGTCCTGCTGTCGACCAAGCCCGTGCTCGTGGACTTCTGGGCCGAGTGGTGCGGCCCGTGCAAGATGGTGAGCCCGATCCTCGAGGAGATCGCGGCCGAGAACGCCGACAAGATCACCATCGTCAAGTTCAACGTCGACGAGAACCCGCAGACCGCGGCGTCGGAGCGGATCATGTCGCTGCCGACCATGAACGTCTACCAGGGCGGCCGCGTCGTGAAGCAGATCGTGGGGGCCAAGCCCAAGGCGGCTCTGCTCAACGATCTCGCCGAGTTCCTGTAAGCCGACGATGACCCCTCCCGCGTCCCGGAAGGGGGACACGGGTCCTGCGGTCGCGGAGATCCGTGACCGCCTGAGCCGGCTCGGCCTGCTCCCCACGCAGGACTCCCCCGGCCCCCTCGACACCCGCGCCGGCGATGTCGTCTTCGACGACGCCGTCGACCGCGGCGTGCGCGCCTTCCAGCAGCTGCGCGGTCTCACCGTCGACGGCGTCGTGGGCCCGCAGACCTTCCGCCGCCTCGAGGAGGCGCGCTGGTCGCTCGGCGACCGCGTGCTCTCCTACAGCCCCGGCCACCTCGTGGCCGGCGACGACGTCGTCGCGCTGCAGCGGCGCCTGTCGTCGCTCGGGTTCCATCTCGGCCGCGTCGACGGCGTCTTCGGCGTCCTCACCGACGGCGCGCTGCGCGAGTTCCAGCGCAGCGTCGGCGTCGACGCCGACGGAACCTGCGGCCCCGAGACCTTCCGCGCCATGGCCCGCCTCGGCCGCACGATGTCCGGCGGCGGTGCGGCCAGCATCCTGCGCGAGATGCAGGTGCTCGACAGCCTCTGCAGCGGCGTCGCCGACAAGGTCGTCGTCCTCGACCCCGGGCACGGCCAGGGCGAGGGGGCCGAGCACGGCGCGCTGTCCGAGCAGCACATCGCGGGCGACCTCGCCACGCGCATCGAGGGCCGGCTGGCCGCGATCGGCGTCCAGGTGCTGCTCACCCGCGACCCCGACGGCCGCACCGCCCCGGAGGAGTCCGACCGCGCGGCGTTCGCCAACGAGACCGGCGCCGACCTCGTCGTCTCGCTGCACACCGACGCCGCGCCCTCGCCCGAGCCCGCGGGCGTGGCCACCTACTTCTACGGCGACGTGGTGGCCGGCCACGGATCGGCCCTCGGCGCGCGGATGGCCGAGATGGTGCAGGAGGAGATCTGCGCCCGCACCGATCTCACCGACTGCCGCACCCACGCCAAGAGCTGGGACCTGCTGCGGATGACGAAGATGCCGGCCGTGCGCATCGAGTGCGGCTACCTCACCAGCCCGCACGACGCCCGGCGCCTGGCCGACCCCGGCTTCCGCGACGCCGTCGCCGAGGGCATCGCGGCGGCCGTGGTGCGCTTCTTCGCGCCCGTGCCCACCGAGGTCGATCTCACGATCCCGGCCCGCACCTGACCCTGCGGCGGCTCACACGTCGGGCTGGCAGGGCCCCGAGCCCAGCGCCTTGAGACCGGCCCGCTCGGCCGCGGAGAAGTCGGTGACGTCCGGGCTCACCGTCGGGTTCATGAGCGCGTCGCGCGCCTCGACGTGGCCGAGGCCGACGAGGTGCCCGAGCTCGTGCAGCACCACGGCCCGAGCCACGTCGTAGCCGAACTGCGAGCGGATCCGGTTGATCTGGGCGGCGTCGAGGCTCACCGTGCCGGTGACGTAAGCGCGGTCGCCGCTGTCGGTGGTGACCCACTGGCCGCCCGCGCGTCCGAGCACGTCGCCCTTGAGGCCGCGGTCCTCCGAGGTCGTCGACCAGCTGATGAGCACCGGGACCCACCGCTGCCCGTACCGCCGCGGCTGGTAGGCCTTGCGCTTGTCGGAGTACTTCTCCGCGGTCGTGCCGTCGTCGACGATCTCGAGCCCGGTGAGCTCGGCGATCCGCGCGAGGGACTCCCGGAGCATCCGCTCGCCCTGCCGCGGCGCGTTCTTCGCCCCCCGCAGGACGTAGTGGATCGGTCGGCACGGCGACCACGCGACGCCGGTGCGCTTGTCCTTCTGGGTGTTGCTGAAGACGTAGCCCGGCTGCTTCTTCAGGCTGGACAGGCGCAGTCCCGACGGGCGTGCCGTCTCCTCGAACCCGGGCACGGGGCCGGCCGAGTCCGGGCGGCCGGCCGGCGCCTGCGGCGAGGCGGTGCCGGTGGGCAGGGTGGGCACCGGTCCGTCGGGCTCGGCCACCACGCGCTCGGGCACCCGAGCTCCCCACAGCACCGCGCCGAGCGCCAGCGCCGCCACGAGCAGCACCGCGACGGCGGCACCGCGCTTGCGGCGCGGGGCCGGGGGGCCGAAGCGCGTGCCGGCGTCCGGCGGCGCCCACGACCGGAACGGCACCGGCTCGGCGGGGCGGCCGGCGGCCTCGTCGAGCACCCACTGCGGAACGCGGCCGGTGGGCGACGACGGGATGCCGGGCGGCAGGTCCGAGCGGGGCACGGGCACGTCGGGCACCGGCGGCACGGGGGCGTCGGGGCCCTCCGGCTGCGGGGGTGCGTCGTCGGCCATCCGGCGGTCGCTCCTGCTCTCGTGCGGTGCGGGAGCGTCCATCATCACCCGGCGGGCCGGGATGTCGCGCACGGTCGCCCTCCGACGGCTACTGCGGGGTGTCGCGGTGCAGGGCGCCCAGGGGGCGGCCGAGCAGGCGCTCGAGCGCCGCCTCGACGACGTCCTCGCGCCAGGCGGCCGTCGCGCGCAGGTCGAGGCGCAGCCGCGGGTGCCGCGGATGCGGGCGCACGGTGGTGAAGCCGAGCGCCAGCAGCAGGCCCGCGGGCACGAGGCAGGGGTCGTCGCCGGACTGCGACGCGACGGCCTCGACGGCGCGCACGCCCCGGCGGGCGAGGTCGGCGGTCATCGCCTGCACGAGCAGGCGCGCCAGTCCGTGGCCGCGTGCGGCGTCGTCGATGTGCAGCGCTGCCAGCGCTACGGCGTCTGGCGACACCGGCGCGGTGGCGTAGGCCGCGAGGCCGGGCAGGTAGGCGGGCGGGGCGTACAGGGCGTAGCCGACGACCGCGCCCTCGGCGCGCACCACCTGGCCGCACGATCCCCAGTCGAGCAGCGTGCGCGAGAGCCAGTCCTGCTTGGCCTGCGCCGTGCTGCCCTCGGCCTCGGCCCGCGAGCGCGCGACGGCGTCGAGCTCCCACCGCACGCACGAGCGGCACGGCAGCGCTAGCTCGTCGAGGGAGTCCCGGGTCAGTGCCGCGATGCGGCGGTCGACAGCCATGGCCTGCTGCGTCCGAGGTCCGGCGCCCGGCTCAGGCGACCGGCCGCGGCAGCTCCTCGCGGTGCGGGCGCAGCAGCCCGGCGAGGAACCCGACGACGAGCCCGAGGACGACCAGCCCGACCAGCCAGCGCAGAACCCGCATGACACCTCCCGTGGCCCGACTGCGATCCTAGGTGCCCCGGCAGGCCCCGTCCCGGCTACGGCGATCCCGTACGCGCGCGCCCTGCCTCGCGACAGCGCCGTCGTCCGGGGGCCGTAACCGTAACCCTGTGCGCCGCGCGCCCCCGCGTGCGACACCATGGACGCGCGACGTCGTCGCGGCGGCGTCCGCCCCCGCCCGACAGCGCACCCCGACACCGAACGAAGGACGTGGGACGGCCGTGGAGCCGACGCAGCAGCAGACGACCGGGACGCGGCTCGACCCCTGGGTCGACGCCTACGCCGCGCGCACGCGCGGCCTCACCGCCTCCCAGGTCCGAGCTCTGTTCGCGGTCGCCAGCCGCCCCGAGGTCGTGTCGCTCGCCGGCGGCATGCCGTTCGTCTCCGCCCTCCCCCTCGACCAGATCGCGGACATGACCGCGAGGCTGCTGCGCGAGCGTGGGCCGCAGGCGCTGCAGTACGGCTCCGGCCAGGGCGATGTCACGCTGCGCGAGCAGATCCTCGAGGTGATGGACCCGGTCGGCGTCCGCGCCCACCCGGACGACATCGTCGTCACCGCGGGCTCGCAGATGGCCCTCGACCTCGTGGTCCGTGTCTTCTGCGACCCCGGCGACGTCGTGCTGGTCGAGGCACCCACGTACGTGACGGCGCTGGGCGTCTTCTCCTCCTACCAGTGCCAGGTCGTCCACGTGCCGATGGACGAGCAGGGGATGCGCCCGGACGCGCTGCGGGAGGCGATCGCGCGGGTGCGCGCCGAGGGCCGCACGCCGAAGCTCGTCTACACGATCCCGTCGTTCCACAACCCCGGCGGAGTCACCCAGGGACCGGAGCGGCGCGCCGAGGTGCTCGACGCCGCCCGGTCGAACGGCCTGCTGCTGCTCGAGGACGACCCCTACGGGCTGCTCGGCTTCGACGGCTCGGTGCCGCGCGCGATCCGCGCCGACGAGGCCGAGGGCGTCATCTACCTCGGCACGTTCTCCAAGACCATCGCCGCCGGCCTGCGCGTCGGCTGGGCGGTGGCGCCCCACGGCGTGCGCGAGAAGCTCGTGCTGGCCAACGAGACCGCCACGCTCTGCCCGTCGAACTTCGCCCAGCTGACCATCTCGGAGTACCTCGCCACCCAGCCGTGGTTCGACCAGGTGAAGGTGTTCCGCGAGGTCTACCGCGAGCGGCGGGACGCGCTGCTCGAGTCCCTCGACGCGCTCATGCCTCCGGGCACCACGTGGACCGTGCCTGCCGGCGGCTTCTACTCCTGGGTGACCCTGCCCGACGGCCTCGACGCCACCGCGATGCTGCCGCGCGCGGTGGCCGCGCTCGTGGCGTACGTGCCCGGCACCGGCTTCTACGCCGGCGGGGCGGGCGGCCACAACGCGCTCCGGCTGTCGTACTGCTACCCCGAGCCCGACCGCATCCGCGAGGGCGTGCGGCGCCTCGCCGGCGTCATCGAGTCCGAGCTCGAGATCGTGCAGACCTTCGGGTCGCCCACCACGGCGTCGTCGCGCCCCGGGCCGTCGACGCCTACGCCTGACCTCGCCTGAGAACCGTTGCAGCACAAGGGGATTCGCGCATGACCAACGCACTCGACGGCCGCGTCGTCGTTCTCGCCGGTGGCCTGTCCTCCGAGCGCGACGTCTCGATCCGGTCCGGCCGGCGCGTGGCGGAGGCGCTGCGTCAGGAGGGCATCAACGTCGACGTGCTCGACGTCGACGCCGCCCTCATGGCCTCGCTGGCCGCCGACCGACCGTCGTGCGTCGTGCCGCTGCTGCACGGGGCGCCGGGCGAGGACGGCGCAGTTCGCGGCGTGCTCGACGTGCTCGGCCTGCCCTACGTCGGATCGCTGCCCGTGGCGTGCCGGTCCTCGTACGACAAGCCGGTGGCGTCCGCGGCCGTCGCGGCCGCGGGCCTGCACGTGCCGGCATCGGTCGTGCTCGCTGCGACGACCTTCCGCGAGCTCGGCGCCGCAGCGGTGCTCGAGGCGGTGGAGGCCTCGCTCGGGCTGCCGCTCGTGGTGAAGCCCACGCGCGGCGGCTCGTCTCTCGGGGTCTCGGTGGTCCGCACCTCCGCCGAGCTTCCCGCCGCCATGATGGCCGCCTTCGCCTACGGCGACATCGCCGTCGTCGAGCGCTTCGTCGCGGGCACCGAGGTAGCCGTCGGCGTCCTCGAGCAGGACGGTGTGCCGGTCGCCCTGCCGGTGGTCGAGATCGTGCCCGACGGCGGGTTCTACGACTACGGCGCCCGCTACACCGCTGGCGCGACGGAGTTCTTCGTGCCCGCCCGGCTGCCGCAGGACGTGCTCGACGCCGCCGCTGCCGCCGCACTGACCGCGCACCGCGCCCTGGGCCTGCGGCACTGGTCGCGCGCCGACCTCATCGTCGACGCGGACGGCACGCCGTGGTTCCTCGAGGCCAACGTCGCGCCCGGCATGACCGAGACCTCGACGTACCCGCAGGCGGTCGCCGCGGCCGGGCTCGAGCTCGGCAAGGTCGTCGCCGCGCTCGTCGACGACGCCGTCTCCTAGCCCGGAGCGGGCCGCAGGCCTAGCGCGACCCCGTCGCAGCGACGCGGCAGGCCGGCTCGCCCACCGCCCGATCGGCGGCGACTTCCCTTGCAGCGCAGGGGATTACGGGCCCTCGATGATGTCGACGATCCGGCGCAGGTCGTCGAGGGTCGCGAACTCGATGCTGATCTTGCCCTTGCTGCGGCCGGCCTCGACGCGCACACGGGTCTCGAGCCGCTCGGAGAGGCGGTCGGCGATGTCGGTGAGCCCGGGGGCGGCGGGCTTGCGCGGGCGCGCGACCCGGGCGCGCTCGCGGCCGTCGGCCTCGCCGATGGCCACGATCTCCTCGACCTGGCGCACCGAGAGGCCCTCGGCCACGATCCGGGTCGCGAGTCGGTCCATCGCGTCGGTGTCGTCGAGGGCGAGCAGCGCGCGGGCGTGGCCGGCCGACAGCACGCCGGCGGCGACGCGGCGCTGCACGGGGGCCGGCAGCCGCAGCAGGCGCAGCGTGTTGCTCACCTGCGGGCGGCTGCGGCCGATGCGCGTCGCGAGCTCCTCCTGCGTGCAGCCGAAGTCGTCGAGCAGCTGCTGGTAGGCAGCCGCCTCCTCCAGCGCGTTGAGCTGGCTGCGGTGCAGGTTCTCGAGCAGGGCGTCGCGCAGCAGGACGTCGTCGGCGGTCTCGCGGATGATGGCGGGGATCCGCTCGAGGCCCGCCTCGCGGCTGGCGCGCCACCGGCGCTCGCCCGCGACCAGCTCGTACTGGTGCTCGGTGTCCTCGCCCGCGGGCACCGGCCGCACGACGATGGGCTGCAGGAGCCCGATCTCCTTGATGGAGTGCACCAGCTCGGCGAGGGCCTCCTCGTCGAAGACCGTGCGCGGCTGGCGCGGGTTGGGCCGCACCGAGTCGAGCGGGATCTCGGCGTAGCGGGCGCCCTCGACGACCTCGAGGCCCTCGTCGGCGGGGGCTGGCGCGGCGGGCGGCGAGACGAACGCGTCGAGCGGGTGGTCGCCGCCGCTGGCGGGCATCTCCACCGCGGGCACCGGGGGCGCGTGGACCGAGCCGGTCTCGTCCTCGTTGCGCGTGGCCGTGGCGCTGCCTGCCGGGGCCGACGGGGCCGACGACGGGATCAGGGCACCGAGACCGCGACCGAGACCGCGCTTCTGGTTCACCGGGTGTCCTCCTCCTCGCCCGCCTGCCGTGGCGGTGCGCCGACCCTATCCCCCGATCCCGACGTCCGACGGCGACGGTCCGGGTACCGCCGATGCGGCTTCAGCCCTCGCTGGGTGCCGCAGGAGCGGCGTCTTCTCGTCCACCTGCGGGCAGCACCTGACGGGCGAGCTCCCGCGCGGCCTCGAGGTAGGACAGCGCACCGCTGCTGCCCGGGTCGTAGGTCATGACGGTCTGGCCGTACGACGGGGCCTCCGACACCCGGACGGAGCGAGGGATCGCCGTGCGCAGCACGCGCTCCCCGAAGTGCTCCCGGACCTCCTCGGCCACCTGCGCGGCCAGCCGCGTGCGGGCGTCGTACATGGTGAGCAGGATCGTCGAGACGTGCAGGCCGGGATTGAGCTCCTCGGTCACCAGGCCGACCGTGCGCAGCAGCTGGCCGAGGCCCTCGAGCGCGTAGTACTCGCACTGGATCGGGATGAGCACCTCGTCGGCGCACACCAGGGCGTTGAGGGTCAGCAGCCCGAGGCTCGGCGGGCAGTCGATGAGGACGTAGTCCAGCCGCCGGCCGTGAACCCTCTGGTGGACGTCGAGGTAGGTCGAGACTGCGCGGCGCAGCTTGTGCTCGCGGGCCACCGAGGAGACCAGCTCGATCTCCGCGCCGGCCAGGTCGAGGGTGGCCGGGGCGCACCACAGGCCCTCGTGGTCGGGCACCGGTGCGACCACCTCGGCCAACGGCCGGCCGTCGATGAGGACGTCGTAGACGCTCGGAACCTCGCTGTGGTGGTCGACCGAGAGCGCCGTGGAGGCGTTGCCCTGGGGGTCGAGGTCGACCACGAGCACCGACAGACCCTGCAGCGCCAGGGCCGCGGCCAGGTTGACCGTCGACGTCGTCTTGCCGACGCCGCCCTTCTGGTTGGCCACGGTGAGCACCCGGGTGCGCGGCGGGATCGGGAGGTCGTCGCCGAACCGACGCGACTTGACGGCGACCGCGACCTCGGCGGCCCGGGCCAGCGGGGTGTCGAAGACCTCGCCGCCCGTGGTGGGCTCGCTCATCCCTGCTCCTCCGACGGACTGTGCTCAGACGTGCTGGTGGCGCTGGGCCGGCCGGCGTCCGGCGGCCAGCCGAGGCCGGACGGGCTGTCCAGCGCGGGCGGCAGCGGCCAGCCGAGCCCGCGCGCGGCCACGGCGGGGGCGTGGGCGCTCATCGCGGCCCCCGGCGGCGTCCGGCGGTCATCCGCACCACGCGCACGACCGTCGTCGGCGGCTCGACCACGCCGGCACCGCACAGCAGCACCTCGGCCTGGCCGCCGCCCACCTTCTCCAGCGCCTGCTGCGACGACGCGACCTCCTCGGCCGCCCCCTCGCCCTTGAGCGCGAGCAGCACGCCGCCGACGACGACGTGCGGCAGCGTCCAGCCGGCCAGCCGCTCCAGCGGTGCCACCGCCCGGGCGGTCACGACATCGACGGCGAGCTTCTGCTCCTCGGCCCGGCCCCGCAGCACCTCGACCCGGTCGGCGAGACCGAGCGCCTCGACCGCTTCGCCCAGGAACGTCGCACGCCGCAGCAGCGGCTCGACGAGGACCACGCGCAGGTCCGGCCGCACAAGTGCGAGCGGCAGCCCGGGAAGGCCGGCGCCCGAGCCGATGTCGGCCACCGAGACCCCATGCGGCACGAGCTCCTCGAGCACGGCGCAGTTGGCCACGTGGCGGCTCCACAGCCGGCCGGTCTCGCGCGGTCCGATGAGCCCGCGCACCACACCGTCGGTGGCGAGCAGCTCGGCATAGGCGCGCAGCCCGCCGGCGGCATCCGGGTAGCGCGCGACCAGCCGGGCCTCGACATCGAGGTCGGCCTGCTCGCGGGGCTCCCCCGCCGGCGCGCTGGTCATCGGCTCGTGGGCGTGCGTCGTCCCGGGATCAGGCCGGGAGGACGACGACGTAGCGGTGCGGCTCCACGCCCTCGGACTCCGAGGTGAGGCCGGCGGCGGCCACGGCGTCGTGGACGACCTTGCGCTCGAACGGCGTCATCGGCTCGAGGCGCACGGCCTCGCCCGTCTCCTTGGCGCGGCCGGCGGCCTCGGTGCCCAGCGCCGTGAGGGCGGTCTTGCGCGAGGCACGGTGGCCCGCGACGTCGAGCATGAGGCGGCTGCGCTCACCGGTCTCACGGGTCACGGCGAGGCGGGTCAGCTCCTGGAGGGCGTCGAGCACCTCGCCCTTGTCACCGACGAGGTGCTCGATGTCGCCGCCCACGATGCTCACGAGCGCGCGGTCGCCCTCGACATCCATGTCGATGTCGCCGTCGAGGTCGGCGATGTCGAGCAGGCCCTCGAGGTAGTCGGCCGCGATGTCGCCCTCGCGCTCGAGCTGGCCGGAACGGTCGGTGGTCTCGCTCATGGCAGTACTCCTGGACTGGCTCGGGCACCGGGGTGCCGGTACCGGCGTGGGACGCCGGAAGGGTCTCGGGGTCGTACTCGGCCGTCGCCGTGTTTCACGGGAAACGACCGGGTGGTGCAGGGGGTGTTTCACGGGAAAAGGGCCTCGTCGCTCGGAGGGTGCGTTTCCCGTGAAACGGGGTCAGGTGGTGGGCTCGGGCTCCGGTCCGCCTGCGGTGCTGCCGCCCGGCTCGTCGCCCTGCTTCGGACCGCTCCCCGCGGCCTGGCCGCCGGGCTGGCCCTTCTTGCGCTGGCTGCGGGGCTGCTTCTTGGGCTGCTGGCGCGGCTGCGGGGGAGCGACCGGCGGCGGCACCGGGGCCTCGGGGTCGACCCCGCCGTTCTTGCGGGCGCGCTTGGCCGCCTGGCGGTTCTCCCACGCCTCGTACGCCGGCGTGCCGGGCTGGGGGTTGTTGCGGATGACGTAGAACTGCTGGCCCATCGACCACAGGTTGGTGGTCAGCCAGTAGACGAGGACACCGACCGGGAAGTTGATGCCGGTGACGGCGAAGATCACGGGGAAGACGTACAGCAGGATCTTCTGCTGCTGCACCATCGGGTTGTCCTTGGCGCTGTTCTTCACGATGAGCTGGCGCTGCGTGATGAACGTCGTCGCCGTCATGAGGACGATGAGCACTGCGGTGAGAATGTGCGTGTGGAGCGGGTTGGCCGTCTCCGCCGCGTTGGTGAACGTCGCGTACAGGGGGACGTCCCAGATCGTGGCGTCCTGGGCCTGCTGCGCCGTCGCCTGGTCCATGACGCCGTAGGCCTGGCCCTGCGCGACGCCGTACTGCAGCACGCGGAACAGCGCGAAGAAGATCGGCGCCTGGGCCAGGATCGGCAGGCAGCTCGCGAGCGGGTTGGTGCCCGTCTCCTTGTAGAGCGCCATCATCTCCTGGCTCTGGCGCTCGCGGTCGCCCGCGTACTTCTGCTGGATCTCCTTGATCTTGGGCTGCAGCAGCTGAAGGTTGCGCTGGCTCTTGATCTGCCGCACGAACAGCGGGATCAGCAGGATCCGGATGACGACCACGAGGCCGACGATCGAGAGCACCCAGGACACGCCCGAGGTCTCGCCGAACAGCGCCCCGAAGACGTTGTGGAACTGGACGAGGATCCAGCTGACGATGTTCTCGAGCCAGGCAAGGGGGTTCAGGTCCACGCGGTGCTCCGGTCCGTGCTGGTGGTGTCAGGTCCGGGGCCGGCGGGGCCGGCGTCCGGGGTGGTCGGGTCGTCGTCCCACTGCGTGAGCGGGACGTAGGGCTCCGGCTTCCAGGAGCCCTTCGGGGGGACGTGGTCGACGCCGCCGGCGTTCCAGGGGTTGCACCGGCATACGCGGTAGGTCGCGAGCGCCGTTCCCTTGGCCGCGCCGTGGACCTTCAGCGCCTCGAGGGCGTAGGTCGAGCACGAGGGGTAGAAGCGGCAGCGCGGCCCGAGCATCGGGCTGATCAGCCGCTTGTAGAGCAGGACGAGCCCCGAGAGCAGCATCGCCGGGATCCGGACGACGAGGCGCAGCACCGCAGCAGCCCGGGCCTTCACAGGGACACCGCCGCAGGTACGGCGTCTGCCCGTTCACTGGCCTTGCGCAGGGCCGAGCGCAGCGCGCTGTCGAGGTCGGCCGCCAGCGCGTCGCTGGACGCATCCGCCGAGGCCGGCAGTGCCCGCACCACGACGCCGGCGCCGGCGGGCAGATCCGCCAGCCGCGATGCCATGAGATGGCGCAGCCGACGGGCCACCCGGTGCCTCACGACGGAGTTGCCGACGGCCTTGCTCACGACGAATCCCGCCCTGGGGGAGTCCCCGGGGCGGGATCGGTGCGCGCTGCTGTCCTGTGCGGAGACCACGGCGAGGTGCACGACGAGGAGGGGCCGGCCGGCCCGCGCCCCCGTGCGCACCGTGGCGCCGAAGTCCGAGCTCCGGTGCAGCCTCGCGGGGCGGGGCAGCACGGTGTGCGGAGGCGGAGCGTCAGGCCGAGAGCTCGGCGCGGCCCTTGCGGCGGCGCGCGGCGAGGATGGCGCGACCGGCGCGGGTGCTCATGCGCGAGCGGAAGCCGTGGGTCTTGGCCCGGCGGCGGTTGTTCGGCTGGTACGTGCGCTTGCTCATCGGGTCGGCTCCGAACCGTCGTGCGCGGACCGCGGTGCGGTCTGCGGGGGTGCAGGGTCGCGGCTGCCTCGGGGAGGCAGCGGGGAAGGGACTGTCGTGCTGCTGGTGCGTCGGCCCGGGGGCCGGCCGCCACCGGACGCCGGCGCGCGGGGCGCGCAGGCATGCGGCGGGGGCCGCAGACCGGACCTGGGCGCGCGCGTACGCGCACGTCAAGACTGGTCGGCCCGTCCACGGTACGGGGCGCCGGTCGCGGGGGTCAAACCGCGAGGGCGCCCGCCGCAGGCGGAGCGAACCGCCCATCCTCCCGTCTCCCCGGTCACATCGTCGGCGCGACACGCCGAGCACCGGTCCGGGCATGGCAGACTCGCCCGGCACGAGCCTGTGGACAACCCCTTGACGGGCCCTCCGGACGGGCGGCTACGGTCGCCCTCCTGCGGGCCCCGCCGCCTGCGGGGGCCCACGGGCCCGCGCCGTTCCACACCTGTGGACAGGCGTGTGGACGGACCCCGTCCGCACGGCGCCGGTGCACGGACCTGCCGCCCGCGAGCGGCCCGGGACGGGCCACGACGGCGTCAGAACCGGTACGACGAGCAGACAACAGGCAGCAGCGCTGCCGGGACAGGGGACCCACCGTGGTCGACGACAGCGCAGCGCCGGATCTCGCCGACGTCTGGGCCCGGGCCATCGGGTCGCTCGGCGACGAGGGGCTCCCGCCGCAGCAGCGCGCGTTCGTCTCGCTCACCCGGCCGCTCGCCCTCGTCGAGGACACCGCCCTGGTGGCCGCACCCAACGACTTCACCAAGGACGTCCTCGAGACCCGCCTGCGCCCGGTCGTGGTCGAGGCCCTGTCCCGCACGCTCGGGCGCGAGATCCGCATCGCGGTCACCGTCGACCCGTCGATCGCGCCCAACCTCGACGAGGACGCCACCGACGACCTCGCCGACTCCACCTACGCGGCGGGTGCCGCAGCGCCGGCGGCCGTCGTCGAGCAGCCGGGTCTCGCCGCCCCGGCGCCCGTGGTCGCCCCCGTGCCCCAGCCCTCCCCGCAGCGGACCGAGCCCAGCTCGTCGCCGGCGCCGGACTCTGCCCGTCCGGGCACCGGGTCGCCCGGCACCCGCACCGAGGAGTCGAGTCGCCTCAACCCGAAGTACACCTTCGACACCTTCGTCATCGGCTCGAGCAACCGGTTCGCCCACGCGGCCGCCGTCGCGGTCGCCGAGCAGCCGGCCAAGGCCTACAACCCGCTGTTCGTCTACGGCGAGTCCGGGCTGGGCAAGACCCACCTGCTGCACGCGATCGGCCACTACACGCGCACGCTCTACAACGGCGCGAAGGTCCGGTACGTGAGCTCGGAGGAGTTCACCAACGAGTTCATCAACTCGATCCGCGACGACAAGGCGGCCGCGTTCCAGCGCCGCTACCGCGATGTCGACGTCCTGCTCGTCGACGACATCCAGTTCCTGTCGGGCAAGGTGCAGACGCAGGAGGAGTTCTTCCACACCTTCAACACGCTGCACAACGCCAACAAGCAGATCGTCGTCACCAGCGACCTGCCGCCCAAGCAGCTGCAGGACTTCGAGGACCGCATGCGCTCGCGGTTCGAGTGGGGCCTCATCACCGACGTCCAGCCGCCCGACCTCGAGACCCGCATCGCGATCCTGCGCAAGAAGTCCGCGCAGGAGCGGCTGTCGGCTCCCCCGGACGTCCTGGAGTTCATCGCCTCGAAGATCTCGACCAACATCCGCGAGCTCGAGGGCGCTCTCATCCGCGTCACCGCGTTCGCCAGCCTCAACCGGCAGCCGGTCGACCTCCCGCTGGCCGAGGTGGTCCTCAAGGACCTCATCACCGACCAGGCCGGCCCCGAGATCACCAGCTCGATCATCATGATGCAGACCGCCGCCTACTTCGGCGTCACGGTCGACGACCTCTGCGGCTCGTCGCGCTCGCGCGTGCTGGTCACCGCCCGCCAGATCGCGATGTACCTCTGCCGCGAGCTCACCGACCTCTCCCTGCCCAAGATCGGCCAGGCCTTCGGCGGCCGCGACCACACCACGGTCATGCACGCCGACCGCAAGATCCGCCAGCTCATGGCCGAGCGCCGGTCGCTGTACAACCAGGTCACCGACCTCACCGCGCGGATCAAGTCGACCGCCCGCCAGGCCTGACGGCTCCCTCGCCCGGCTGCGCAGCGTGGCCCTTGGACGACGCTGTGTGCGCACCGCCGTGCGTGCTGTCGTGTTTCACGCCTGGAACATCTGATACACACCCTGGGGATAACCCTGGGGAAGCCCAGCCTTGCCGTCGGGCGGCGGCACCTCGACGGGCTGGGGAGGACGTCGGGACACGGCTGTGCACGGCGCGGGGGCACCTGGGGACGGACCGGGACGACGCCGTCGACGGCGGCCGCGCTCCACAGGGCCGCAGGGTTGTCCGCAGGCCGCATCCCCACCGGCGTGGGACGGCGACACGCGGCCCCACCAGCGGCGATGCCGGTTGTCCCCAGGATCCACACCGCCTATGACGACAAACCCAGAGATCCAGTCAGCAGCTCATCCCAGGTCCTCCACGCCGGCCCGCGCTGTGGACAGCCGGGCGACGGGCAGCAGCGGGCCCCTGTCCTTGGTCCGGTCGCGCTGCCACCTCCGGGCAGTGGCATCCCGCCTCTCCGTCGGTGCTCGCCGCACCCCTGGCGGGGTGCACCTCGCACCTCCCTGCCCCGTCGTGGGCCGGCTCATGCTGACGGTGGCCGGCCGCTGGCGGGAGCCCGCCGCACGCCCATCGGGGAGGCACCCTGCGCGTTGTGGGTGCGGCGTGGAAACATGACCCCGGGCTTCCCCACGTCCCGCGCGCACGTCGCCGTGCGCCTTGGCCGGCCCCGCGGGCACGTCCCGCGGTGATTCGACGCTCGCGGCCCGGCCCGCGCGCGTGGGAAGGTCGTCGTCCGCACCGCCGACAGGAGTGACCCCGTGAAGTTCCGGCTCGAGCGCGACGTGCTCGCCGATGCCGTCGCCTGGGCGGCGCGCACCCTCCCCAGCCGCCCGTCGATGCCGATGCTCGCCGGCCTGCTGGTCGACGCCGCGCCGGGCGGCCTCACGCTGTCCAGCTTCGACTACGAGGTGTCCGGCCGGGTCGCCGTCGACGCCGACGTCGACGAGCCCGGCACCGTGCTCGTCTCCGGACGCCTGCTCGCCGACATCGCCCGCGCGCTGCCCGCCGCGCCGGTCACGATCACGTCCGAGGGCAGCCGCGTCGAGGTCCGCTGCGGCCGCTCGTCGTTCACGCTCCCGACCCTCCCCGTCGACGACTACCCGTCGCTGCCGGACATGCCGGGCTCGTCGGGCACGGTCCCCGGCTCCGTGCTCGCCTCCGCCGTCGCGCAGGTGGCCATCGCGGCCGGGCGCGACGACACGCTGCCCACCCTCACCGGCATCCGGGTCGAGATCGACGGCTCGTCCATCACCCTCGCGGCCACCGACCGCTACCGACTCGCCGTGCGCGAGCTGCAGTGGATGCCGGAGGTATCCGGCCTCGACACCGCCGCCCTGATCCCGGCACGCACCCTGGCCGACACCGCGAAGTCGCTCGCCCACTGCGACGTCGTGCATCTCGCGCTCTCGGCGTCCGGCGCCGGCGACGGCCTGCTCGGCTTCGAGGGCGACGGCCGGCGCACCACCACCCGCCTGCTCGACGGCGAGTTCCCCAAGTACCGCGCGCTACTGCCCTCGGACTCCGCGACCACCGCCGACGTCGAGACCTCCGCACTGGTCGACGCCGTCAAGCGCGTCTCGCTCGTGGCCGAGCGCAACACCCCGGTGCGCCTGACCTTCTCCGGCGGTGAGGTCGAGCTGCGGGCCGGCGCGGGCGACGAGGCGCAGGCCACCGAGGCCGTGGAGTGCGCGATCGACGGCGACCCGATCGAGATCGCGTTCAACCCGCAGTACCTGCTCGACGGCCTGTCGGCCGTCGACGACGCGACCACGCGCCTGTCGTTCACGACGTCGACGCGTCCGGCCGTGCTCACCGGTGCCTCGGTCGAGGGCGCGCCCGCCTACCGCTACCTGCTCATGCCGGTGCGGCTGTCGGGCTGACGCCGGCGGCATCCCACGCTCGTGCACGTCACGGCTCTCTCGCTCACCGACTTCCGCTGCTACGCGCAGGTCGATCTCGAGCTGCGCCCGGGCATCACGTCGTTCGTGGGGCAGAACGGTCAGGGCAAGACCAACCTGGTCGAGGCGGTGGGCTACATCGCGACGCTCGACAGCCACCGCGTGGCCACCGACGCCCCGCTCGTGCGGCTCGGCGCCGAGCGCGCGGTGGTGCGCGCCCGGATCGAGCGCGACGCGCGCGAGACCATCGTCGAGCTCGAGATCAACCCCGGCCGAGCCAACCGCGCCCGCATCAACCGCTCGCCGGTGCCGCGTCCGCGCGAGGTCCTCGGCCTGCTCCGCACGGTGCTCTTCGCGCCCGAGGACCTCGCGCTGGTCAAGGGCGACCCCTCCGAGCGGCGCCGCTTCCTCGACGACCTGCTCGTGGCCCGCGCGCCCCGGATGGCAGGCGTACGAAGCGATTACGAGCGCGTGCTCAAGCAGCGCAACGCCCTGCTGAAGTCGGCGTCGGCCGCTCGCCGCGGCGGATCGGGGTCGAGCGACGTGCTGCGCACCCTCGAGGTGTGGGACTCCCACCTGTCGACGCTGGGCGCCGAGATCCTGGCCGCCCGGCTCGACCTCGTCGACGCGCTCGCACCGCTCGTCGACAAGGCCTACGACACCGTGAGCTCCGGCGCGGGGCCGGCCGCGCTCGCCTACGTCAGCTCGCTGGGTGCCGACGTCGACCTCGTGCCCGACCGCGCCGCGCTCGTCGACCAGCTGCTCGCCGGCATCGAGCGCCGTCGCAAGGAGGAGCTCGACCGCGGGGTCTCGCTGGTCGGGCCCCACCGCGACGACCTGCTGCTCAAGCTGGGTCCCGCGCCTGCCAAGGGCTACGCCTCGCACGGCGAGAGCTGGTCGTACGCGCTGGCCCTGCGGCTGGCGTCCTACGACCTGCTGCGCCACGACGGCTCCCCCGGCGGCGAGCCCGTGCTCATCCTCGACGACGTCTTCGCCGAGCTCGACTCCGTGCGCCGCTCGCGCCTGGCCGGCATCGCCGCCGAGGCCGAGCAGGTCCTCATCACCGCCGCCGTGGCGGCCGACGTGCCCGACATCCTCGTCGGCGACCGGGTCGACGTCCTGGCCGGGACGGTGTCGCGTGGCTGACCCCGACGACGCCGCCACCGACGAGGGCCCCGCCCTGACCGGCCCCGACGGCGCCCCGCTCACCGGGATCGACGCCGCGAAGGAGGCGCTGGCCCGGGCCCGCGCCGCCTCGCGCGTCGCCCCCGGATCCGCCTCCCCCAGCGCTGGCGGTGGGTCGTCCTCCGCGCGGCGCCGGCGCACCTCCGCCGAGAGCGCCTACAGCGGCGCGAGCCCGGATGCCCGCGACCCGCAGCTGCTGGGGTCGTCGGTCTCGCGCATGCTCAAGGAGCGCGGGTGGGAGGAGCCCACCGCGGTCGGCGGTCTCACCGGGCGCTGGGCCGAGATCGTCGGCGCCGACGTCGCCGAGCACGTCGTCCCCGAGACCTTCGAGCAGGCCCCCGACGGCCGTGGCCTGCTGCTCGTGCTGCGCGCGGACTCCACGGCGTGGGCGTCGTCGATGCGGCTGCTGCTGCCGGACCTGCGCCGGCGCATCGACGCCGAGCTCGGCGCCGGGACGGTCCGCGACATCTCCGTGCTCGGCCCCGCCGCGCCGAGCTGGAAGCACGGCCGCCTGCACGTCCCCGGCCGCGGGCCCCGCGACACCTACGGCTGAGCATCGGCGCGAGCGGGCCAGCGCCGCCGGAACGGCCCGACTGGGGGGCGACCGGCCCACGACGCCGCAGGAGCGCCGTCCACAGGCTCGCGACCCCCGTCGACGTGTGCCCACACGTGGACGACCAGTTGACGGCTCCTGAGGGCCCCTCACGGTAGGATGTGGGGCAGTTCTCCGGGGCTCCGGAGCCCCTGCGCGGGCTCCGCCCCGGCTCCGGCCGACGAGCCCGGTCCCGCACCCGACCCGGGGGCGGCCCGCGCCCGCCCGGAGCACGGCTCGACCGCACCACCGGCGCGCACCGCGCGCGCCCGGCCGGCCCCCCGGCCACGGCAGCAGAGAGGCACCGCGTGTCCTACGACGCGAGCAACATCACCGTCCTCGAGGGTCTCGACGCCGTCCGCAAGCGGCCCGGCATGTACATCGGCTCCACCGGCGAGCGCGGCCTGCACCACCTCGTCTACGAGGTCGTCGACAACTCCGTCGACGAGGCCCTCGCCGGCTACTGCGACACCATCACCGTCACGCTGCTCGCCGACGGCGGGGTGCGGGTCCAGGACAACGGCCGCGGCATCCCCGTCGACATCCACCCGGTCGAGGGCAAGCCGGCCGTCGAGGTCGTGCTCACCGTGCTGCACGCCGGCGGCAAGTTCGGCGGCGGCGGGTACGCCGTGTCCGGCGGCCTGCACGGCGTCGGCGTCTCGGTGGTCAACGCGCTGTCGCGGCGCGTCGACGTCGAGGTCAAGCGCGACGGCTTCGTGCACCGGATCTCCTTCGACCACGGCGCACCGATCGGCCCGCTGGAGAAGGGCGAGGCCACCGACGAGACCGGCACCACCGTCACGTTCTGGGCCGACGGCACCATCTTCGAGACCACCACCTACGACTTCACCACGCTCTCGCGCCGCTTCCAGGAGATGGCGTTCCTCAACAAGGGCCTCACGATCGTGCTCGACGACGAGCGCGAGCGGCCCGCGGTCGACGAGGAGGAGGGCGACGAGGCGGAGAAGACGCCGCGCTCGGTGACCTACCACTACGAGGGCGGCATCGCCGATTTCGTCCGGCACCTCAACGCCACTAAGGGCCCGGCCCACCAGCACGTCATCCACGTCGAGTCCGAGGACACCGAGCGCCTCGTCTCCGCCGAGGTCGCGCTGCAGTGGAACAGCGGCTACTCCGAGTCGGTCTACACCTTCGCCAACACGATCAACACGATCGAGGGCGGCACCCACGAGGAGGGCTTCCGCGCGGCCCTGACCACGCTGGTCAACAAGTTCGCGCGCGAGTGGGGCGTGCTCAAGGAGAAGGACTCCAACCTCTCCGGCGAGGACATCCGCGAGGGCCTCACCGCGATCGTGTCGGTGAAGCTCGGCGAGCCGCAGTTCGAGGGCCAGACCAAGGCCAAGCTCGGCAACACCGAGGCCAAGACCTACGTGCAGAAGCTGGTCAACGAGCAGCTCGGCGCGTGGTTCGAGGCCAACCCCACGGAGGGCAAGGAGATCGCCCGCAAGTCGGTGTCGGCCGCGGCCGCGCGCATCGCTGCCCGCAAGGCCCGCGACCTCGCCCGCAACCGCAAGGGGCTCATGGGCGGCGGGGGCCTGCCGGGCAAGCTCATCGACTGCTCGTCGACCAACCCCGACGAGTGCGAGGTCTTCATCGTCGAGGGCGACTCCGCCGGCGGCTCGGCCCGCAGCGGCCGCGACCCGCGCACGCAGGCGATCCTCCCGATCCGCGGCAAGATCCTCAACGTCGAGAAGGCGCGCATCGACAAGGTCCTGCAGAACCAGGAGGTGCAGGCGCTCATCTCGGCGTTCGGCACCGGCGTGCACGACGACTTCGACATCGAGAAGCTGCGCTACGGCAAGATCGTGCTCATGGCCGACGCCGACGTCGACGGCCAGCACATCCGCACCCTGCTGCTCACGCTGCTCTTCCGCTTCATGAAGCCGCTCGTCGAGCAGGGCCACGTCTACCTCGCCCAGCCGCCGCTGTACAAGATCAAGTGGATGCGCGAGGAGCCGGAGTACGCCTACTCCGACCGCGAGCGCGACGCCCTCATCGCCTCCGGCATCGAGGCCGGCAAGAAGCTGCCGAAGGAGGAGGGCACGCAGCGCTACAAGGGCCTCGGCGAGATGAACGCCGAGGAGCTGTGGGAGACCACGATGGACCCCGACCGCCGCGTCCTCCTCCACGTCACCATCGACGACGCCGCGCAGGCCGACGAGATGTTCAGCGTCCTCATGGGCGAGGACGTCGAGAGCCGTCGTGCCTTCATCCAGCGCAACGCCCGCGACGTCCGGTTCCTCGACATCTAGCGGTACGACCCGTCATCCGCCCCGTCGTACCCGAGAAGGACAACCACCGTGCCTGACGACATCGACACCGACGACATGTACTCCTCCGGCCGCATCGAGGCCGTCGACCTGCAGACCGAGATGCAGCGGTCCTACATGGACTACGCGATGTCGGTCATCGTCTCGCGCGCGCTGCCCGACGTCCGCGACGGTCTCAAGCCGGTGCACCGCCGCGTGCTCTACGCGATGTTCGACGGCGGCTACCGGCCCGACCGCGGCTTCTCCAAGTGCGCCCGCATCGTCGGCGACGTCATGGGCAACTACCACCCGCACGGCGACTCGGCGATCTACGACACCCTCGTGCGCCTCGCGCAGCCGTGGGCGCTGCGCTACCCGCTCGTGCAGGGCCAGGGCAACTTCGGCTCCCCGGGCAACGACCCCGCCGCGGCGATGCGCTACACCGAGGCCCGCATGGCCCAGCTGGCCATGGAGATGGTGCGCGACATCGACGAGGACACCGTCGACTTCACGCCCAACTACGACGGCCGCACGCAGGAGCCGCAGATCCTGCCGAGCCGGTTCCCCAACCTGCTGGTCAACGGCAGTGCCGGCATCGCGGTGGGCATGGCCACCAACATCCCGCCGCACAACCTCACCGAGGTGGCCGAGGGCGTGCAGTGGTCGCTGGCCCACCCCGACGCCACGCGCGAGGAGCTGCTCGAGGCCCTGCTCGAGCGGGTGAAGGGCCCGGACTTCCCCACCGGCGGCCTCATCGTCGGGCGCAAGGGGATCGAGGACGCGTACCGCACGGGCCGCGGCTCGGTCATGATGCGCGCCGTCGTCGAGGTGGAGGAGGACTCCCGCGGCCGCACGGTGCTCGTGATCACGCAGCTGCCCTACCAGGTCAACCCGGACAACCTGCTGCTGCGCATCGCCGAGCTCGCCAACGACGGCAAGATCGCCGGCATCGCCGACGTCCGCGACGCGTCGTCGAGCCGCACCGGTATGCGCCTCGAGATCGACCTCAAGCGCGACGCCGTCGCCAAGGTCGTGCTCAACAACCTCTACAAGCACACCGCTCTGCAGGACAACTTCTCCTGCAACATGATCGCGCTCGTCGACGGCGTGCCGCGCACGCTGACCCTCGACGGCTTCGTGCGCCACTGGGTCACCCACCAGATCGAGGTCATCCAGCGGCGCACGCGGTACCGGCTGCGCAAGGCCGAGGAGCGCGCGCACATCCTGCTCGGCTACCTCAAGGCGCTCGACGCGCTCGACGAGGTCATCGCGCTCATCCGTGCCAGCGCCACCGTCGACGACGCGCGCACGGGTCTGATGGCGCTGCTCGAGGTCGACGAGGTGCAGGCCACCGCGATCCTCGACATGCAGCTGCGCCGCCTCGCCGCCCTCGAGCGGCAGAAGATCATCGACGAGTACGACGAGCTGCAGGCGAAGATCGCCGACTACAACGACATCCTCGCCAGCCCGCAGCGCCAGCGCACGATCGTCAGCGAGGAGCTCGCGGAGATCACCGCGAAGTTCGGCGACGAGCGCAAGTCGACGATCATCCCCTGGGACGGCGAGGTCACCGACGAGGACCTCATCGCCGAGGACGACGTCGTCGTCACCATCACGCGCGGCGGGTACGCCAAGCGCACCCGCACCGACCTCTACCGGGCGCAGCGCCGCGGCGGCAAGGGCGTGCGCGGGGCCCAGCTGCGCGGCGACGACGTCGTCGAGCACTTCTTCGTCACCACGACCCACCACTACCTGCTGTTCTTCACCAACAAGGGCCGCGTCTACCGGGCGAAGGCGTACGAGCTGCCCGACAGCGGCCGCGACGCCCGCGGCCAGCATGTGGCCAACCTGCTCGCGTTCCAGCCCGAGGAGCAGATCGCGCAGGTGCTCGACATCCGCGACTACGGCGCGGCGCCGTACCTGGTGCTCGCCACGCGCGACGGCATGGTGAAGAAGACCAAGCTCGAGGCCTTCGACTCCAACCGCAGCGGCGGCATCATCGCGATCAACCTGCGCGACGGCGACGAGCTCATCTCCGCGCAGCTCGTCGACGACGGCGCCGACCTCGTCATGGTCAGCGCCAAGGGCATGTCGGCCCGCTTCAAGGCCGACGACGAGACCCTGCGTCCGATGGGCCGCGACACCAGCGGCGTCATCGGCATGAAGTTCCGCGGCGACGACCACCTGCTCGCCATGGACACCGTGCGCGAGGGGGCCTTCCTCGTCACGGTGACCGACGGCGGCTACGCCAAGCGCACGCCGGTCGACGAGTGGAGCACCAAGGGGCGCGGCATCCTCGGTGTGCGCGCGATGAAGCTGGTCGAGGAGCGCGGGTCGCTCGTCGGCGCGCTGGTCGCGTCCGAGGACGACGAGCTCTACGCCATCGCCTCCGACGGCGTCGTCATCCGCACGCGCGTGGCCGACATCCGGGCCACCGGCCGCGACACCATGGGCGTCTCGCTCATGGACGTCGCGGAGGGCGTCGCGATCGTGGCGGTCGCCCGCGGCGAGGCCGAGGACGACGACGAACTCGACGACGACGCCATCGATGGCGCCACCGACAGCCCCGCCGACGGCGCCACCGACGCCGCCGAGGGGTCCGGTGCGGTCGCGCCGGAGGCGTCCTCCGTTACCGTGGAGGGCGAGGACGCCGCTCCGGACGGCGCCGCCGAGGGCGGCGAGGCGTCCGACGGCGACGAGAGCTAAAGGGGATCCGGGGTGGTGGACACCGCAGGGACGCCGCGTCCGGCCGTGCAGGCCGAGCGCTCCGGCGCCGTCCGCGCATCGCTCGACCCCCGCGCAGCCACGGCGGCTCAGCCGGTCGCGCAGGCGGTGCCGGCCCGGCCGGCCGGCCCCCGCCGCGCGCGGCTGCTCGTCACCCGGCTCGACCCGTGGTCGGTGATGAAGACCTCGTTCATGCTCTCGGTGTCGCTGTCGATCGTGATCATCGTGGCGATCGCGCTGCTGTGGTGGACCCTCGACGTCACCGGCGTCTTCGACGCGATCGGCCGCACCGTCGACGACGTCGCTGGCACGGCGTCCACGTCGTTCGACTTCCTGTCGCTGGTCGGGTTCAACCGGGTGATGGGGATCGCGCTCGTGCTCGCCGCGATCGAGATCGTGCTGGTCTCGGCGCTCTCGACGCTGTTCGCGTTCCTCTACAACCTCTCGGTCGGGCTCACCGGCGGCCTCGAGGTCACCCTGTCCGAGGACTCCTGAGCGACGGCCCCGGGCGGCGGGGATCCCGTTTTGGGCGTCCCCCGGGCCCTGGGGTAACCTTCTCCGGCACGACGGGCCTATAGCTCAGACGGTTAGAGCGCTTCCCTGATAAGGAAGAGGTCACTGGTTCAAGTCCAGTTAGGCCCACTCGCACGCACGACCCCGCCACCGGCGGGGTCGTCGTCGTTGCGGGCCCGATCTGGATGGCTCACGCGCCGGTGTACCGACGCCTCAACCCTCCAGAGCGGCACCTGCTGGGTGCCGTCAGGGGTGCAGCCAGCGCTTGAGCAGCCGCGACACCCACGGGACGCCGAGCCAGGCCATCCACGGCACGATGAGCGCGACGTTGACCAGCACCTTGGCCCACAGCGGCCAGTCCGCGATCTGCGGCGCGACCAGCCAGCTCACCAGGAACGCCATCGGGTAGAGCGCGATCGCGATGACGACGGCGGTCTTCCAGCGGGGAGGCGGCGACGAGGCGCGCAGCGGCGCGGAGAAGATCGACTCCAGCCCCGACAGCGAGTGGGCCGTCGCCGGGCCCGCCGTGAGCCCGGACGCCTTCGCGACCCAGGCGGCCCGCTCGGCGCTGTGCTCCCAGGCGGAGAGCTCCTCGGCGCTGTCGAAGGAGAACGCCACGACCAGCTCGTCGCGGTCGGCGCCCGGCGGGAGGATCTGCGCGCCCCGGTGGCCGGGGAAGGCCGCGGCGGTCTCGACGATCCCGTGCGCCCAGGCCTCGAGCTCGGCCTCGCGGCCGGGCGCCGGTCGGCGGGCGACGACGGCGGTCACGGGCAGCTGGCTCATCGGGGGTCCTCGCGAGGCCGGCCGGGCGGCGTCGCCGACAGGGACGACCGGCCCGTCCATGGTCCGCCCCGGTCCGCGACCGTCGCCAACCGGGGCCCGCGGCACGGGACGGGCCAGGGGGGCGCCGCTCGGCCCGTTCTTGTACCTGGAACACGCGGAGTTGGGCCGCAGGCGCCGCCCTTACCGTCGGGAGCGCGGTGGCGCCGTCCGCTGCCGCTTCCGCACGACCTCGAGGAGAGCCATGTCCTGGGACGTCGCCCGTGGGGCCGACGAGATCCTGGCCTGCGAGACCGAGCGCCGCGACCGGCCGCCGCTGACCGACGAGTGGGCCGGCATGTCGGTCGACGAGGCCTACGCCGTCCAGGACGAGGTGCTGCGCCGCAAGGTGGCCGCCGGCGAGAAGGTCATCGGCGTCAAGCTCGGCCTCACCTCCGAGGCCAAGCAGAAGCGGATGAACGTCAGCTCGCCGCTGACCGGTTGGCTCACCGACGCCATGGTGCTCGAGCCGGGCCAGCCCGTGCCGCAGGACGAGCTCATCCACCCGCGCGCCGAGCCGGAGATCGTCTTCGTGCTGAAGGCGCCGCTGCAGGGCCCGGGCGTCACGGCGGAGTCGGCCCTGGCGGCGGTCGAGAAGGTGCTGGCCGGCGTCGAGATCATCGACAGCCGGTACCGCGACTTCCGCTTCACCCTTCCCGACGTGATCGCCGACAACGCGTCGTCGGCGAAGTTCGTGCTCGGCTCGGTCGAGGTCGCGCCTGATGCGATCGACCTCGTCAACGAGTCGGTGGAGATGTGCTCCGACGGCGAGGTGGTCTACAAGGGCACCGGCGCCGACGTGCAGGGGCACCCGGCCGAGGCGCTGGCGCTCGCCGCCAACGACCTCGCCACCCGAGGCCTCCGGCTCGAGGCCGGCTGGATCGTGCTCACGGGCGGGATGACCGACGCGGTCTTCGCGCCGACCGGGTCGCAGACCGAGGCCCGTTTCGCCACCCTGGGAACCGTCGCCGTCCACGGCGGCTAAGCGCGGAGGAAGAAGCCATGGAGTTCTTCGGGCACATCATCGACGGCGCCGAGGTCACCTCGCTCGACCACGCCACGATGGCCGACATCGACCCCTTCACCCAGGAGCAGTGGGCCGAGATCGCCCTCGGCGGCAAGGACGACGCCGACCGCGCCGTCGCCGCTGCGCGCAAGGCCTTCGACGAGGGCCCGTGGCCGCGCATGGGCTACGAGAAGCGGCAGAAGCTGATCCACAAGCTCGCCGACCTCATGGAGGCCAACGCCGAGGAGCTCGCTCTCGCGGACACCCGCGACATGGGCAAGCCGGTCACCCAGGCGCTGCACGACGTCGCCCGCTCGGTGTGGAACTTCCGCTTCTTCGCCGACCACGCGCGGCTGTCGATGAACGACACGTACCCGATGGACTCCGGCCACCACGCGTACTCGCGCCTCGACCCGGCCGGCGTCGTCGTCGCCATCTCGCCGTGGAACTTCCCGCTCATGATGGCGACGTGGAAGGTCGCGCCCGCGCTCGCGTGGGGCAACACCGTCGTGCTCAAGCCGGCGGAGGACACCCCGACCTCGGCCACGATCCTCGGCCGCCTGGCCATCGAGGCGGGCTTCCCGCCCGGCGTGCTCAACGTCGTCCACGGATACGGCCCCGACTCCGTCGGCTCGGCGCTCACGAGCAACCCCGACGTCGACCGCATCACCTTCACCGGCGAGTCGGGCACCGGCAAGATCATCAGCGCGGCGGCGGCGCAGAACCTGATCCCGGTGAGCCTCGAGCTCGGCGGCAAGGGCGCCAACCTCGTCTTCGACGACGCCGACATCGACAACGCCGTGCACTGGGCGATCGAGGCGATCTTCCGCAACGCCGGCCAGGTCTGCCTCGCCGGCTCGCGCCTCTACGTGCAGCGGGGGATCTACGACGAGTTCATCGAGCGCTACAAGGCCGCGGCCGAGAAGCTCGTGATCGGCGACCCCAAGGACGCGGCGACGCAGTTCTCCCCGGCCCTGGCGAGCCAGGAGCACTGGACGAAGGTGCAGAGCTTCCTCACCCCGGAGGCTCTGGCCGGCGGCCGCCTGGTCACCGGCGGCCTCGGCGACGGCTGGGGCGTGCAGCCCACCATCGTGGTCGACGCCCCCGCGGAGGCCCGCGTGGTGCGCGAGGAGATCTTCGGGCCGGTCGTCGTCGCGACGCCGTTCGACACCGAGGAGGAGGCGGTCGCGCTCGCCAACAACACCCGCTATGGCCTCAACGCGATGGTGTTCACCGAGAACCTGCACCGCGCGCACCGCGTCTCGGCCAAGCTCCGGGCCGGCACGGTCTGGGTCAACTGCTTCTTCATCCGCGACCTGCGCGCCCCGTTCGGCGGCGTCGGCGAGTCCGGCGTCGGGCGCGAGGGCGGCAACTTCAGCCGCGAGTTCTTCACCGAGCCCAAGGCCGTCGTCATGCAGATCGACATGGGCTGACCTGCGGGCACCGCAGGACCCAGGGGCCCAGGAGGGGGACCGCTCGCCGGAGCGGTCCCCCTCCTGCTCTTCCGGGGGCCTGGCCGGATCCCCGGTGGACCGGTCGTCGGCGGCAGGTAGGCTCGGAGCCCGCAGTCCCGATGCGAGGAGTGACCGTGAAGAAGCTGCTCATCCTGGCCGCCCTGGCCGCGGTCGGCTACGTGGTGTACCAGCAGATCAGCGCGGCCCGCGCGGAGCAGGACCTCTGGACCGAGGCGACCTCCGCACCCGACCTCCGCTAGACCCGCGGGCTGCTCCGGCAGCCCCACCCGGGGGCTTAGCTCAGCTGGTAGAGCGCTGCCTTTGCAAGGCAGATGTCAGGGGTTCGAGTCCCCTAGCCTCCACCTCTGCTCCGGGGCACGGCCCGACCGGGTCGTGCCCCGGAGCTGTGTGCTGGATGGGGCCGTGCCCCGGAGCAGAGAGCGGAGGCTACGGGTGTGGGCCCCCGCTGGGCATGTGAGCGCAAGCGGCACGGCCGAGACCAAGCCGAACCATGCCCAGTAGGGGACCTAGCCTCCACGCAGGTCCCTGGAGCCGGCCCGACTGGGCTGGGCCCGGGACTTCTGTTTGTTGGGGCCGGCTCCAGGGACCTGCATCGGAGTCTCGGGGTGTGGGCCCCCGCCGGGCATCGGCCGGTCGGCGTCGGCAATCCGTAGAGGCGGGATCCCGTCGGGCGACCCGCCGCCACAGACCTAGACTCCCCTCGCCAGCAGCCGTTCAACTGCCTGCTCAGGGGGACACGTGGACGATTTCGACGAGCCGGAGGCGTACTCGCCGGAGACCCTTGCCGCGCTGAGGTCGGCCGTGCGCGAGCTCGGTGACGCGCTGGTCGAGCATGTGGAGCTTCTGGCCGGCCTGCATGGCGGCAGCGCCGAGATGGCGGGGCTGTTCGCAGCCAATGAGAAGGTCGCCGATCTCATCGCCGCGTGGAACGAGCGCGTGCTCGACCACACCGGGACGAGCCCGGTGTACCTGCTTGACAGGGACGACGACTTCATCGACGAAGAGGAGCCCGACGACGACGGCACCGCTGTCGCGGACGGCGACATCCTCAGCGTGATCAGCCGCTGGGACCTGCAGGTCGAAGACGTCGACGCGCTGGTCTCGGCGGGCCGTGAGGCTCATCGGCGCAACCGGCCGGAGGAGGACACCGAGGACGCTGCGGTGGCTGTGGATGGTGCCGCGCTGGCCATCTACGCGGTCCTGCACGAGAAGGGCGAGCCGTTCTACCAGCTTCCCGGTGTGGCGGTGCTCTCGGGCCTGCGGGTATTCGTCCGGCCGGACGACGCCGTAGCCGTCGCCGCAGATGAGATATCCGACGAGGTCTACCAACCGCCGGGCGAGGTGCTATTCAGCGAGAGCTGGATCTGAGCTCCTCCGCCAAGAGCGACCCGGCAAGGGGAGGTGCAGCGTCCGGCACCCGTTGGCAACACGAAAGCGCCCGCGTCAGTTGATGATCTCGCCGCCCGAGTCGTTGATGGCGGCGATGCGGCGCTTCCAGTCGGCGACAGCCTCAGGATCCATCCGGGTCCAGCCAGTCACCTCGCGGACGACCTCGATCGGCTCGGTGCTGCGGTAGGAGCGGGTGGGGTTGCCGGGGAAGCGCTTGTTGGTCACGTTCGGATCGTCCTCGAAAGCGCCGGTGGGCCGCACCTCGTAGATGCGCGGCTCGCCGTCGCCGGCCGCGAGCTCGGCGGCGAGCACGGCGCCGTCGGCCAGGGCGGTGAAGTAGATGTGGTTCATGACGATCTCGGGCCGGTAGTTCGAGCGGAACCCGGCGGTGAGCAGGTCGCCGGGCTGCAGGTCGGCCTTGGTGCCGTGGAAGAACGGGCCCTCGTCCAGGACGTCGGTCATCGGCACAGGCTAGGGCGCAGCCGCGCCGCGCGGGTGCGCCTGCCAGTCGCGGCGCAGCAGTCCGTACACCCACGAGTCCGACACCACACCGTCGACGACGCAGTCCTCGCGCAGCGTCCCCTCGCGCACGAACCCGAGCTTCTCGAGCACCCGGGCGCACGCCGCATTGCGGGTGTCGCACTCGGCCTGCACCCGGTTGAGCGGCAGCGCGTCGTAGCCCCAGGCCAGCAGCGCCCTGCCCGCCTCGGCGGCATGGCCCCGACCCCACGACTCCTCGACGAAGCAGAAGCCGAGCGACGCACTGCGGTAGCCCGGGTTCCAGCCCGTGAGCCCGCACCAGCCGAGGAAGGCGCCGTCGGTCCTGCGCTCCACGACCAGCCTCGCCCCGGTGCCCTCGTCCTCGAGCCGGCGGCTGGCTGCGAGGAACGCCGCCGCGCGCGATGCGTCCTGCCAGGGCGGTGAGTCCCAATACCGCAGCACGTAGGGGTCGCCGTGCATGGCGAACAGCGCAGCGGCGTCGTCGTCGCGCACCGGCCGCAGCACGAGGCGCTCGGTGCGCAGGGTCGGCGAGGGCAGCATGCGCCGCATCGTCCCTCCCGGGGGCCGGCGGCGCAGCGGCGTTTCAGTGCCCGAAGGTCAGCGGGCTGAGCACGTGCGGCTCGGTGCCGTCCATCGCCGACAGTGCGGCGACGACGTCGTCGGGCAGCGTCAGCTCCACGGCCGCGAGGTTCGCGCGCAGCCGGTCGGGGTCGGACGACTTCGCGACGACGACGAGACCCAGGGCGCGGTGCCAGGCCAGCACCAGTTGCGCCGGCGTGAGGCCCTGCGCACGGGCGAGATCGACGATCTCCGTCACCTCGAGCAGGCCCTTGCCCTGCCCGAGCGGCGACCACGACTGCGTGACGATGGCGTGCGCCGCGTTGAACGCGCGGGCCTCGGGCTGCGTCCAGCGCGGGTTGATCTGCAGCTGGTCGAGCGCAGGCGCCACGCCGGTGGCCGCGATGATCCGGTCGAGGTGGTCGGGCAGGAAGTTCGAGACGCCGATGTGGCGGACGAGTCCGCTGCCCTGC
The DNA here is from genome assembly GCA_020161245.1 of Actinomycetota bacterium. GTDB lineage: Bacteria > Actinomycetota > Actinomycetes > S36-B12 > CAIYMF01 > Longivirga. The sequence continues at coordinate 19,216 of JAIUOK010000003.1, read as the reverse complement.
ACGGCGACGAGCCCCTCCCAGGCCTGCACGTACCGGTCCTGCCACGGCATGGGCCAGTGGATCAGGACGAGGTCGACGTAGTCGGTGCCCAGCTTCTCGAGGCTGCGCTCGACCGCGATCCGCGCGCCGTCGACCGAGTGCGAGTCGCCGTTGAACTTCGTCGTGATGAAGACCTGATCGCGCGGCAGGCCGCTGGCGCGCACGCCACGGCCGACGCCGACCTCGTTGCCGTAGGCGAAGGCGGTGTCGACGAGCCGGTAGCCGATCTCGAGGGCCTGGGCCACGACGCGCTCGGCGCCGTCGTCGTCGAGCGGCCACGTGCCGAGGCCGAGTGCGGGGATCTGAAGGTCCGACGTCATGGCGGCACGCTACCTAGGAACGGCGCCCCTGGGCCGCCGCGGTCCCGTTCCCGGAGCCGGCCCCCGGGTGCCTGAGGTCGAAGCCTGAAACGCGTTGCTGCCGTGGACATCACAGGCCCTCCGGTTCCGCGGCGCGGAACGATCACTGACGTGGCCGACCGGGTGTCGGGTATCACAGCGGGCAGGCGGCGCTCACGGCGCGACCGAGCCCGGCGGCCTGCCAGAATGGAATCACTACAGATTCAAGCCAGCCCCGGCCCACCCGCGCCGGCGGCGCTCCTACCCTCCCGGAGTCACCGCATGCTGCTCATCGGCACCGAGATCAAGCCCTTCGCCACCACGGCGTTCAAGGACGGCGAGTTCGTCGACGTCAGCGACGCCGACCTGCGCGGCCACTGGTCGGTCGTGTTCTTCTACCCCGCCGACTTCACCTTCGTCTGCCCCACCGAGCTCGGCGACCTCGCCGACCACTACGAGGAGCTCCAGGGCCTCGGCGTCGAGGTCTACTCCGTCTCGACCGACACCCACTTCACGCACAAGGCGTGGCACGCGGCCTCGGACACCATCGCCAAGGTGAAGTACTTCATGCTCGGCGACGCCAGCGGCGCCATCACGACCAACTTCGACGTCATGCGCCCGGGCGCCGGTCTCGCCGAGCGCGCGACGTTCGTCATCGACCCCGACGGCGTCATCCAGGTCCTCGAGATCTCCTGCGAGGGCGTGGGCCGCAACGCCGCCGAGCTGGTCCGCAAGATCAAGGCCGCGCAGTACGTGCGCAACCACCCGGGCGAGGTCTGCCCGGCGAAGTGGGAGGAGGGCGAGGAGACCCTCGCCCCGTCGCTCGACCTCGTCGGCAAGATCTGACGCCGCCCCCTCCGGCCCTGCGTCGCTGACGCAGCCTGCGCGGGCCCACCGGCCCGCCGCTTCCGGGCGCACCGGGTGCGCGCGACCACGAGTCCGCGCACCCGGTACGGCCCGCCATCTCCGCCCACGCTCTGGGAGAGCCGAGCCATGCCCGTCCTCGACGCCGCCACCACCAGCGCCCTGCGGGGCTACCTCGAGCGCGTGACCGAGCCGGTCGAGCTCGTGGCCTCCCTCGACGCGTCGCCGCGCAGCCAGGAGCTGCGCACGCTGCTCGAGGAGACCGCCGCGCTCTCGCCCCGCGTGTCCCTGCGGGTAGCCGAGGGCGCCGACGCCGACGCGCGCACGCCGTCGTTCCGCATCCAGCGCACCGGCACCGACGTGTCGGTGGCGTTCGCGGGCCTCCCGATGGGCCACGAGTTCACCTCGTACGTCCTGGCGCTGCTCCAGGTCGGCGGCAACCCGGTCAAGGCCGACGACGCCGTGCTCGACCAGGTGCGTGCGCTGCCCGGCGGCCGCCGCTTCGAGGTCTTCTTCTCGCAGTCGTGCCAGAACTGCCCCGACGTCGTGCAGGCGCTCAACGCGATGAGCGTCGTCAACCCCGGCATCGACGTGGTCTCGATCGACGGCGCCGCGTTCCCGGCCGAGGCTGAGGCCCGCGGGGTGCTCGCCGTCCCGACGGTGTTCCTCGACGGCGAGGTCTTCGGCTCGGGCCGCATGACGCTCGAGGAGATCGTCGCGAAGCTCGACTCCGGCGCCGCCGACCGCGCCGCCGAGGCGATGTCCGGCAAGCCGGCCTACGACGTGCTCGTGGTGGGCGGCGGCCCGGCCGGCGCCGCCGCAGCGATCTACGCCGCCCGCAAGGGCATCCGCACCGGCCTCGCCGCGCAGCGCTTCGGCGGCCAGGTCCTCGACACCATGGCGATCGAGAACTTCGTCTCCGTGCAGCACACCGAGGGGCCGAAGCTCGCGGCTGCGCTCGAGGCGCACGTGTCGGCCTACGACGTCGACGTGATGCCGCTGCAGGAGGCGGTCGAGCTGACCCCGTCGCTCGACGAGGGCGGCGAGCACCAGGTGCGCTTCGCCAACGGGGCCACGCTTGCCGCGCGCACCGTCGTGCTGTCGACCGGTGCCCGCTGGCGCACGATGGGCGTGCCCGGCGAGGACGCGTACCGCAACAAGGGCGTCACCTTCTGCCCGCACTGCGACGGGCCGCTGTTCGCGGGCAAGCGCGTCGCCGTGATCGGCGGCGGCAACTCCGGCGTCGAGGCCGCCATCGACCTCGCCGGCGTCGTCGCCCACGTGACCCTGCTCGAGTTCGACTCCGCCCTGCGCGCCGACGAGGTGCTGCAGCGCAAGCTGCGCAGCCTGCCCAACGTCGACGTCGTGACCAGCGCGCTCACGACCGAGGTGCTCGGCGACGGCGCGAAGGTCGTCGGGCTGCGCTACGAGGACCGCACCACCGGCGACGGCCACGTGCTCGACCTCGAGGGCGTCTTCGTCCAGATCGGCCTGCTGCCCAGCACGGAGTGGCTCAAGGGCGTCGTCGAGCTCTCGCCGCGCGGCGAGATCGTCGTCGACGACCGCGGCCAGACCTCGGTTCCCGGCATCTTCGCCGCGGGCGACTGCACGACGGTGCCCTACAAGCAGATCGTCATCGCCCTCGGCGCGGGCGCCACGGCGTCCCTGTCGGCCTTCGACCACCTGATCCGCACCACCGCCCCCGCCTGACGTCGCGAGTAACTGGCGTTGTCATCGGATTCCGGCCCCGGAAACCGATGACAACGCCAGTTACTCGAAGCCGTCAGAGGGGCTTGCGCATGAGGGGGGCGTCGGGGCCTGCGGGGTCGGGGATGAGGAGCGCGCGGCGGTAGCCGGAGCCCTCGTAGAAGGCCTCGCGGTGCGGCTGGCACTCCAGCAGCACCGCGTCGCCGCCCGCGGCACGGACGGCGTCGTCCATCGCGGCGAGCAGGTGCCGCGCGAGGCCGCGGCCCTGCAGCGCCGGCACGACGGCGAGCTTGGCCACCCACCCGTGCGGCGCCTGCGTGCGGTGCGCGATGGCGCAGTTGCGGTACCAGTTCGCGTCGAGGTCGTCCGGCGGCGGCGTCGAGGCGGGATCGGACCGCACGCAGCCCCAGCAGCGGTCCGGCAGCGAGCCGAGCAGCACGCCCGCGGGCGCGGATCCCGCCAGGGCCAGCAGGCGCACGGCGTAAAGGCCGTCGGCGACGTCGTGCCGGTGATGCTCCTGGCGTGCGGCCCACCGCTCGAGCCGGTCCGGCCCGTGCAGCTCGATCACGTACGGCTCGTCGACGAACGCCGACGTCAGCAGCAGCGCCGCCAGCTCCTCCTCGCCCGGCTGCAGCGGACGCACCTCGATCTGCACGACGCAGATGCTCGCAGACGCGGGCCGCGCGACGATGTCCCCATGGCGCGCATCGACGAGGGCACCGCTCCGGACGGACGCCGGTACGTCCACGCCGAGACCCGCGCGCAGCTGCGCCGCTGGCTCGACAAGCACCAGGACGACGGCGCCGGCGCCTGGCTCGTGTCGTGGAAGAAGGCGACCGGCCGGCCCGTCGTCCCCTACAACGACCTCGTGGAGGAGCTCCTCTGCGTGGGCTGGGTCGACAGCACCGCGGGCACCCTGGACGCCGAGCGCGGGATGCTGTGGTGCGCCCCGCGCAAGAGGGGCAGCGGCTGGTCGCGGCCGAACAAGGAGCGCGTCGCCCGCCTCGAGGACGCCGGCCTGCTGCTCCCCCGGGGCATCGCCGTCATCGAGCAGGCCAGGGCCGACGGCAGCTGGTCGAAGCTCGACGACGTCGAGGACGGCATCGAGCCCGACGATCTGCGGGCCGCCCTCGACGCCGACCCCGACGCACGGAGGAACTGGGACGCCTTCCCCCGCTCGGTGAAGCGGGGGCTGCTCGAGCTCATCACGCAGGCCAAGAGGCCCGAGACGCGCGAGCGGCGCATCGCCACGATCGTGTCCGACGCGCACGACAACCGGCGCGGCCCGTTCGAGCGCAAGCCGCGCTGAGACGGCCCGCAGGCGCAGCCCGGCGACGGCGTGCGAAGATCGGACCGTGACGACTTACGCGACCCTGCGCACCACCAAGGGCGACATCCGCATCCAGCTCTTCCCCGACCACGCGCCGAAGACGGTGCGCAACTTCGTCGGCCTCGCCGACGGGTCGCAGGAGTGGTCGGACCCGCGCACGGGCAGCACGAAGAACGAGCCCCTCTACCCGGGCACGGTCTTCCACCGCGTCATCAGCGGCTTCATGATCCAGGGCGGCGACCCGCTCGGCACCGGCACCGGCGGCCCGGGGTACCGCTTCGGCGACGAGTTCCACCCCGAGCTGCAGTTCGACCGGCCGTACCTGCTCGCGATGGCCAACGCCGGCCCCGGCACCAACGGCTCGCAGTTCTTCATCACCGTGGCCGCCACCCCGTGGCTGAACTTCAAGCACACGATCTTCGGCGAGGTGGCCGACCAGAGCAGCCGCGACGTCGTCGATGCCATCGCCGGCGTCGCCACCGGCCGCATGGACCGCCCGGTCGAGGACGTCGTCATCGAGTCGATCACGGTCGAGGATGTCGACGCCTGACCCTGCGGCGTCCCCCGCGGGCGCGCCGCCGGTCTGCTACCGGCATCCCGACCGCGAGACCTACATCCGCTGCACCCGCTGCGAGCGGCCGATCTGCCCGGACTGCATGATCAGTGCGGCCGTCGGGTTCCAGTGCCCGGAGTGCGTGGCCGAGGGCAACGCGTCGGTGCGACCAGTGCGCAGCCGGCTCGGCGCGAAGGTGCCGACCAAGCCCTACGTCACCTACACGCTGATCGGCCTGTGCGCGCTGCTGTTCGCCGGCCAGACCCTCAACGCCTTCACCGACAGCAGCTTCACGATGTGGCCGGTCTTCGTCGCGGGGAACGACGAGTACTACCGGCTGCTCACGTCGATGTTCCTGCACGGTTCGATCCTGCACATCGGCTTCAACATGCTCGTGCTCTACTCGCTCGGCCCGGCGCTGGAGAACCTCCTCGGCCATGTCAGGTTCGCCGCGCTCTACGTGATCGCCGGGCTCGGCGGCAGCGTCGCGTCGTTCTGGTTCACCGACTTCCGGGTGCAGTCGCTCGGCGCGAGCGGCGCGATCTTCGGCCTGTTCGGCGCGTGGGTCGTCATCGGCCGCCGGCTCAACATCCCGATCCAGCAGATCCTCGGCCTCATCGCGATCAACATCGTGATCGGCTTCCTGGTGCCCAACGTCGACTGGCGCGCGCACCTCGGCGGCCTGGTCACCGGTGCGATCGTGGCAGCGATCCTGGCCTACGCCCCGGCCAAGGGGCGGGTGGCCTACCAGGTCGCCGGCTGCGCGCTCGTCATCGCCGGCCTCTGGGTGCTGGTGCGGGTCCGCGACCAGCAGCTCACCGACGAGCTCGTCCGCCTGGGCCTGCTCGCCATCCACGGCGGCGGCTGAGCACGGCGGAGTCCTCCGTCGGACGACCCCCTCCCGCAGCGGGGCACCGGCGCGTTACTGTCGAGTAACACGGGCGGACCACGGTGGCCGCCACACCCGCGGGAGGTAGGCACATGAGCCAGCGCGACGCCGTCATCGTCCAGGCGCTCCGCACACCCGTCGGCGTCGGCAAGCCCGGCAAGGGCGGCCTGTCGCACACGCATCCCGGCGACCTCGGCGCCCACGTGCTCGAGAACCTCGTGGCCCGCGCGGGCGTCGACGCGGGCCTCGTCGACGACGTCATCTGGGGCACGGTGTCGCAGGTGGGCGAGCAGGCGTTCAACGCCGCCCGCAACACCCTGCTCGGCGCCGGCTTCCCCGAGTCGGTGCCCGGCACCACCATCGACCGCCAGTGCGGCTCGAGCCAGCAGGCCGTGCACTTCGCTGCCGCAGGCCTGGTCGCCGGCCACTACGACGTCGTGATCGCGGGCGGCACCGAGTCGATGTCGCGCGTGCCGATGTTCTCCAACGCCCAGGGCGGCGACGGCCCGTTCCCGCCCCGCATGCTCGAGCGCTACAACAACTCCCTTGTCCCCCAGGGCATCTCGGCGGAGATGATCGCCGAGAAGTGGGGCCTGTCGCGCCAGCAGCTCGACGAGATCGCCGTCGAGTCGCACGAGCGTGCGGCTGCTGCGACCGACTCCGGCGCGTTCGCCGACGAGATCCTCGAGACCGCCGGCCTCACCGCCGACGAGGGCATCCGCCGCGGCACCACGCTCGAGACCCTCGCGGGCCTGCGCACCGTGTTCAAGGAGGACGGCGGCGTCGTCACCGCGGGCAACGCCTCGCAGATCTCCGACGGGTCCGCCGCGCTGCTGCTGACGACCTCGGAGAAGGCGGCCGAGCTCGGCCTCACGCCGATCGCGCGCGTGCACTCGGTGGCGGTCACCGGCTCTGACCCGATCCTCATGCTCACCGGCGTCATCCCCGCCACCGAGAAGGTGCTCGCGCGCTCCGGGCTGTCGCTGTCCGACATCGGCGCCTTCGAGGTCAACGAGGCGTTCGCCTCCGTGGTGGCCGCGTGGCTGGCCGAGACCGGGGCCGACCCCAAGCTCACCAACGCGGCCGGCGGGGCGATCGCGATCGGCCACCCGCTGGGCGCCTCGGGCGCGCGGCTCATGACGACGCTGGTGCACCGGATGCGGCGCGACGGCGTCCGCTACGGGCTGCAGACCATGTGCGAGGGCGGCGGCATGGCCAACGCGACCATCCTCGAGCTGCTCTAGCCCGGACGTCGGAGGCGTGCGAGCCTCCCACCTGCGACGACGGCCCCGGACCTGCTGGTCCGGGGCCGTCGTCGTGCGTCGGGGCGCGGACCGCTCTCGCGTCCACAGGGATGTCCACAGGGCCGTCCCCGTGCACGGAGGGGAGTTATCCACAGGTGTGTACACACCTGGGGAGAACTACACGCGTGTAAGTCCGCCGGGGTACCGCGAGGGTGGCGGTGGCCCGCCAGCTGCGGGCGCGGAGCCGGCCGAGCGCTGGCGCACTACCGCCAGCGGGTCGACATCCCGAAGCCGGCGAAGATGAGGCCGAAGCCGATGAGGATGTTGCCCCAGGCGAGGTCCTTCATCACCGGCAGCGTCGAGCCGGCGATGTAGTACACGACGATCCACAGCAGACCGACCACGAACAGCGTGACCATGACCGGCGCCCACCAGGTCGGGTTGCCGACCTTCACGGCCTTCGGCGTCTCCGTCTGGGGCGTGTAGGTGGACTTGCGGCGGCCCTTGGACTCCGGCACGTCGTCCCCTCCTCGTCGGTGGTGCACTCGGCTGCGGCTGGTCGTGAGCGGATCGGAACCGCCGCACCGGGAGACCACGCCCGGTGTCGTCGTAGCGTAACCGCCATGACGGCGCAGCAGCAGTCCGAGCCCGCCAGGGGTGCCGCCCCCGGCCCGGCCGACGCCGCTGCGCCCGATCCCGGCCAGGCGGCGGGCCCGGACGCCGGGACCGACGACAGCGCGAGCCGGGGGCGCAGGAGTGCGCTGCGGCCGGGCCACCTCGCCGTCGCCGCGGTGGCCGCGATCGCCGGCCTGCTCGTGGTCGCCAGTGCGCACACCTCCGCCGGCACGGATCTGCGCGGCGGGCGGGCCGTCGACTCGCGCGACCTCGTCGCCCGATCGGCCCAGCGCGTCGCGCAGCAGGAGGCCGACGTCGCCGCGCTGCGCCAGCAGGTGTCCGACCTCACCGCCGAGCAGGGCACCGGACCGGCCCTCGAGGCGTCCCAGCGGGAGACGGCGGAGCTCGCTCCGGCGGCCGGGCTCACGCCCGTCGTCGGGCCCGGGCTCACGGTGACCCTCGACGACGCCCAGGCCGACGCCGAGGACCTCCCCGGCAACCCGTCGCCGGACGACCTCGTCGTGCACCAGCAGGACGTGCAGGCCGTGGTGAACGCGCTGTGGAGAGGCGGAGCGAGCGCTGTGCAGGTCATGGACCAGCGGATCGTGTCGACCAGCGCCGTGCGCTGCGTCGGCAACACCCTGATCCTGCAGGGCCAGGTGTACTCGCCGCCGTTCCGTGTCACCGCCGTCGGCGACACCGGCCGTCTCGCCCAGGCCCTCGACGACGACCCCACCGTCTCGCTCTACCGTGAGTACGTGGATCTCTACGGGCTCGGCTGGGACGTCGACCGCGCCTCGTCGGTGACGATCCCGCCGTTCACCGGCCCGATCCTGCCGACGTACGCCCAGATCCCGAAGGCCGGCTGACGTGGAGCGCGACGAGATCGAGGAGATGCGCCGCGCGCTGCTGCGCGACGACGACATGCCCTCGGACAAGCAGGGCCACCACCACCGTCCCGGCTCGAGCGACGCCGACACCGCTTTCGAGGCCGACGGGTCGACGGCCGAGCCCGCCCGCACGGGCGCACCGCGGCGATCGACGCTGCAGAAGGTGCTCGGCGGCGTGGGCGAGGTGCTCATCACCGTCGGCGTGCTGATGCTGCTCATGGTGGCCTACCAGCTGTGGTGGACCAACGTCGAGGGATCGCAGGCCATCGCCGCGCAGCGCGACGAGATCGTCTCGACGTGGGAGCACGACCCGCAGGCGCTGCCGTCCGACCCCGCCGACATCCCGCCGCTGAAGCAGCCGCCGTACGGCACCGGCTTCGCGCTGCTCTACATCCCGCGGATGGAGTCGAAGGTCAACGGCCTGCCGATCGCGCAGGGCGTCGGCCAGGACGTCCTCGCGAAGGGTGCGGGCCACTACCGCGGCACGGCGATGCCCGGCGAGGTGGGCAACTTCGCCATCGCCGCCCACCGCTCCGGCCACGGCGAGCCCTTCGGCGACTTCGCCGACCTGCGCACGGGCGACAAGGTCTACGTGCAGACCCAGGACGCCTGGTACACCTACACGCTGACCACCGACGAACCGAACCTGACGCCCTACGACACCTGGGTGATCGAGCCCGTCCCCGGCCAGCCCGGGGCGACGCCGACCCAGAAGCTCATGACCATGACGACGTGCACGCCGCGCTACGGATCCACCGGCCGCTGGGCGTGGTTCGCGGAGCTCACCGACGTCGCGCCGGCCTCGCAGATCCCCGCAGGCGTCGATGCGATGCCGGGCACTCCGGCGACGCCGTCCTGACCCGCACGCCCGACCATCCGACGACGCGACCCACCGACCGACGAGCGACGAGGACAGACGTGTACGGCTGGATCTGGAGCCACCTGCCCGGCCCGTGGCCGGTCAAGGCCGTGCTTGCGCTCGCCCTGCTCGCGATCGTGGTGCTGCTCTGCTTCCAGTACGTGTTCCCGTGGCTGGAGTCGGTCGTGCCGTGGCTCGGCGACGTCACCGTCGACAACAGCCCGTCGGCGGCGGGCGCGGCCGGAATCGTCCTGCCCCGGCTCTGACCCTGCCCCGAACGGCCGGGAGTCAGGCTCCGACGACGGGGGCCAGACCGTGGCTGCGCTCGACGGCGTCGGGCATCCCGCAGCGCAGCAGCCAGTTGGCCAGCATCCGGTGGCCGCCCTCGGTGAGCACGCTCTCCGGGTGGAACTGCACGCCCTCGATGTCGAGCTCGCGGTGGCGCAGCGCCATGATCAGGCCGGTGTCGGTGGTGCCGGTGACCTCGAGGCAGTCCGGCAGCGTCGCGGCATCGACCACGAGCGAGTGGTAGCGCGTCGCGGTGAACGGGTCGGCCAGGCCCTCGAGCACACCCTGCCCGTGGTGGTGCACGAGGCTGGTCTTGCCGTGCAGCAGCTCGGGCGCACGGACGACGTCGCCGCCGAACGCCTCGCCGATCGCCTGGTGGCCCAGGCACACGCCGAACAGGGGCTTCACGCCGCCGACCTCGCGCACCATCTCGATGCAGACGCCGGCGTCGGCCGGGGTGCCCGGGCCAGGGCTGAGCAGCACGCCGTCGTAGGCCAGGGCCTCGGCGGTGGTCACCTCGTCGTTGCGCCGCACGTCCACCTCGGCGCCGAGCTGCGCGAGGTACTGGACGATGTTGAACACGAACGAGTCGTAGTTGTCGACGACGAGGATGCGCGCGCTCACCCGCACATCATCGCCTGCGCCCGCGATGGGCTCCAAGCGGGTAGCGCCGACGCCTGCATGCGACGAGGCCCGGATCCGAGAGCGGATCCGGGCCTCGTGCCGTGCTGGGCCTACGTCGCGGTGGCGCTGGGGCTGGGGGCGGGCGCTGTCGTCGACGGCGGTGGCGTGGTGGGCGGGGGCGGCGGGGCCTTGGCGACCGTGATGGTCACCAGGGTGCCCTTGACCGCCGTGGTGCCGCCCTTGGGCGACTGCGCCAGCACGGTGCCCGGCGAGGCGGCGTCGGTCTCCTGCTGGACGACGTTGACGTCGAACCCGGCGTTGGCGAGGTCGCTGCGGGCCTGGGCCTCGCTCGAGCCGACGACGTCGGGCACGGTCGTCTTGCCGTTGGACACCTCGATGTTGACGAGGCTGCCCGCGTCGACCGTCTCCTGAGCCGGCGGGTCCTGGCTGACGACGACGCCCTGCGGCTGGTCGGAGTCGACCGGTGTCACCGTGCCGAGGTTGAGCCCGACGTCGACGAGCGCCGCACGCGCCTGGTCGGCCGAGGTGAGGCCGGTGAGCGTCGGGACGGTCACCTGCTCCTTGCCGGCGGAGATGACGACGGCGATCGCCGATCCCTTGGGCGCGAGCTCCTGCGCCGCCGGGGTCTGGCTGATGATCGTGTCCTTCGGCTGGTCCTGCGACGGCTGCACGGTCGGGTTGTCGGCGATGACGAACCCGGCCTTCTGCGCCGCCTGCTGGGCCTGGACGAGGGTGAGGCCCTTGAGGTCGGGGACGGCGGCGTTGTCGACGGCCGGCGTCCCGAAGATCGCCCGGCCCACGAGGAAGGCGCCGACCGCCGCGACGAGGACGCCGAGGGTGAGCAGCACCCAGAACGCCGGGCTGCGCTGCGACGACCTCTCCTCCGACGCCGCTAGCGCCGTGGCCGCACCGACCGGCGCCATCACCGCGGTCTCCTGGCCGACCACCGGCACGGGCGCGGTGACGGGCAGGCCGGCGATCGCGCGCTCGACGTCGGCGCGCATCTCCGCCGCCGACTGGTAGCGGTCCTCCGGGTTCTTGGCGAGCGCGCGCAGGACGATCGCGTCGACCTGCGGCGGCACCGACGGGTCGAGCTGCGACGGCGGGACGGCGTTCTCGCTGACGTGCTGGTAGGCGATCGACACCGGCGACTCGCCGGTGAACGGCGGCCGGCCGGTGAGCAGCTCGTAGAGCAGGCATCCGGTGGAGTAGAGGTCGCTGCGGCTGTCGACGACCTCGCCGCGCGCCTGCTCAGGCGAGAGGTAGTGCGCGGTGCCGAGGACGGCCGACTGCTGGGTCATCGTCTGGCCGGAGTCGGCGAGCGCGCGGGCGATGCCGAAGTCCATCACCTTGACGTCGCCGGCGCGCGTGAGCATCACGTTCGCGGGCTTGATGTCGCGGTGCACGATGCCGTGGCGGTGGCTGTAGTCGAGGGCGGCCAGCGTGCCGGCGGTGATCTCGAGCGCACGCTCGGGCAGCAGGCGGCGGCCGCTCGACATCAGCTGCCGCAGCGTCATGCCGTCGACGTACTCCATGACGATGTACGGGACGACGGCGCCGGTGGCGTCGGGGCTGTCGGCGAGCACGTCCTCGCCGGTGTCGTACACGGCGACGACGTTGGGGTGGTTGAGCGCCGCCGCGCTCTGCGCCTCGCGGCGGAACCGGGCCTGGAAGCTCGGATCGCGCGCGAGGTCGGGCCGCAGGATCTTGATGGCCACCCGCCGGCCGAGCCGCAGGTCCTTGCCCTCGTGGACCTCCGCCATCCCGCCGCGGCCGATCACCTCGCCGAGCTCGTAGCGGTCGCCGAGACGACGCACGCTGTCCTCGCTCACCGTTCCTCCTCGTACCCGCGGCCGGGGGCGCCCGACGCGATCGTCCCGGGGCGCGCCTCGCGGCTCCCCGAGCAGTGTGGCAGCAGCGACGCCGCCCCTGGTGCAGGGACGCCGCCGGCTGCTGCGCCGTTCCGGGTGGAGACCTGCATCACCTGCGCAGCACCGCCTCCATGACGCTCTTGGCGATCGGCGCCGCGAGCCGGTTTCCGCTGACCTCGGCGGCACCGCCGCCGTTCTGCAGCACCACGGCCACGGCGACCTGAGCCTGGCCCGGCACGGCCTCCGCGACGCCGACGAACCATGCGTGCGCGGTCTGGTTGTTGCCGGTCTGCGCGGTGCCCGTCTTGCCGCCGACGAGGACGCCGGGGATGCGGGCGTTGGAGCCGGTGCCGTTGTCGACGACGTTGACCATCATCGCCAGCAGCGACGCCGCGTTGGCCGGCGACATCGCCTGCGAGAACGCCTTCGGCTCGGCTGTCTCGAGCGTCTCGAGCTCGGGGCTCAGGATCTCCGAGACCAGGTAGGGCTCCATCACCTGGCCGTTGTTGGCGATGCCGGCGCCGACCATCGCCATCTGCAGCGCGGTGGCGGAGACGTCGAACTGGCCGATGGCGCTCATCGCCGTCTGCGGCACGTCGGGGTCGGCGGGGAACCGGCTCCTCGCGGCGCGCAGCGGGATCTCGAACGACGTCCCGAAGCCGAACTTCTCCGCCTGCTCGCGCAGAGCGTCGTCGCCGAGCTCCATGCCGATCGAGGCGAACGCGGTGTTGCAGGAGACCGCCAGCGCGTTCTCGAGCGTGGTCTCGCCGTTCGGCCCGCACGCGGTGCCGGACCAGTTGTTGAGGTCCTTGCTCGTGTTGGGCAGGTCGAGGGACGCCGGGCCGGGCACGACGGTGTCGGCGGTGTACTGGCCGGACTCCAGCGCCGCGGCGGCCGTCACGAGCTTGAACGTGGAGCCCGGCGGCAGCGTCATCGCGAGCGGCCGGTTGAGCATGGGCTTCTTGGGATCGGCGTCGTAGGCGGCGTACGCCTCGCGGATCTGCGTCGGGTTGTGGCTCGAGAGCTTGTTGGGGTCGAAGCTCGGCGACGACGCCATGGCGAGGATCGCGCCTGTGCGCGGGTCGATGGCCACCACGGCGCCGGTGCGGCCGGCAAGCCCCTGGTAGGCGGCCCGCTGCGCGCGCGGGTCGATGGTGAGGCGGACGGCGCCGCCCTTGACGCCGCGGCCGGCGAACAGCTGCTGCACGCGGTCGACGAAGAACCGGTCGTCGGACCCCGACAGCACCGAGTTCTCGGCGCGCTCGATCCCTGTGGCGCCGTAGACGATCGAGTAGAAGCCGGTGGCCGGCGCGTAGAGGGGCCCGTTGGCGTACTGGCGCAGGAACTTCAGCTGGTCGTCGGTGGGCACCGACGACGCGATCGCCGTGGACCCCAGCAGGATCGGGCCGCGCTCGCGGCTGTACTCCTCGAGGATCACGCGGCTGTTGCCGGCGCGGGCGCGCAGCTCGGCGGCGTTGAAGTACTGGTAGTAGGTGATGTTGGCGAGCAGCAGCACCAGCAGCACGGCGAGGACGGCCGCGAGGCGGCGCACGGAGCGGATCACAGCCGCACCGCCTGCGTGGGGGCGTCCTCCATGGCGACGCCCTCCGGCTCCGGGCGCCGTGCGGCGTCGCTGATCCGCATGAGCAGCGCCACCGCGATCCAGTTCGCCACGAGCGACGATCCGCCGAGCGACAGGAACGGCGTCGTGAGCCCGGTGAGCGGGATGAGGCGCGTGACGCCGCCGATGACGACGAACACCTGCAGCGCCAGCACGATCGACAGCCCTGCGGCGAGCAGGGTGCCGAACACGTCGCGGCAGGCGATCGAGGTGCGCATGCCGCGCTGGATCACGATGGCGAACACCACGAGCATCGCGGCGACGCCGATGAGTCCGAGCTCCTCGCCGAACGCGGCGAAGATGAAGTCGCTCTTGGCGTAGGGCACCAGCTGCGGGTAGCCCTGGCCGAGGCCGGTGCCGAACATGCCGCCGCTGGCGAAGCCGTAGAGCGACTGCGCGATCTGGTAGCCGCGGTCGGCCTCGTCGGTGAACGGGTCGAGCCACACGTCGACGCGCAGGCGCACGTGGCCGAAGGCCAGGTAGGCGAACGCCGCCCCGGTGAGGAACAGGATCGCGCCGAGCACGAGCCAGCTGCGCCGCTGCGTGGCGATGTAGAGCATCGTGACGAACAGGCCGAAGAAGACCAGCGAGGTGCCGAGGTCGCGCTCGAAGACCAGGACGGCGAGCGAGACGAACCACGCGACGAGCAGCGGGCCGAGGTCGCGGCCGCGGGGGAGCTCGAGGCCGAGCACCTTGGTGCGCACGAGCGCGAGGCTGTCGCGCTTCACCGTGAGGTAGCCCGCGAAGAAGATGGTGAGCAGGATCTTCGCGAGCTCGCCGGGCTGGAACGACAGCGACCCGATGCGGATCCAGAGCGTGGCGCCGTTGATCTGCGCGCCGATCACGGGCGCGAGCGGCAGGAGCAGCAGCACGAGACCGGCGAGCATCGCGGTGTAGGTGTAGCGCTGCAGCCGGCGGTGGTCGCGCACGACGACGATCACGGCGATGAACAGCACGATGCCGAGCGCGGTCCAGGTGAGCTGGCTGTCGACGTCCGGCGTGGGGATGGGCTGGCCGGCGCGCCGGGCCCGCAGCTCGTCGGCGAGGTCGAGGCGGTGGATCATCGCCAGGCCCAGCAGGTTGAGCGTGACGACGGCGGGCAGCAGCAGCGGGTCGGCGTAGCGCGCGACGAGGCGCACCGCGACATGGGCGGACAGGATGAGCGCGCCGGTGATGGCGAGCACGCCCCAGGTGCCGTCGTTGACCTTGCCGAGCACGGCGAGGTCGACCTGGATGTAGGCGGCGGCGCCGACGGCGAACGCGGCGACGAGCAGGCCGAGCTCGGCCCAGCGGCGGTCGGGCTGGCGGTAGCGGGGGACGGCGGGCGCCGTCGTGGGCGCGGCCATCAGGGCGCCGGCGGGATGGCGGGCGTCGAGGCCGGCGACGCCGACGGCGTGAGGGTCGGCAGGCCGTCGCCCTGGCTGCTGCCGACGTCGCCGCCGGTGTCGATGCCGTCGGTGCCGGGGCAGCCCGGCGTGGTCGGCACGGTCTGGCACTGAGCCGCGCGCTCGGTGAGCCGCTGCACGACCTGCTGCGCCGAGGCGAGGCTGTCGGTGGCGATGGTGGCCTCGACCTGCATCGCCTCGAAGTCGGGCAGGGAGTCGACGGTGACGGTCGAGACCTCCTCGACCGACGACAGGCTGATCGGCCCGAGCGACCCGTTCACACCGTTGTAGATGGCGACATAGCCGCCGTCGTTCCCGACGTACCACTGCCCGCGCGCCCAGGTGAGCGTGGCGAGCAGCGTGCCCACGAGGATGACGAGCACGCCCAGCACCGCCAGCAGCCACTTCAGCCGCGAGCGGCGGCGTGGCCCGCGCTGCTCCTCGTGGTAGACGTCGGCGATCGGCGAGACGCCGGAGTCGCCGGTGTCGGAGCGCGTGCTCACCCGCACGACGGTGGCCGGGCGGGTGTCGATCTGGGCGTCGGCCGGGAAGGTGAGGTCGGGCAGGCGCTCGCGGTTGCGCGGCTCGCCCGCGGCACCCACGACGACCGGCGCCTCGGGCTCGGTGGCCTCGTCGACGGCGACGACGTCGGCCACGACGCACGTCACGTTGTCGGGCGCTCCGGCCTCGAGGGCGGCGTCGACGAGCGCGGTGACGACGGCGGTGGGGTCCTTGAGCCCGAGCAGCTCGGCCATGCGGTCGTCGGTGACGTAGCCGGAGAGGCCGTCGCTGCAGACGAGGTAGCGGTCGCCGAGGCGCGCCTCGCGGACGGACACGTCGGGCTCGGCGGGATGGACGCCGTCGATCGCGCGCATGAGCAGGTTGCGCCGCGGGTGGTAGGCCGCCTCGGCCGGCGCGATCCGGCCCGAGTCGATGAGGGTCTGCACATAGGTGTGGTCGCGGGTGATCTGACGGAACTCGCCGTCGCGCAGCAGGTAAGCGCGCGAGTCGCCGACGTGCAGGACGGCGACGCGCGGCGGCTCGCCGCCCAGCCACGCGAGCGCCGTGAGCGTGGTGCCCATGCCGGCGAGCTCGGGGTTGGCGGCGACGACGTCGGCGATGCGCTCGCTGGTGGTGACCACGGCCTCGGACAGCCGCTCGAGCGCCTCGGCGTCGGCGAGGCCTGCGGGCTCGACCTCCGACATGG
Source organism: Actinomycetota bacterium (assembly GCA_020161245.1). GTDB lineage: Bacteria > Actinomycetota > Actinomycetes > S36-B12 > CAIYMF01 > Longivirga. Next base: position 2,871 of record JAIUOK010000003.1, on the reverse strand, counting down.
TGGCGATGGCGGCGGCCGACGCGAGCTCGCCCGCGGCGTGGCCGCCCATGCCGTCGGCGATGACGAGCAGCTGGTCGCCGGCGTACCCGGAGTCCTCGTTGCCCGCACGCACGAGCCCGACGTCGGAGCGCGCGGCGGAGCGGAGCATCAGCACCACGGCGGCCTCACTTCCGCAGCTCGAGGACCGTGCGGCCCACCTTGAGCTGCTCGCCGACCGTGAGCGGGGTGGGGCCGGTGATGCGGCTGCGGCCGACCCACGTCCCGTTGGTCGAGCCGAGGTCGGTGACCACCCATGTGGAGCCCGACAGCGAGATGCGCGCGTGGTTGTTGCTCGCGTAGTCGTCGTCGAGGACGAGGGTGGAGTCGGGGGCGCGGCCGATCGTGACATCGCTTGCGCCCAGCGGGATCACCGTGCCGGCGAGGGGGCCCTCGGTGACGACGAGGCTGCGCACGCCGGTCTTGGGCGCCTTGGCGGGCTTGGCCTTCACCGGCTTGGGGGCCTTGCCCGGCGCAGCTGCTGCGCCGCCGCGGGCGGGGACGACCATGCGGGCATCGCGCGGCGCCCGCAGGTCGCGGCGCAGCACGAGGATCGCGACGATCACCAGCAGCCAGATGAGCACGAGGAAGCTCAGGCGCAGCAGCGTGAGGACCAGCTCGGACACGGGCGGGTCACCCAGCCCGGAACGTCAGCCGCGTGCCTCCGAGCTGCACGACGGCACCGTCGTGGAGGACGACCTCGCCCACCTGGACGCCGTCGACGTAGGTGCCGTTGGTGGAGCCGAGGTCGCGCAGGACCACCTCGCGGCCGAGCAGGATCTCGGCGTGGTGGCGCGAGACGCCGGGGTCGTCGATGCGGACGTCGACGTCGCTGCCGCGGCCGAGGCGCGTGACCGCGCGGCTCAGCGGGTGCGCCGTGTCGTCGGCGACGAGGCGCGGGTGGCCGGCGTCGGACGGCGGTGCCACCGGCGCCCGGCCGGCGGGCGCCTGCGACGCGACCCCCGCCTTGGCCTCGGAGTGCACGCGGAACAGGCCGGTCTCGAGGTCGTCGTCGCGGGCGAGGGTGACCTCGGCGCCGCCCATGAGGGTGTAGCGCTGCTCCTCGGCGTGCTCGCGCACGACGCCGGCGAGCTCCTCCTGGATCGTGCCGCCGTAGACCGAGAGCCGCTCGTGGTCGTGCGGGCTGAGGTCGACGACGAAGACGTTGGGCACGACCGTGCGGCCGCGGCTGACCACGGCGGCGCGGTCGTCCATCTCGCGGGCGAGGGCGGAGGCGATCTCGACGGGCTGCACCTCGGCCTTGAAGGCCCGGGCGAAGGCGCCGTTGACCATGCGGTCGAGCCGCTGCTCGAAGCGGTCGAGCAGACCCACCGCGCCTCCCTGGTGCTCGTCGGCGCCCGGGGGCGCGCATGATCGCGCCCGGAGGTCCGGGCACGCGTCGATCGTAACCGTGGGGACGCTGCCCACACGGTTCCCACGGCTGCGCCCTCCGTCGACGACGGACGGCGCCGGCCGTGCACGTGCTTCGACGGCGCAGGCGGGCGCGGTGTTCCGTGTCCGGCATCACGGTGCGATGACGGCGCCAGCCCCCTCCGCCGCCGCCTTCCGCCGCAGGTCGGAGCCGCTGCCGCCGTTTTCAGGGGCACCTGCCCCGCGTGCTAGCCTTCTCCGGCGCGCGCGAGTGGCGGAATAGGCAGACGCGCACGGTTCAGGTCCGTGTGCCCGTAAGGGCGTGGGGGTTCAACTCCCCCCTCGCGCACCACAGCTCGGCACAGATGCCGCAGGTCAGCGACCTGCGGCATCTGCCGTTCTTGACCGAAGCACATCCCTGGTCACGGGAATGGTCACAGCCCGCGGCGAAGCGCCGTTCTCAACTTCCTGCCACTCGTAGCCGTGCGATGAGCCCGCGCTGGAGCTTGTGTCTCGAAGGCGACCCGAGAGCGGCTGCCAGCAGGACGGCTACTCCGAACAGGACGTACGCATTGCCGGGGACCTGCTGCCAAGGCGCCCAGTCGAGCTCGCGTTCCGCCTCGCGAGGCAGCCACCACATCGGGCGGAGCAACATCAGGCTCGCACCGACAACAGCTAGTAGGCGCCAACCTGCCCGGTCGGTGCGGGCCCACAGGGCGAGCCCGAGTGGGAGCAGCCACACCCAATGGTGGGTCCAGGACACGGGGGAGGCCAGCAGCGCGACAAGCCCGTTGATGCCCAGCAGGAGCACCACGTCGCCGACTCGGTGAGCCCTTGTCATGCCGACCCAGGCCAGTCCGACGACGAGTGCGACACCCATCAACCATGCAGCACGCTCGGCCGGCCCGGTCAGTCCGAGCCGTAGAAGGAGCCCGTTGATGGACTGGTTGCCCGCGTAAACCGCTCCGCCGATCCGGTCCGGATCCCACAGGGCACCGGTCCAGTACTGCTGCGAGTCCCGTGGCGTTACCACCCAGGCCAGCAGGCTGACGATGGTGAAGGACAGGGCCGCGGTGGCTGCCTCCCGGTATTGGCGTCTGACGAGGAGCGCCAGGACGAACACAGCGGGCGTGAGCTTCACGGCTGTGGCGATGCCGATAAGGAGGCCGCGGGGCCACCAGGTGCGCGGTGTCAGCACGTCGAGGGCGACCATGGCTGCCAGTACCAGGTTGACCTGGCCGAACCCCAGAGTTGCCTGGACGGGCTCGGCGAGAAGGGACGCGGCGAGGAGGGCCAGGGCCGCGGCGCCACTCGCCTTCTCTGCCTTCGAGCGGCCGACCGCGAGCACGAGCAGGGCGACCAGCGCCGTCACGCTGGACAACGTGAGCAGGGCATTGGCTGCCCAGAACGGGAGCACAGCGAGAGGGGCGAACAGGATGGCGGCGGCAGGTGGGTAGGTGAACG
>JAIUOK010000002.1 GCA_020161245.1 Actinomycetota bacterium | reverse complement strand
GGTGCCGAGCCTGCTGCCAAGGAGGCGTGCAGCGCGGTCATGACATCGGTCGTCGCTCCGTCAGGAAGCTCCTCCACCGGTGCGATCACGGATGCCGACCCCAGCCGAAGGAAGGTGGTCGCGAGGCCGTGAGCCTCTCCCGGTGCGACCTCGGCGTCCCGCCCCGCTCGGCAGCAGGAGAGCACCACCGTGTGCGGGACCTTCGCGAGCAGCTCGATGTCATAGCCGGTGATGTCGCCGTCTGCCATGCGCAGGCTGGAGAACAGCGGATTGTCGGTGCGCAGCCGTGCATGCGCCGCCACGTGAGCGATGTCGGATGCCGCCAGCGCCGCGAGAGCGTCGCCGGCGGTCCAGGGGTGCGGACTCGACGCGGCCCCCGGCTGTCGCGCGCCGAGGATGGCAGCCACTTCCTCGAGCGCACCCGGGAGGCCGTCGCCGGCGATGGCGGCCAGGGCCGTCCCGGTGGGGCTCCTGCCGTTTGCATCGAGCCAGGCCCGAGCCGACGGGGCGACGTTCACCGGCTGGTCGCGCCACCCTGGGAGGCAGCCCCAGGGCACCTGTCCCAGCTGCGGGGGGGCAGACACGATCAGCTGCAGGTCCCTGCATGACCCGCTCAGAGGCGCCCACAGCAGATCGCCGAGACGCCGCCTCGCATCCTCGTCGGGCCGTCCGCCGAGGAGGACGCGCCGTCGGCTGAACGCCAACCGGTCGATCTGCGCCACCGCCTCGTCTGCCAGGCCGTGGTCATGGACGACAGCACGACGCCTGAGCAGGACGACCGACTGCAGCCGCGCTCCGGTGACCACGACGTGGACGAAGGCCCGGTCCTGGAGCTGCTCGCGCAGCATCCCGAGGCTCGGCTCGGGGCGCGCCGTCGACCCCCGGGCTCGTCGTGACAGCTGCAGGATCCGGCCCTCGCAGCGCCGCGCCTCGGCGGCAGCGTCGGGGTCGCGACGTCCTTCGAGCAGTGCGTCCTCGACGGCGCGCGATGCCCACCTCAACCGTGTCAGAAGGTGCAGCAGCTCGGCGTCGTCGGCCGGCAGCGCAGGTCGGTAGCGGTAGGCCGCCGTTCGAGCGCGTTCGGCCCAGACGAAGGCGTCGGCCGGCGACCGTTGTGCTGCAGCGATGCGTGACCCTGCAGCCACGACGTCGCGCGCCAAGGTCGACGACAGCGCCCTGAGGTCCGAGGCGCCCATGAGCGCACGACGCGCCTCGATCTCGCGGAACGCCCGCCCCAGCGCGCGCTGGGCCTCGCGTGGACGCTCCTCCGACTCGTAGAGGATCGCCGCTGCGAGATGGTGACGGCCCGCCCCTTGCAGCGAGCGCGGCCGCGCTGCAGCGGCATGAGCGAGTGCGCGCGAGGCGGCCGGGCGTCCGTCGGTCTGAGCCGCAGCCGCGCCCGCTGTGGCGACGTCCAGCGATGCGAGGCCCCATCCGGCGGCCGCGAGCCGCGCGCTGGTTGCCAGGACATCCTGCGTACGAGCGGTCCCCTGGCGGATCGCTGCGACGATCAGGACGTACGACGCCAGCGCCGCCCAGCCGTCCCGCTGCTGCCGCTGGAAGGCCCTCCGGCAACGGCGCGCTCTCTCCTTCGCCGCGTCGAGCGCGCCGGTCTCAAGCTCGCAGCGAGCCAGGAGCATCTCCGCCTCCGCCTGAGACGCATCCCAGCCCTTGCCGTCCAGCCAGCGAACAGCTTGGCGTGCTGCCCGAACGCCATCGACGGCGAGCCCCGCTCGCAGATACACCTCCGCGCGATCGGCCCACATCTCGGCGTGCCCGTCGCCCGGATCCATCGGCTCGCTGCGGTCGAACAGAGCCAGTGCCCCAGGCACGTCGCCGGTCATCCCGGCGACCCAGGCAGCGTTGGCCACCGATTGCGCGGCCAGGGTCTCCGCGCCGGCCGAGGAGTACAGCTGCTGCGCCGACTCCAGATCCTGCAGAGCTGCCTCCGTCCGGCCCAGGTACGCCAGCGCCATCGCACGGTTGTTGAGCAGGCGCGCGATCCGCACCGGATCGGCAGCGACGCGTGCCAGTTCGAGCGCCCGCTCGTACAGCACGAGGCAGTCCTCGTGCCGCCCCGATCGCTGCAGGAGCAGGGCACGGGTCGTCGCCGCCCGGAGCGCCAGCACCGGGTCGACGTCGTCGGGGACGCCCTCGAGGAGCCGCAGCGCTCTCCCGGTCCTGCCCTCCTCCGAGGCCAGGAAGGCCCCGGTGATGCGGCATTCGGCGTCCAACGACGTCAGGTGGCGCGACCGGGCCGCCGAGTGGGCCTGGGCCAGCCTTGCCCGTGCCGCGGCGGCTTCGCCGATCTCTCGGAGCGCGAGGCCAGCAGCCCGCTGCGCCACGACCAGGGCGCGGACGTCCTCGTCGGAGCGCCGCCGGGACGGCAGGATCCGCAGGACGTCGTCGGCGAGGCGCAGCGCGGCGTGCGGGTCGCGTCCGACGGCGTCGAGCGCGGCCTCGGCCCTGGCGACGAGGCCGTCGCCGGCTGCCGCCATCGGCGGCTACACCGTGACCCAGGCGGTCGTGATGCGGCGGCCGTCGGCGAGCCGCAGCTCGAGACGCAGCGGGCCGCCGACAGCGAGCGACAGTGCGAAGTGCCCGTCCTCCAACGGGATCGGGAGGCGCTGGCCCGTGCGCACCAGCACCAGCTCGCCGGTCGCGCCAGCAACGAGTCCACGCAGGGAGATGCGGCCGGTGACGGGGTCGGTGTCGATGTCGAGCTCGATGGTGACGTCGTCGTGGGCGAAGGAGAGCATGCGAACGTCGCTGACGAGGGCCCGGGTCAGCACCGCGGGCTCGTCGATCAGCGAGTCGGCCACGAGCTCGGCGAGCTCGGCGTCGAGGTCGCGGAGGGCGAACAGCGCCTTGGCGTCGGCCACCACCTGCTCGGGGACAGGGTCCGCCTGCCCGGCCACCAGGCGCAGCTGGGACTCGAGGCGGTCGTCGTCGGTGCTCATGACTCGCCACCTCCCGCCGCGACCGTGTCCGGCGCATCCTCCGGTGCGAGCGCGCCGCTCTGCAGGGCCAGTGTCCTCAGCTTGCCGAGGCAGCGTGAGCGCGTCGGCCCGATGGACCCGATCGGCATGTCGAGGGCCTGCGCCACGTCGGCGTAGGCAGGCGGGGGATCTGCCATGAGCACGCGCAGCAGCTGGCGGCACGGGTCGGAGAGCTGGTCGAAGCAGGCCCACAGCGCCGCATCGCGCTCGGCCTCGATGAGCGCGAGGTCGAGCGGGCCGCGCTGGTCGGGGATGCGCTCGAGCATCTCGTCGGCAGGCACGGGCGGCTCGCGGTCGCCGCGCCGCAGCACCAGCAGGCACTCGCGCCTGGCCACCGTGGCCAGCCAGCCGCCGAGGCGTTCCGGGTCCTGGATGCGGGCCAGGTTCTCCAGCAGCCGCAGCCACGTCGTCTGCACGACGTCCGAGGCGTCGCTGTGGCCGAGGCGGTGGCTGCGAGCCGTGGCCCACAGCAGGCCGGAGAACCGGTCCACCAACGTGTCCCAGGCGGCGGCGTCGCCGGCGGCCGCCGCTGCGAGCAGCGGAGCCACGGGCCCGTCGAGCGCTGAGCCGGTCATGGGACCTCCCCGCCCGGAGTATCCACCTCGGAACCGTTCGTGCACAGAGGGTTTCGGGCGGGGCGACGTCGAGACGGGCCGGGACGCGTCGCGTCCCGGCCCGTCTGCCGACCCCCGAGTGGATCAGTCGAGGGTCGTCCGCGGCTGATCACACCCCGCCGCGGGTCCCGAAGTAGTGCCTCTGGATGGCGTCGCCCCAGGCCGGGTCCTGGTACGGCGGCACGAACCGGTCGTTCCAGACCGTGTGCGTCGACGACGGGGTGTACTCGAACGTGCTGTGACGGCCGCCGATCTGGCTGTCGAACGAGTGCGACGAGAGCGGCTGCGGCCGCGACCAGGCGTAGGTCCGGTGCCCCCCGCCCACCTGCTCCAGCGCGATGCTGGCAGGCACGAGGGCGGACGTCGCGACGCCGAGGCCGGCAGCGTTGCCGTCCGTCTTCGCCAGCTTGTCGAGCTGGCGCTCCAGGCGCAGGCGGGCCGCGAGCCCGTGCGCCTCGGCGACGTCCGGCCCACCGGCACGGGGGACAGCGACGGCGCCGGCCGACGGCGCGGGGACGACGGTGGTGCCGGTGCGGGAGGTGAGCGCCGGCACGGCGATGGCGACGGCGACCGCGATGCCGACGACGCCGGCGCCGACGAGCAGCGGCGTACGGGGCAGGGACGGTGCCGGGGTGGTGGTGATGGTGGACATGACGGGTTCCTCTCGGGGGATGGGTGGGTCAGGCTGCGAGCGGCGTGACGCCTCGGAGCAGCTCCAGCCAGCCGACGAGGCGCACAGGGGGGCGCCAGGTCGGCTTCTGGCCGGGGCCGGTGATGACCCGGGAGGCAGCGGGGACGAAGCGCGCCGAGGCGAGGCGGTGCGGGCGGGTGCCGGACGTGAGTCGCATCGGTGCTCCTGCTGCCGAGCCGCCGGGCGGCGGCTTCCGGATCGGGACACCAGGAAGAGCGGCAGCAGGCAGCCCTGATACATCCACGGCGGAAACGGATCGCAGCCCTCGCCCACGGGCCGCACGAACTGGTGGTCCGATCGCGCGGTAGTGGGCTCGATCCGACTGCCGGATCAGGTGCCGGTCGCGAGGAGGGGCGGGTGGGTGGGGAGGTCGGGCTCGAACACCTCGAGCAGCCACTCCGGCATGGCGGAGGCGTGCTCCTGCCAGGCGGCGTCGTCGACATTGGTCGTCGCCTGCCGGTACGAGAGCGAGCGTGTGAGCGGTCCGACGCGCTGGCACAGCTGCACCTGCCGGCGCAGCGTCGCGCGGTCGGCGACATCGGTCCACGCCTCGGTGTACGCGTCGACCAGGCGCAGATGCACGGGGTCGTCGGGTGCCAGCTCGTGGTGCATCGCGACGGAGTTGAGCGCCACGAGCATCGTCGCGAAGGGATGGCTCACGCAGGAGTCGCCCCAGTCGATGACGACGGTTCCGGCGGCCAGCACGTTGTTGTCGTGCAGGTCGTCGTGGTTGATCGACGCCGCGATGCCGCTGCCGTCGAGCTCGGCGCAGGCGTCGGCGTACGCCGGGGCGAGGGCGCGCAGGCGCGACGCGTCGTCAGGTGCGAGCCGGCCCGGCTCCCGCTCCGCCGCGAGCCGGTCGACCGTCTCGACGAAGACGCCGGGCAGCCGTGAGGGCCGCAGGTCCATCGCACCTGCCGCGATCAGCGAGTCGACGTGGGGCTCGAGGGAGCGCTGAAGAGCGGCGTAGGCCACCAGGTACTCGACGACCGCCTCGAACGGCGAGCGGCCGCCGTGGGACCCGCGCACCGTCGGGCCGCCGTCGGGCAGCAGCGCGAGCCCCAGCGGCTCGTCGACGTCCATCGGCCGCGGCGTCGCGGGGACGTCGAGCTCGGCGAACAGCCGCAGGAGAGCGACCTCGTAGCGGCAGCCGTCGCCCGGAGCCTTGAGCCATACGGGATCCCGGTCGGTCTCCAGCCGTAGCACGGTCGACCACGGACGGATGTGGGGCTGCGACCAGGCGCGCAGCGCGAGCCCGTGGCGGTCGAGCGCGCGCATGCCCCACTCCAGCGTCTCGTCGCGCCAGGGGCGCGACTCCCAGCGGCCGGGCGTGGGCGGACGGTCTGCGGTCACCGGGCGAGGATGCCCGAGGTCAGAACCGTCCGGCAGGTGTGATTCCGAGCGACATTCCGGCGAGTCCGCGCGCCCGCTTGCCCAGGCGCCCGGCGACCTCGGTCAGCACGGTCGACGCCGGCGCCTCGGGGTCGGAGCTCACCAGCGGCACGCCGTTGTCGCCGCCCTCGCGGAGCCGGACGTCGAAGGGCACGCGGCCGAGCAGCGGCACGTCGGCGCCGAGCTCGCGGGTCAGGGTCTGCGCGACGACGTCGCCGCCGCCGGACCCGAAAAGGTCCATCGGCTCGCCGCAGTGGGGGCACGGGACGCTCGACATGTTCTCGACGACACCGGCCACACGCTGCTTGGTCTGCTGGGCGAGCATGCCCGCGCGGATCGCGACCTCGGCTGCCGCCGTCTGCGGCGTGGTCACGATGACGAGCTCGGCCTGCGGCAGCAGCTGGGCCACCGAGATGGCGACGTCGCCGGTGCCGGGCGGCAGGTCGAGCAGGAGGACGTCGAGGTCGCCCCACCAGACATCGGCGAGGAACTGCTGCAGCGCCCGGTGCAGCATCGGGCCGCGGAACGCGACGGGCTGCGAGACGCCGCCGGGCTTGAACGGCAGCATCGAGATGACCCGCACCCCGTACGCCTGCGGCGGCATGATCATGCCCTCGACCATCGTCGGCGGCTCGGTCGCGCCGAGCAGCCGCGGGATCGAGTGGCCGTAGATGTCGGCGTCGACCAGCCCGACCGACAGCCCCTGCGACGCCATCGACACCGCGAGGTTCGCGGTCACCGACGACTTGCCGACGCCGCCCTTTCCGGAGGCGATCGCGTAGACGCGCGTGAGGTTGCCGGGCTTGCTGAACACGATCTCGCGCTCGTCGTGGCCCACGAGCGAGGCGCGCAGCTCCTTGCGCTGCTCCTCCGACATCACATCGAGCGAGACCTCCACCGAGGCGACGCCGGGGACCTTGCCGACGGCCTCGACCACCCTCGAGGTGATGGTGTCGCGCATCGGGCAGCCGGACACCGTGAGCCAGACGCCGATGCGGGCGACGCCGTCGACCACCTCGCGGCTCTTGACCATCTTCAGCTCGGTGATGGGGCGGTGGATCTCGGGGTCCTCGACGGTCGCGAGGGCGGCATCGACGAGGTCGAGCAGGGCGTCGGACATGCCCCGATGCTATGTCCGCGCCGCCGCGGCGCATCACAGCACCCGGTGGCCGCCGATAGCCGGCACGGCTGCTAGAACGCGTGCTCCGGATCGTCCGGCACCGCGCGCACGATCTCGTCGAGCGTCGTCCCCCCGCGACGGGCCAGGTCGACAGCGCGTTCCCGCAGCGACCGGACCCCGGACGCACGGACGGCGGCGCGCAGGCCGGCCTCGCCACCACCGGCGTCGAGCGCCTCGTGGAGCTCGCGGGACGGCGGCAGAGACTCCCCGACCGCGGTGCGCCCCCGGTAGCCGGAGCCGCCGCATGACAGGCAGCCGCGGGCCTCGACCCAGACGCCGAGCGGGTCGGTCACCCAGAGCGACGCGAGCAGGAAGGGGTCGGGCTCGGTGACGGCGCGGCAGTCGGGGCACGGCACCCGCACCAGCCGTTGCGCCAGCGCGAGCACCAGCGACGACGCGACGGCGTAGGGCGCCGTGTCCATCGCGACCAGGCGGGCGAGCGCGGCCGAGACGTCCGGCGCCCGCATGCCGACGAGCACGAGCCGCCCGTCGGCGGCGGCGTCCAGGGCGAGCGCCGCGGTGCCGGAGTCGTGCACGTCGCCGACCACGACGACGTCGGGGGCGTGGCGCAGCGCCGCCCGCAGGGCGTCGCAGGCATCGAGGCCGTGGCGCGTGTCCACCTGCACCTGGGTCGCGCCCGGCAGCTCGAGCTCGACCGGATCCTCGACCGTGACGACGTCGCGACCCGCGGAGACCGCCTGCGCCGCCAGCGCGAGCAGGGTCGAGCTCACGCCTGACCCGGCGGGCCCGGTGACGATCACCAGTCCGCGCGTGCTGCTCGCGGCGTCGAGCAGGAGCCGCTGCTGCGACGGCGCGAAGCCGAGGTCGTCGATCGCGGGCAGGTCGCGCGAGGGCAGCAGGCGTACGACGACCTTCTCGCCGTGCACCGACGGGATCGTCGACACCCGGACGTCCGTGGCGCCGTCGCCCCCGCCCACGACGGCGCGGCCCTCCTGGGGCACATGGCTCTCGTCGAGATCGAGGTCGGCCAGGCTCTTGAGGTGGTCGACGACGCCGCTGTGGCCGGTGCTCGGCAGCGTGAGCAGCTCGCGCAGGACGCCGTCGACGCGGATCCGTACCCGCACGCCGTCGCGCTGCGGGTCGAGGTGCAGGTCGCCCGCGCCCGCGCGGACGGCGTCGGCGACGAGCCGCTCGACCAGGTGCACGGCGGTGGCGTCCTCGACGTGGCGTCCCGGCGGGGCGTCGTGCGCGGAGCCGCCCGCGCCCGCCCACGCCTGGTCGAGCGCCTCCCTGATCCGCGTGCGCTGCGCGATGTGGACGTCGAGGGCCGTGGCGATGTCGCGGGGGAGCGCCTCATGGACGCCGGGCAGGTCGGCGGGGTCGGCGATCGCCAGGGCGAAGCGGTCCCCCCGCCGCTCCCACAGCACGGCGGCCGACCGCGCGGCGACGTCGCGGGGGAGCAGCCAGGCCACGGACGCGTCGACGCGCCGCAGGTCGAGGTCGATGAGCGGCAGCACGTGCTGGACGGCGAGGGCGCGCGCCAGATCGTCCTCCGACACCATCCCGGCGTCGACGACCACCTCGGCGAGCCGCCGGCTCACGCCCTCGGCCATCCGGGCCGCCAGGGCTCCCGCCAGCTGGTGGCGGTCGAGCAGCCCGAGCTGCAGCAGCACGTCCCCCAGCCGCGGTCGCCCCGAGGGCTCGCCCGGGCCGCCGGGCACCAGGGGGACCACGCTCACCAGGAGGTCATCGGCAGGAACGGGCCGCCCTTGACCCGCCGTCGGTGTGGCAGAGGTCGCCGCGGTTCGGCTGCAGCGCCGGCGTCAGGACGCGTCGGCGGCGTCCTCGCGCAGCGCGGCGACGCGTTCCTCGAGGTCGTCGAGCAGGTCGCGCAGCTCGCTGCGCAGGTAGTCGCGGGTGGCCACCTCGCCGAGGGCCACGCGCAGCGACGCGACCTCGCGGGTGAGGTACTCCGTGTCGGCGATGAGCCGGTCGGTGCGTGCCCGGTCCTCCTGGTACTGGACGCGGTCGCGGTCGGCCTGCCGGTTCTGCGCGAGCAGGATCAGCGGAGCGGCGTACGAGGCCTGCAGCGACAGCAGCAGCGTCAGGCCGATGAACTGCCACTCGTCGAAGCGGAGCTCCTTCGGGCCCGCGGTGTTCCAGACGACCCAGACCACGATGAAGCCGGTCATGTAGCCGATGAACCGCCACGAGCCGAGGAACCGCGCGATCCGCTCGGACAGCCGCCCCACGCGCTCGGGGTCGACCGACGGGCGCAGCGAGACGCCGCGCTCCATCGGCTGGTCGAGGCGCGGCCCGCGGGTGCTCTCACGCGCCATGGGCCACCTCCTCGTCGACCTCGGCGGCCGCGTCGGCGTCGCGCCAGTTCTCGGGGAGCATGTGGTCGATGACGTCGTCGACCGTCACCGCGCCGAGCAGGTGGTCGTTCTCGTCGACCACGGGCAGCGCGACGAGGTTGTACGTCGCGAAGTAGCGGGTCACCTGCTGCAGCGGGGCCTCGGGCCCGATCGGCTCGAGCGAGTCGTCGAGCACGGCCGACACCATGGTCGACGGGGGCTCGCGCAGCAGCCGCTGGAAGTGCGCGACGCCGAGGTACTTGCCCGTGGGCGTCTCGAACGGCGCGCGCACGACGTAGACCTGCGCGGCGAGCGAGGGCGAGAGGTCGGAGTCGCGGATGCGGGCCAGCGCCTCGGCCACGGTGGAGTCGGGCGGGAGGATCACCGGCTCCGGCGTCATCATGCCGCCGGCGGTGTAGTCGTCGTAGGAGAGCAGGCGGCGCAGGTCCTCGGCGTCCTCCGGCTCGACGAGAGCGAGCAGCGCCTCCTGGGTCTCGAGCGGCAGCTCGGAGAGCAGGTCGGCGGCGTCGTCGGGGTCCATCTCCTCGAGGACGTCGGCTGCGCGCTCCTCCTCGAGATGGGCCAGGATCTCGACGCGGTCGTCCTCGGGAAGCTCCTCGAGGACGTCGGCGAGCTTCTCGTCGTCGAGCGCCGCCGCGAGCTCGATGCGCCGCTTGGCGGGCAGCTCCTGCATCACGTTGGCGAGGTCCGGGGCCTTGAGCTTCTCGACCGTGGCCATGAGGCTCTCGACGCCCTGCACCGGGTCGGGCAGGGTGAGGCCGGCCACCGCCGACCAGTCGACGAGCAGGGTCTCCCCGCGCCGGCGGAAGCCCCCGCCACCGCGGCGCACGAAGATCTTGGACACCGTCCAGTCGCGGGTGCGGTCCTGCTGGATAGCGACGTCCTGGACCGTCACCATCTCCTGCGACTCGAGCATGGTCACGCGCTTGTCGAGCAGCTCGGACACGACCAGCGTCTCGCCCGCGCGCTGCTCGAACCGGCGCATGTTGAGCAGGCCGGTCGTGACGACGGCCCCGGCGTCGATGTTCGTCACGCGCGTCATGGGGCAGAAGATGCGGCGTCGGGGCTGCACCTCGACGACGAGACCGAGAACCCGGGGGGCGTGGGAGCCGTGGCGCATCTGCACGACGACGTCGCGCACTTTGCCGACCTGGTCGCCGCGGGGGTCGAACACGCCGACGCCGGCGAGGCGCGCGATGAAGACCCTCGTCGGCGCTCCGCTCATGCGTGCAGGGTATCGGCCGGACCCGGCCGGGGCCGTGCGGGAAACGCCCGCCGCGCGGGGCGCGGCGGGCGTCGTGGGCGGTGGTCAGCGCGGCGTGCGGTGGATCTCCACGAGGGAGTCGAGCCCGGAGACCTCGATGACCCGTCGCACCGCGGCTACCGCCCCGACCACGTGCACGGTGCCCCCGCGCAGCTTCGCCGTGCGGTGCAGCCGGGCGATGAGCTGCAGCCCGCTGGAGTCCATGAAGTCGACGTCGGCGAGGTCGAGCTCGACGGAGGGCGAGCCGCTGGCGACGAAGGCCTGGGCGAGGAGGCCGAGCTCGTCGCGGCGGGCGACGTCGACCTCTCCGGAGAGGCGGATGACGTGGAGGGCTGCGGGGCCATGGCTGCGGCTGCGGCGTCCCCGAGGGTCGGTGGAGGAGGCGGTCATGTGGGCGTCCCGTCGGACGGGCGCTCGCCAGGCAGGCTCGCGCGGGGGCGGCCGGCTGCTTGACCTCTGCCAGCCTGCGTCGCGGTGCGGATGACGTCAACCGCCGGCCCCTATCCGGACGGTGGCGGGCTCGATGGACCGTTCTGTCCGCTCGCCGGACGCTGGTGCTGCGGTAGGCGCGACGTCGACGCAGAGTGGACGGCGCCCTGGCCACCGACCCGAGGAGCAGCGCATGGCTGGCGCCCCCCGCCCACCGGCCCGTCACGACCTGCCCAGGACCGACGTCGTCGCCGAGCTCGCGGGAGCCGAGGAGCCCTTCGAGGTCGTGGAGCCGCCTGAGGGCGTCGATCCCGCCGAGGAGGCGGGGATCGCCCTGGCCGCCGACTTCGCGGCAGTGGCCCGCGACCTGCACGGCCAGCCCACCACCGACCTGACGCTGCACCGCCTGGTGGAGCTCGCGGTCGAGATGGTCGAGACGTGCGAGGACGCCGGCGTGACCGTGGCCCGCGGCGGCAGCGTGACGTCGGCGGCAGCGACGTCGTCGGTCGTGGAGGAGCTCGACGCGATCCAGGGCGCCACGGGCGAGGGCCCGGTGCCCGACGGTCTGCGCCGCGTGCCGGTGTACCGCACCGACGACCTGGCCGCCGAGCCCTGGTGGCCCGCCTACCGCGAGCAGGCGGGGCGGCTCGGCATCCGGTCGGTGCTGTCGTTCCGGCTGTACTCCGAGGATGCCGGGCTCGGAGCTCTCACGCTGTACAGCCGGCAGCCCGCCGCCTTCGACGACGGCCACTTCGCGACCGGGGCGATCTTCGCCGCCCATGCGTCCGTCGCGCTGGCGACGGCGCGCGAAGCCGACACCGCCCGCACGCTGCGCCGTGCGGTCGACAGCAACCGCACCATCGGCATGGCGATGGGCATCCTCATGGCGACGCTGCGCATCGACGAGGACGCGGCGTTCGGCATGCTGCGCGAGCTGAGCTCGACGCAGAACCGCAAGCTGTCCGACGTGGCCGCCGAGGTCGTGAGCAAGGGAGTCCCTGCCGCCCCGGGGGGCTGAGGCCGCGCCCTGACGGGCACCGTCTCGCCCGGTGGCGGTTGGATGGGCTCCCGTGACCCAGGACGCCGTCCCCGCCCGCGATCCCGCGCCCGTGCGCGCGAACGCGGTGGCGCGACCGCCCACCACCGACCTGGTGCTCATGTCGGTCGCTGTACTGGCGATCTCGACGTCCGGCCCGATCATCGCGGCGATGACGGCGCCTGCCCTCGCCATCGCGTTCTGGCGCGGTGTCTTCGGCGGCGGGCTGACCGTGGGATGGGCCCTCGTGCGCCAGCGCGCGGAGCTCCTGTCGCTGCGCGGCGAACCGCTGAAGTGGACTGTGGTCGCGGGGGTGCTGCTCGGCGCGCACTTCGCGACCTGGGTGCCGAGCCTGCGCTTCACCTCCGTCGCGGCGTCGACCGCGCTCGTGGCCACGCAGCCGGTGTGGGCGGCGCTCATGGCGCGGGCGCAGGGGCGGCACGTCGCCCGCCAGGCCTGGGTGGGCATCGCGGTGTCGCTCGCGGGCGTGCTGGTGCTCACCGGCGTCGACTTCTCCATCGATCCGCAGGCGCTCGTCGGCGACCTGCTCGCTCTCGCAGGCGCCGTGCTGGCGGCGGCGTACGTCACCGCTGGCGAGAAGGCTCGGGCCACGGTGTCGACGCCGGTCTACACCGGCGTCGCGTACTCGGTCTCGTCGCTGGCGATCCTGCCGGTGTGCCTGCTGCTCGGCGTCGCGATGGGCGGCTACTCCGCGCGCGACTGGTGGCTGCTCGTCGCCCTGACCCTCGGCGCGCAGCTCGTCGGCCACACCCTGATCAACCGGGTGCTGCGCACGACGCCCGCCACCGTGACGAGCCTGGCGATCCTGTTCGAGATGCCGGGCGCGACCCTCATCGCCGCGCTGTGGCTCGGCCAGGTGCCGCCGCTCGCGATCGTCCCGGCGCTCGTCCTGCTCTTCGCCGGCCTCGTGCTGGTGATCCGGTCCGGAGATCGCGACGTCCCGTCGGAGACCCCGCCGGTCTGAGCCGGCCGCGGGTTACCGATCGCTCACCCCCTGCGTCGCGTCCGGTACAGCCCGCTCGTACCGTGCTGCCATGAGCACTCCCGCCCGTCAGCTGCGCTCCCGCCGTTCCAACCTGGCCGTGCCCGGCTCCTCGCCGAAGATGCTGGAGAAGGCCAAGGGGCTGCCCGCCGACCAGGTCTTCATGGACATCGAGGACGCCGTCGCCCCGCTGGCCAAGCCGGACGCGCGCAAGAACATCGTCGCCGCGCTCAACGAGGGCGGCTACGACGGCAAGGTGCGCGTCGTCCGCGTCAACGACTGGACCACGCACTGGACCTACCGCGACGTCGTCGAGGTGGTGGAGAACGCGGGCCAGAACCTCGACTGCATCATGCTGCCGAAGGTGCAGACGGCCGAGCAGGTCGTCGCGCTCGACCTGCTGCTCACGCAGATCGAGCGGACGATGGGCTTCGAGGTCGGCCGCATCGGTATCGAGGCGCAGATCGAGAACGCGCTCGGGCTCACCAACGTCAACGCGATCGCGGCGGCCTCGCCCCGCGTCGAGACGATCATCTTCGGGCCGGCCGACTTCATGGCCTCGATCAACATGAAGTCGCTCGTGGTGGGCGAGCAGCCGCAGGGCTACGACGTCGGCGACGCGTACCACTACATCCTCATGCAGATCCTCATGGCGGCCCGTGCCTACGACAAGCAGGCCATCGACGGCCCGTACCTGCAGATCAAGGACGTCGAGGGCTACAAGCGCGTGGCCGGCCGCTCGGCCGCGCTCGGCTTCGACGGCAAGTGGGTGCTGCACCCCGGCCAGGTCGACGCCGCGAACGAGGTGTACTCGCCACGCCAGGAGGATTACGACCACGCCGAGCTCATCCTCGACGCGTACGACTTCTACACCTCCGCCGAGGGCGGCGCCCGCGGCGCCGTCATGCTCGGCGACGAGATGATCGACGAGGCCAGCCGCAAGATGGCGCTGGTGATCTCCGCCAAGGGCCGTGCGGCCGGTATGGCCCGCACCCAGACGTTCACGCCCCCGCAGGACTGAGAGGGATCAGCCATGGGTCGTCTCGCGCAGACCGACGGTCTCACCGACATCCAGGAGGAGATCCTGGGCGCGGTCCACGAGTTCGTGGAGAAGGAGATCATCCCCAGCGCCCAGGAGCTCGAGCACGCCGACGAGTACCCGGCCGACATCGTCGAGGGCATGAAGGAGATGGGGATCTTCGGCCTGATGATCCCCGAGGAGTACGGCGGGCTCGGCGAGTCGCTGCTGACCTACGCGCTGACGGTCGAGGAGATCGCCCGCGGGTGGATGAGCGTCAGCGGCATCATCAACACCCACTTCATCGTCGCCTACATGCTCCTGCAGCACGGCACCGAGGAGCAGAAGGCGTACTTCCTGCCCCGGATGGCCGCCGGCGAGATCCGCGGCTCGTTCTCGATGTCCGAGCCGCACTGCGGGTCCGACGTCTCGGCGATCCGCTCGAAGGCCGTGCGCGACGGCGACGACTTCGTCCTCACCGGCCAGAAGATGTGGCTGACCAACGGCGGCTCGTCCACGCTGACCGCCGTGCTCGTGCGCACCGACGGCGAGGTGGCCGACGACTCGTCGGTCTACAAGAGGATGACGACGTTCCTCGTCGAGAAGCCGGCCGGCTTCGGCGAGGTGCTCCCGGGCCTCACCATCCCCGGCAAGATCGACAAGATGGGCTACAAGGGCGTCGACACCACCGAGATGGTGTTCGACGGCCTGCGCGTCGGCGCCGACCGCATCCTCGGCGGAGAGCCCGGCAAGGGCTTCTACCAGATGATGGACGGCGTCGAGGTGGGCCGCGTCAACGTGGCCGCCCGCGCTTGCGGCCTCGCCCTGCGCGCCTTCGAGCTCGGCATCGCCTACGCCCAGCAGCGCCAGACCTTCGGCAAGCAGATCGCCGACCACCAGGCCGTGCAGTTCCGCCTCGCCGACATGGCGGTCAAGGTCGAGGCCGCGCACCAGATGATGGTGAAGGCCGCGCGGCTCAAGGACACCGGCGCCCGCAACGACCTCGAGGCCGGCATGGCGAAGTACCTCGCCAGCGAGTACTGCCGCGACGTCGTCGAGGACTCCTTCCGCATCCACGGCGGCTACGGCTACGCCAAGGAGTACGAGATCGAGCGCCTCTACCGCGAGGCCCCCATGCTCCTTATCGGCGAGGGCACCGCCGACATCCAGCGCATGATCATCGGCCGCCGCCTCCTCGAGGACTACAAGCTCCGCTGACCGCAGCCCGCCAACCGCACCCTCGTTATCGGTGAAGGTGCCCCCACTTGCGATAGAAGCAAGTTTTCCGCCCCAGGCTGTCCACAGGCCGGTGCCGCACCGGTGCTCTTGTGGACAGCCTGGGGCGCTTTTCTTGCTTCTATCGCAAGCAGGGGGCCCTTCACCCGGAATGGGCGGGGCGGGGCGGGGGTGGGGGATCGCGCTTAGGGTGGGGCTATGAGCCAGATGACGCGTCCGCCGATGGGTCCGGATGTCACGAAGCGGCCGGTGCTGGCGTCCTTCGACGACTACGCCGGGGCGCAGAAGGCCGTCGACACCCTGTCCGACAACGGGTTCGCGGTGCAGAACGTCGCGATCGTCGGCGTCGACGTGCGGATCGTCGAGTCGGTGCTCGGCCGGATGTCGTGGGGCCGCGCCGCGATGTCGGGCTTCGCGACGGGCGCCTGGTTCGGTGTGCTCATCGGTCTGTTCGTCGCCCTGTTCAGCTCGACCGGCGGCAACCTCGTGCAGCTGCTGCTCCTCGGCGTCCTCTACGGCGGTGCGTTCGGCATCGTGTTCGGCCTGGTGTCCTACGCGCTCACGCGCGGCCGCCGCGACTTCGTCTCCCGCCAGCAGCTGGTCGCCACCCGCTACGACGTGCTCTGCGAGCAGGCCGTGATCAACGAGGCGCGCAGGATCCTCGGGCTGTCGACCACGTGGCCGCCGCCGCTGCCGGAGCCCGCGGCCGACGCCGCGCCGGCCGACGAGCAGCCGGGCGACGGCCCGACGACGCCCGCGGTCTGACGCCGGTATGAGCCCCGCCCAGCCTGATCCGGGATCGGCCGGGGCCCGATGACCGACGTCGACGTCCGCAGCGGCCTCGCCGTCCAGTTCGCCCGGCAGGCCCGCGACTGCGCCGACATCGGGTCGCAGGTCTACGCCGACCTCTGCCGTGCAGCGTCCCTCGGTCTCGCGGCCGGCGGGCGGCTCGCAGCCCTGCTCGAGCCCTGGCGCGACGAGCGCGACGGCGAGCTCGTGCCGCTGCGCGTCCTCGCCGCCGCGCACCGGCTGGTGCTCGAGCGCGAGGCGCCGGCGCTCGCCCTCTGGTTCCCCTCCGTCGGCGGCTCGGCACCGGACGACGCCGCCGGTCGCAGCGCCTGCTTCGACGCGTGGTGCGCGGCGCTGGAGTCGCACGCCGACCGGCTGCCGGCGCTGCTGTCCGTCATCCCGCAGACCAACGACCCCGGCCGCTCGGCCGCGTTCGCCGGCGCGCTCGCCCACCTCGCGGCCGCCTACCCGCGGCCGATGCACGTCCACGAGCTCGGCGCGTCCGCGGGCCTGAACCTGCTGGCCGACCACGTCCGCGTCACCTGGCTCGGCGGCGCACGTGGTCCGCAGGGCTCTCCGCTGGTGCTCGAGGACGTGTGGACGGGCGACCCGCTGCCGCCCGACGCGGAGGCCGACGTCGTCGAGCGCGTCGCCGTCGACCTGTCGCCGGTCGACGTCACGACCACCGAGGGCCGGCTGCATCTCACGTCGTTCGTGTGGCCCGACCAGCTCGCGCGTTTCGAGCGGCTGCGGGCGGCCTACGAGCTGGCGCAGCAGGTGCCGATCACCCTGGTGGCCGACGACCTCGTCCACCACCTGCGCGGGCTGCGCCCGGTCGACAGGGCGCTGCTCGTCGTCGCGCACTCGACGACGTGGATCTACCTGGACGCCGACGTCCGGGCCGAGGCCGAGATGTGCCTGCAGGCGCTGGGATCCCGGGCGACGCCGACGTCGCCGGTGGTGCACCTCAGGCGCGAGCCGCGGGCCCTCGCCGACGACTCCACCACCGATTTCGAGGTGGTCGTGCGCTGCTGGCCGGCACCGGAGCTGGGGCCGCTGTCGGCCTTCGGCACCGGCACGCCCGTGCGCCTGGCCCGCACGAGCGCCCACGGCTTCCCGGTGGTCTGGCACGAGCCGGGCGCCGTCGAGCTGCAGGTCTGACCCGGCGCCGATCAGCGCAGCAGGTCGAGCACGCCCCACTCCGCGAGCGCGTCGAGGACGCCGGGCGCGAGCAGGCCGTGGGACGCCAGCCTCTCGACGTCGGACCGCGCGAACCACCCCGCATCGGCGGCGTCGTCGCCGGCCACGGGCTCCGGCGCCGGCCCCTCGACGGTGCAGAGGAAGTCGTCGATGACGTAGGTGCCGCCGGCGGGCGCATCGCGCTCGACCGTCCCGACGAGCCCGCCCACCGACACCACGAGCCCGGTCTCCTCGAGCAGCTCGCGGGCGCAGCCGTCGCGCGGATCCTCTCGCTCCAGCAGGCGGCCGCCGGGCACCGACCACAGCCCGGCCGAGGGTGCATGCCCCCGCTTCACGAGGAGCAGCCGTCCGGCGTCCACCACGACGCCGCCGACGCACGGCACGCGCGGCCACGGGCCGGGTGTCTGCTGCGTCACTGGTCCATCCTTGCCGTTGACGCGCGCCGCCGCCGGGTGGACCGTCGTCCCAGTGGGCCGCCCGGGAGCAGCCGGCGGCACGCCCGGAAGGGGCGCGGATGACGTCACCGGTGTGCGTCCGCTGCGGCGGGCCGGTCGCCGTGGTCGGCGACGAGTGGACGTGCGGCACCCATGGCCGCATCGAGCCGCTGCACCAGCCGCTCCCCGCCGAGCACCACCATCTGTGGGACGTCGCGTCCTCGTCGGCCGTCCCCGTCTGGGTGCCCGTGCCGCCGCCGTCCGGCTGGACGGCGTCGGGGGTACGGCGCACCGGTGGCACCGGGCCCGCGCGAGGGGTCGCCCTCTCGCTGCAGGGGCCCGGCGTCACGACCCGCGTGGCAGAGCTGGTGATCGTGTCGGAGGAGCCCGGAGTGGGCCTCGGTGCGGCGTACGCCGGCATCGACGGCACGGACCCCGGCCCCGAGATCACCAGCCTGCCCCGCGACACCTCCCTCCACGTCGGTGGCCAGCGCGCGCCGCTGTGGTCGCTGCCGGTGTCGGACCGGTCGGCGTACGTCGGCGAGGCGGCCGGCTGCTGGCTGTGGGTCGTGGCGTGGCCGGTCACCGAGTGGATGGTGATCCACGACAGCCTCACGCTGCTCGACCTGCGCGAGAACCGCGAGCGGGTGGCGGAGGTGCCGGTCGGCGCGCTCACGCCGCGGCTGGCGATCTGACCCGTAGGGTCGGCCCGTGAGCGGATGGCTGGACCCGAAGCTGCTGGCGTCGGTGTACCTCACGCTCTTCGTGATCATGGACCCGCCGGGGATCATCCCGATCTTCCTGGCGCTCACCGGCCGCCGCGGCAAGAAGGCGATGACCCGCCTCGCGCTGCAGGCCGCGCTGACGTCGTTCGGCGTCATCGTCGCCTTCGCACTCTTCGGCGAGCGGATCCTGGCGTTCCTCGGGATCTCGCTGCCCGCCCTGCAGGTGTCGGGCGGGCTGCTGCTGCTCATCGTCGCCCTCGAGCTGCTCACGGGGAAGACCGACGAGCCCACGGAGGTCGACGACGTCAACGTGGCGATGGTGCCGCTCGGCACTCCGCTGCTCGCCGGGCCCGGCGCGATCGTGGCCACGATCCTGTTCGTGCGCCAGGCCGACACGGCGCCGGAGATCAGCGCGCTGGCGCTGGGCATCATCCTCGTGCACGTCACGATCTATCTCGCGATGCGCTACTCGGTGTTCCTCGGGAACCTGTTGAAGCCCACGGGGATCCTGGTGCTCACGCGGATCGCCGGCCTGCTGCTCGCAGCCATCGCCGTCGAGCTCGTGGCGGACGGCGTCTTCGGCTTCATCGAGGCGCACGGGTGAGTCAGGCGTCCTTCGAGGGCATGCCGGAGCGGCTGTTCTCCTGCACCCCGACCCGGCTCGACACGTGGCTCGCCTGCCCGCGCCGCTACCGCTTCACCTACCTGGAGAAGCGCCCGAAAGGCGCGCCCTGGGCCCACAACAGCGTGGGCGCGGCCGTGCACAACGCTCTGCGCGACTGGTGGCTGCTGCCCGTGGCCCGGCGCACCCCGGAGGCGGCGGCCGACCTCGTCGAAAGGGGCTGGCTCTCCGACGGCTTCCGAGACGGCCGTCAGGCCGCCGAGTGGCGCGACCGCGCGGCCTCGATGACGGCGGAGTACGCCGCCCGCCTCGATCCCGACGCCGACCCCGTCGGCGTCGAGCGCACGGTGTCGACGCGCACGCACGGCATGGCGCTGTCCGGACGCGTCGACCGCATCGACCGGCGTCCGAGCGACGTCGGCGGCGAGGAGCTCGTCATCGTCGACTACAAGACCGGACGCCGTCCCCTCACCGACGACGACGCCCGCAGCTCGCTGGCTCTCGCCGTCTACACGGTCGCGGCCACGCGCACGCTGCGGCTGCGGTCGCGCCGCGTCGAGCTGCACCATCTGCCGACCGGCACGGTGGCCGTCCACGAGCACACGCCGGAGTCGCTCGAGCGCCACCTCGCGCGGGCCGGCGACATCGCGCGCGAGGCCGCAGAAGCCGAGGCCCGGTGGAAGGACCGGCTGCGCCCCCTCGCCGAGGACGCCGCTGCTGGCGACGCCGATGCGCTCGAGGCCATCGACGCCGTGTTCCCGGCGTCGCCCTCGCCCGGCTGCTCCTGGTGCGACCACCGCCGCTGGTGCCCGGCGGGCCGCGACGCCTCGAACGAGCTGCAGCCGTGGTCGGGCCTCGCCGACCTCACCGCCCCCGCCGACCCCGACTCCTGACCCGTCCCCGACGTCGGGGGTCGATACGCGCTCTCTACGACGCGTTCGGACCGCCAACGGCCGATCCCCGACGCGCATCGACCCTCAGCACCGGGGGTGCGCCGGTGGGTCAGCGCTCGAGGATGGCGGTGACGGTGGTGCCGTCGGGGGTGGTGTCGATGGCGACCGACGTGCAGAGGGCGTGGACGAGCGGGAGGCCGCGGCCGCCCTCGTCGGCGGTGCGCTCTCGCCAGCGTCCGGCGCTGAGGCACACGAGGTCGAGCGCCGAGCCGACGCCGTCGAGCGGGCGCACCGAGGCGGTGAGGACGACGGGCGGGCTGCCATGGCGCACGGCGTTGGTGACGAGCTCGCTCGTGACGAGCAGTGCGTCGTCGACGGCCTCGGCATCCTGTGCCGCCTGCCAGTTCTCGACGACGAACGCGCGGACGGCGGCGCGGGCGCGCGGGGCCGATTCGGGCGTGTGGTCGAGATCGAGGCGCAGGGTGCTCACGGCCGTGCGCGCTCCTCGTCGGAGAGCGCGGTGAGCAGGGCGTCGAGCGCGTCGGCCGTCGCATGGGGGTCCTCGGCCGCCGGCGAGTGACCCGTGCCGGGCACCACGACGACGCGTGCTCCGACGGCGGCCGCGACCTTCTCCTGCTCGGCGGGCGACCACGCGTCGTCGTCCGGGCCGTACACCACAGCGACGCGCAGCCGGCCGTCGGCGGCGAGCGCCGCCAGCTCGTCGGTGCGGTCGGGGGTGTCGAGCAGGATCCCGGCCGACGTGCGCAGCTGCCAGGCGTTGGTGGCCGTGAACCGCTCGCGCATGAACGCCGCGACCTCCGGCGCCGGGTCCCAGCCGCCCTCGCGGTCGGCGGCCTCCTTGACGTCGTACACGACCTCGAGCGGCACGTGCGGCAGCGCCGAGCGCAGCGCGCCGAGCCCGTCGTGGTGCGACGGCGGGATCGGTCCGGGACCCGAGCACAGCAGCGTCAGCGAGGAGAAGGGCTCCCCGCCGGACATCAGCACCGCCTCGCGCGACACCAGCCCGCCGAAGGAGTGGCCCACCAGGTGGATCGGCGGCTCGAGGGGGGCGACCACCTCCAGCAGGTCGCGGGCGAGGGCCGCCAACGAGTACGCGGCCTCGTCGTCGGGCCCGGCCGACTCGTACTGGCCGCGCTGGTCGAAGGTGACGACGGCCCAGCCGTGGTGCGACAGCGGCTCGAGGACGGCGACGAAGTCCTCCTTGGAGCCGGTGAAGCCCGGGACCAGGACGACGGTGCCGCGGTGGGGGGCGCCGTCCTCGGGGCCGATGCGCCATCCGACGAGCGGCCCGTGGGAGGTCGCGAGCTCGACCCGGCTGGCTCGGTCCGGCAGGTCGAGGAACGGAGGCGTGCTCACGGCAGGCAGACTACGTCCCGGCGGCGCATCCGCACCGCCGGGCACGGACTCGCGATCATCACGGAGGTGCAGCCATGACGCGCACCGTCGCCGTGGCCAGCCAGAAGGGCGGCGTCGGCAAGACCACGACCGTCGCCTCGCTCGGCGTCGCGCTGTCCGACCTCGGCGACGAGGTGCTGCTCGTCGACCTCGACCCGCAGGCCTGTCTCACCTTCTCCCTGGGCGTCGACCCGGAGGACCTGACGACCTCGGTGCACGACGTGCTGGCCGGGTCCCGGCACGCCCGCGACGTCGTGACCGCCACCGACGACGGCGTCGATCTGCTGCCGGCCACGATCGAGCTGGCCCGCACCGAGGCCACGCTGCTGGCCTCGGGACGCCGCGAGCACACCCTCGACGATGCGCTCGCCGAGCTGCGCGGGCACTACGACTGGATCATCCTCGACTGCCCGCCGACCCTGGGGATCCTCACCGTCAACGCGCTCACCGCCGCCGACGACGTCATCGTGCCGCTCCAGTGCGAGACCCTCGCCCACCGCGGCCTGGGGCAGCTCGTCGAGACGGTCCGCGACGTCATGCGCACGACCAACCCCCGCCTGCGGGTCAGCGGCATCCTGCCCACGATGTTCGACGGCCGCACCGCCCATGCGCGCGCCGTGCTCGCCGACGTGGTCGAGCGCTACGAGATCCCCGTGCTCGAGCCGCCGGTGCCGCGGTCGGTGCGCTTCGCCGAGGCCCCGGCCATCGGCCGCTCCGTGCTCGCGACCTCGCCGCACCTGCGCGGGTCGGACGCCTACCGGCAGCACGCCGCCCGCATGCACGCGCAGCTCGCCGACCGCTGACCGCCGGCCCCTCACGCGACGAGGCGGGCAGCCCCTCAGGGCCGCCCGCCTCGCGGGTGTCGCGGTCGTGATCAGGCGCCGGCCGGTGCCGGAGCCTCCGACCCTGCCTCCGAGCCCTCGGCCTTGGGGCCCTTGCCCCGGCCGCGGCCTCCGCGGCGGCGGTGCTTGCGCGCACCGCCCTCGGACTGGTCGGCGTCGCCCGCGGCCTCGGCCGGGCCGGAGCCCTCGGCGGCGGCGGCCTCGGGGGCGGAGCCGGCCTCGGCCGTCGCGGCGGCAGCACCGCCGCGGGTGCGCCGGCGCTGCCGGTCGCGGCGCGGGGCGCGCGGCTCCTCGGAGCCCGACTCGTCCCCGGTGCCCTCGGCGTCGTCGCGCGGGTCGGCCTTGTGGGCGTCGACGTCCGAGCCGTGCCGCTTGCCGCCGCGGCGGTCGTCGCGGCCGTGCTTGTCGCCCTTGCCGTGCTTGTCGTGCTTGTCGTCACGGCCCTTGCTGCGGTTGCGCTTGCCGGCCGCGGCACCGGTCTCGCCGAGGTCCTCGATGACCTCGGCGTCGAGGCCGGCGCGGGTCTGCGCGGCCTTGGGCAGCCGGCCCTTGGTGCCCTCGGGGATGCCGAGGCCGGTGTACACGTGCGGGCTGGAGGAGTAGGTCTCGATCGGGTCGTGGAACGACAGGCCGAGCGCCTGGTTGATCATCTTCCAGCGGTGGACGTCATCCCAGTCGACCAGCGTGATCGCGACGCCGGTGTTGCCCGCGCGGCCGGTGCGGCCGATGCGGTGCAGGTAGGTCTTCTCGTCGTCCGGGCACTCCCAGTTGATGACGTGGGTGACGTCGGCGACGTCGATGCCGCGGGCCGCGACGTCGGTGGCGACGAGGACGTCGACCTTGCCGTTGCGGAACGCGCGCAGCGCCTGCTCGCGGGCGCCCTGGCCGAGGTCGCCGTGGACGGCGGCGGCGGCGAACCCGCGCTCGACGAGCTCGTCGGCCACCCGCTGCGCGTTGCGCTTGGTGCGGCAGAAGATCATCGTGAGACCGCGGCCCTTGGCCTGCAGAACGCGGGCGAGGAGCTCGGGCTTGTCGAGGTTGTGGGCACGCCACACGTGCTGCTCGATCGCCTCGACGGTGGCGCTGTCGTCGTCGGGGTTGATCGCGCGGATGTGCGTGGGCTGGCTCATGTAGCGGCGGGCCAGGGCGACGATCGAGCCCGGCATCGTGGCCGAGAACAGCATCGTCTGGCGCACCGGCGAGACCTTGGCGACCAGGCGCTCGACGTCGGGCAGGAAGCCCATGTCGAGCATCTCGTCGGCCTCGTCGAGGACGAGCGCCTTGACGTTGGCGAGGTCGAGGTGGCCCTGCTTCATGAGGTCGATGAGCCGGCCGGGGGTGCCGACGACGACCTCGACGCCCTTCTGCAGCGCCTCGACCTGCGGCTCGTAGGAGCGGCCGCCGTACACGCACAGCACGCGGACGCCGCGCAGACGGCCGGCCTTCTCGAGGTCGCTGGCCACCTGGATGCCGAGCTCGCGGGTCGGGACGATGACCAGCGCCTGCGGCTTGCCGGCGGTCTTGAGCTCGGCCCAGGCGTCGTCCTGCGGCGCGACCAGGCGCTGCAGCAGCGGGATGCCGAAGCCGAGGGTCTTGCCGGTGCCGGTCTTGGCCTGGCCGATGAGGTCGGTGCCCTGCAGGGCCAGGGGCAGGGTGAGCTCCTGGATCGGGAACGCCGTCACGATGCCGTCGGCGGCGAGTGCCTCGACTGTCGCGGGCAGGACGCCGAGCTCGGCGAAGGTCTTGGGCTGGACGGGCGCGGTGGCCTCGACGTCCGGCGTGGCGTCGGGCTCGGGTGTGATCGTGGTGATGGTGCTCTCCGTGGTGTCGGCCGCGGCGGGACGCCGTCGCAGGGAGCGACGAGTCCGGCGAGCGCACGGTCGCGCGGGGTCGCAGCGTCACGTCGTGCCGTCAGGGGCACCGGGTGTCGCGACTGCCTCGCCCGACCCTGCCGCACGCTCCTCGGCGAGGAGGCCGTCGGCGGGGCGGCCACGGATGATGGTGATGACAACGGCCGTGACCAGGATGTACGCCGCCCATCCTACCGGGGCAGGCCCTCCGGCCCGACCATCCGCGCGACCGGCCCTGCTCCACCCCGATGCGCGGCTATCGCGCGACCGGGCGGCATCGCGCGCGTACGCTCCGCCCGTGGACGACGAGACGCTGCACGCGGTGCCCGATCCTGGTGACGAGCCGGCCCCCTCAGGCGACGGCTCCGGCGTGCCGGCGTCCGCGCTCGACGACGACCCGGTCTACCGCAGCGGCGTCATCGACCTGCTCGGAGTCCTCGCCTACTCCGAGCTCGTCGCCTTCGAGCGCCTCGCCGTCGACGCCGCCGTGGCGCCCTCCATCTCCGACGAGGCCGCGCTGGCGCTCATGGCCACCGCCGAGGTGCGCCACTTCACCCGCCTCGCCGAGCGCATCGCCGAGCTCGGCGTCGACCCGTCGGAGGCGATGGAGCCATTCCGGCCGCCGCTGCTGGCCTTCCACGAGCAGACCCGCCCCAGCGATTGGCTCGAAGGGCTGGTGAAGGCCTACGTCGGCGACGGCATCGCCACCGACTTCTACCGCGAGGTCGCCGAGCTGCTCGACCCCGGCACCCGCGATCTTGTGCTCGAGGTCTGCTCGGACTCCGGCCACGCCAACTTCGCCGTCGCCACCGTCCGAGCCGCCATCACCGAGGACCCGCGGGTCGCCGGCCGGCTGGCGCTGTGGGGGCGCCGCCTCGTGGGGGAGGCGCTGCAGCAGGCGCAGCAGGTCGTGGCCGAGCGCGACGGGCTGACCGCGCTGCTCGTGGGCGACGTCGACCGCCCCGGCCTCGGCCTCGAGGGCCTCGGCCAGCTCCTCAACCGCCTCACCGACGCCCACACCCAGCGCATGTCGACGCTCGGTCTGCAGGCCTAGCCGCCCTGTGGGATGCGCCCCTGCTGGTCAGGGCGGAGGGACGACGCCGCGGCCAGGAGGCGAGCAGACCCCCGGGTCCAGGCGCACGGCCGGGTTCGCCCTCGGCGTACGAGCGGCCTCCGGGGAAGCCACCGCGGACCCGCCCCGTTAGGGTCGGGGAGAGCCGGCGCCGCGACAGGGTGCCGCCAGCAGCAGACGACGCCCGCAGGAGGGTCCCCGTGGAGGTCAAGATCGGCGTGCAGCAGGGCCCGCGCGAAGTGGTGCTCGAGAGCGAGCAGACCCAGGAGGAGGTCGTGGCGCTCGCCTCGGCCGCCGTCGAGAAGGGCACCCCGCTCGTGCTCGCCGACGAGAAGGGCCGCACCGTGGTCGTGCCCGGCGACAAGATCGCCTATGTCGAGGTGGGCTCGCCCGAGCGCGGCCGCGTGGGCTTCCAGGCCTGACACCCAGCACGCGACGAGGCCCCGCACGCAGCAGCGTGCGGGGCCTCGTCGCGTCGGTGGCCGGGCCGGGGGCTCAGGCGTCGGCCGGCGGGTGCGAGAGCGGGAAGGTGGAGATGCCGCGCCAGCCCAGGCTGGAGACGAGCCGGGCGGCCTCCGAGCGCGGGATCCGGCCCTGGTCGCGCAGCCAGTGGCGGGCCGCGGTCTGCGACATGCCGAGCAGGCCCGCGGCGAGCAGCAGCGCCTCGCCCTCGGTCAGGCCGGTGTCCTCCATGATGATCCGCGCCATACCGGCGGCGCAGGCGTCGTTGAAGCGGTCGACGCGGGCGCGGACCGCGGCCTCGTTGGTGAGGTCGGACTCGAAGATCAGCCGGTGGGCGCCGCCCGGGTCCTCGACGAACTCGAAGTACACGGCCACGGCGGCGGTCACGCGCTGCTTGTTGTCGGTGGTCGACTCGAGTGCGGCGTTGAGGCCCGCGAGCATCGCCTCGCCCGACTGGTCCAGCAGGGCCAGGTAGAGGTCGAGCTTGCCGGGGAAGTGCTGGTAGAGCACCGGCTTGCTGACGCCGGCGGCCTCGGCGATGTCGTCCATGGCGGCCGCGTGGTAGCCCTGCGCGACGAACACCTCGCGGGCGGCGTCGAGCAGCTGGGCTCGCCGCTCGCGGCGGGGCAGGCGCTGGCCGCGCGGGGAGGCGGCGGGGGCGCCGCCGTCGGACACCACAGACATGCGGGGGATCCTACCGACCGGTAGCGCCCGGACGGTCATGTCGGCCGAAGCGGGGACGCGCGTCCTTGCGGCGCTCAGCGGTCGTAGTCGTCGTCGACCGGCACCTCGCGGAGCTGGTCGAGCAGGTCCGCCGGGTCGGCCTCGAGCCCGGCATCGGCGTCCGGAGGCGGCTCGGCGGCCGCATCGTCGGCGTCCGCCACGAGGGGGCGGCGCTGCTCGTCGAGGTCGGCCGGGTCGGCCGGGAGAGCCTGGTCGTCGAATGCGGGAGTGGTCATGACCGCCTCCTTGCCGATCGCGTCATGCTCGATGCACCCCACGGTACGCGCGACCACGCTGCGTCGCCGGGGCGCGGCGAGAGGACGCCAGCCGGGCCCCGCCGCCGGAATCCGGACCCTCTGTGACATCGTCGCAACACAGGGTCGTAGTGAGCCAACCGTGCGCATGTCGACGCGCAACCCCGGCGGGTCGTCCGTAGTTTTGACGCGTGCACGTCGAGCGAACCGCCTCCGCCGCCCAGCGGGTCGAGCACGCCCTCAGGGTGGTGCCGGGCGTGCTCGAGGCCTCCGTGCGCGTCGGCGACTCGGCAGGTAACGGCACCGAGGTGCACCTCGTCCTCGACGACTCCACCGACCAGGCGGCCGTGGCCCGCGCCGTCCACTCGATGCTGCGCCTGCAGTTCGGGGTGGGCCTCGACCACGACGAGGTCGACCTCGTCATGGACATCACCGACACGGCGCGCGGCGTCACCGCGCTCCCGCGGCCGCGTCCCGACGCTGCACCGGCAGGCGGCCACGCAGCGACCAGCAGCGGCCTAGAGGACGACGGGGCAGATCTCGCCGACGTGGTCGACCTCGGCATCGAGATCGACGGGCTCATCGCCGAGCTCGACCGCCGCAGCGGCCGCGACTTCGACGTCGACGTGCTCGCTGCCGCCGCCCGGCACCCGAGCGGCTCGTCGACCATCCCGGAGCAGCACGCCGCGCCGCCGCAGCAGATCGATCTCACCGACGACGAGGTGCGGCTGTCCATCGCGCGGCTCTCGGTCATCGCCGACCACCACCGCGCCCAGGCGACCGTCGCCCTGCTGGGCCCACGGGGAGAGGTACGTGGCTCCGCCGACGGCGGTTCCACCGACACCGCCGTGCTCGAGACCATC
The DNA here is from genome assembly GCA_020161245.1 of Actinomycetota bacterium. GTDB lineage: Bacteria > Actinomycetota > Actinomycetes > S36-B12 > CAIYMF01 > Longivirga. The sequence goes on along the minus strand of JAIUOK010000002.1, from coordinate 118,636 downwards.
GCCCTGGCCACCCTGCGCGCCGTCGCGGCGCTCGTCGAGTGCGAGGACGGCTTCTCCGTCAGCGCCGTATCGACCCCGATGGTGGGCGACCACGAGGTGGCGGTCGTGCAGGTCGAGTGCTGCCTGCACGGAGAGGTCGAGCGGCTCACCGGGGCGTCGGAGGTGCGCGACGATGTCCACCAGGCCGTCATCCGTGCGACGCTCGATGCTGTGAACCGCAGGCTCCCGCTCCTCACCCCGGCTCCATGACCGCGACGCCGCACCCCGAGCTCCCCCGTAAGACCGCCGACCTGCTCGCCGATCTCCCGGCGCCCTGGCCGCGGCGCGACGTCGTTCTGTCGAACGGCACGTTCTCCCTGCGCGAGGCCCGGCCGGCGTCCCCCGACGCGGCCCCGGCCCTGTTCGTCCACGGGCTCGGCGGCGCGGCCACGAACTGGACCGACCTCATGGCGCTGCTGCGCGACCGCCTCGACGGGGTCGCGCCGGACCTGCCCGGCTTCGGCTGGTCGCCGCCGCCCCGGGACGGCGACTACACGCCGCGCCGCAGCGCGGAGTCGATGGCCGAGCTCATCGAGACGCGCTTCGACGGACGGCCGGTCCACCTGTTCGGCAACTCGATGGGCGGCTCCATCGCGGTGCAGCTCGCGGCCCGCCGGCCCGAGCTCGTCCGGTCCCTGACGCTGATCAGCCCGGCGCTGCCCAAGGTGGGCGTGCGCCGCACGAACGTGCACCTGCCTGTCGTGTCGATCCCCGGCGTCGGCCAGCGGCTGGTCAAGCGCTACCTCGAGGTCGATGCCCACCACCGGGTGAAGGCCAGCGTCGACATCAACTTCGCCGACCCCTCGACCGTGCCCGAGCAGCGGATGCACGAGGCGGTCGAGGAGATCCGCCGGCGCGACGCGCTGCCCTACGTCGGGGACGCCTTCGTGCAGTCGCTGCGCGGGCTCATGGCCACCTACCTCGACCGCACGCCGGAGCGGCCGTGGAAGCTGGCCGAGCGGATCACCGTCCCGACGCTGCTCGTCTACGGCCGGCGCGACAAGCTCGTCGATCCGATCCACGCGCACACCAAGGCGTTCCCCGACGTCCGGGTGCTGGTGATCCCCCACGCCGGGCATGTGGCGCAGATCGAGCAGCCGGTGCTCGTCGCCGACGCCTGGCGCTCGCTGCTGCCAGGCTGACGCCGCTCCTGACCGGCGTTTCGGTCTAGACCATTACACCCCGCCGCGGCGCCGTCGTCGGTACCCTCGGCGCGTGACCGAGCCGGTATCCCGCGCCCTGCCCGCCCGTGCCCGCGTCGTCGTCATCGGGGGAGGCGTCGGAGGCTGCTCGGTCGCCTACCACCTCGCGAAGGCCGGCGAGCGCGACGTCGTCCTGGTCGACCGGTCGGAGCTCACGAGCGGCTCGACCTTCCACTCCGCCGGCCTCGTGGGCCAGCTGCGCGCCGACCCGACCCTGACCGCGATGAACCGCTACTCCGTCGAGCTCTACCGCGAGCTCCAGGCGGGGGATACGCCGCCTGGGTGGGTCGAGTGCGGGTCGATCCGGCTGGCCTCCACCCAGGAGCGCTGGGAGGAGATCTCGCGCCAGTCCGGGTGGGCAGCATCGAGCGGCCTCGAGCTGCACACGATCTCGGCGCAGGAGGCCCAGGACCTCTTCCCGCTCATGTCGACCGACGGCGTCGTCGGCGCGGCGTACCTGCCCACCGACGGCCAGGTCGACCCGTCCGGTCTGGCCTACTCGCTGGCCGCGGGCGCCCGCGCGATGGGCGTCTCGATCCACACCCGCACCCGGGTCCTGGGCATCGACACGGAGGGCGAGGGGCTGCGCCGCCGCGTCACCCGCGTGCGTACCGACCAGGGCGACATCGAGTGCGAGCTCGTCGTCGACTGCGGCGGCATGTTCGCGGCCGAGATCGCGCGGATGGTCGGCGTCCGGGTGCCGATCGTGCCGATGTCGCACCAGTACGTCGTCACCGAGCCGATGTTCGAGCACCGCGAGACCCCGCTGCCGTCGCTGCGCGACCCCGACCTGCTCGTGTACTACCGCCAGGAGGTCGACGGCCTGGTGATGGGCGGCTACGAGCGGCAGTCCGAGCCGTGGACCGCCTCGGCGTCGTCGTACGACTCCGTGCCCGCCGACTTCAACGGCAAGCTGCTCACGCCGGTCGACGAGCGCTTCGAGGAGATCGCCGAGAACGCCGCCATCCGCGTGCCGTCGATCGCCGAGGCTGGAATCCGCACCTTCATCAACGGCCCCGAGGCGTTCACGCCCGACAACGAGTTCTGCCTCGGCCCCACCGAGGTGGGCGGGTTCTTCGTGGCCGCCGGCTTCTGCGCCCACGGCATCGCCGGCGCGGGCGGCGTCGGCAAGGTCATGGCCGAGTGGGTGCTCGACGGCGCACCGCCCATGGATCTCTGGCACATGGACGTGCGGAGGTTCGGCCAGTCGTACCGCTCGCCGTCGTACACGCTCAAGCGCACGGTCGAGAACTACGAGTCGTACTACGACATCCGCTACCCCGCGCACGAGCGGTCGGCCGGCCGCCCGCTGCGGACGTCGGCCGCCTACCCGTGGCACGTCGAGCACGGCGCCTCGTTCGGCGAGAAGTCCGGCTGGGAGCGGGTCAACCACTACGACTCGAACTCGGCCGCCGACGACGAGGCCTGGCGTCCCGACGGCTGGGCCGGGCGGCACTGGTCCCCGGCCGTCGTCGCCGAGCATCGCGCGACCCGCGACGGTGTCGTCGTCTTCGACGAGTCGTCGTTCGCCAAGCTCGAGGTGTCCGGCCCGGACGCCACCCGGCTCATGCAGTGGGTGTGCGACAACGACGTCGCACGCGGCGCGGGCACGGTCACGTACACGCAGGCGCTCAACGCCAGCGGCGGGATCGAGTGCGACTTCACGGTCACCCACCTCGAACGCGACCTCTTCCTGGTGGTCACCGGTACCGCGTTCGGCACCCATGACGCCGCCTGGCTCCGCTCGCAGGCGCGCGCCCTCGAGGCCGACGTGCGCATCGCCGACGTCACCGGGGCCTGGGCCTGCTTCGGCATCTGGGGGCCGAAGGCCCGCGAGGTCGTCGCGCCGCTCACGCCGCAGGACCTGTCGAACGAGGCCTTCCCGTTCCTGGCGATGCGCGAGACGACCGTGGGCGACGTCCCCGTGCGGATGGTGCGGGTGACCTACGTCGGCGAGCTGGGATGGGAGCTCTACTGCCCGTCCGAGTACGGGCTCAACCTCTGGCGCACGCTGTGGGACGCCGGCCGCGAGCAAGGCCTCGTCGCCGGCGGCTACCGCGCGATCGAGTCGCTGCGGCTGGAGAAGGGCTACCGGGCGTGGGGCTCGGACATCGGCCCGGCGCACACGCCCTACGAGGCCGGCCTCGGGTTCTGCGTCCGGCTCGGCAAGGAGGGCGGCTTCCTCGGCCGCGAGGCGCTCCTGGCGCAGAAGCAGGCGGGTGTCTCGCGCCGCCTCACCTGCCTGGTGCTCGACGGCACGAAGGCCGTGGCGCTCGGCAACGAGCCCGTGCGCGTCCCCGGGGGCGAGGTGCTCGGGCGCGTCACGAGCGGCGGCCTGGGCTATCACCTCGGGGCCTCGATCGCCTTCGCCTACTTGCCGGTCGACGGCGCGCTGCCGCTCGGCGACGGAGGACTGGTGGCCGACGGCACCCGGCTGGAGGTGGGCGTCTTCGGCGAGTGGATCGGCGCGACTGTCCACCCCGACCCCCTCTACGACCCGAAGGGCACCCGCGTCCGCGCCTGACCCCCGGGTTCGAGCGCAGGACGGGCTCAGGTGACGGCGCGGAGGGTGGTGGGGTCGTCGGGGGTGCGGCGCACGAGGAAGCGCACCCGGTCCGGCCGGAACGTGTCGCGCGCATGCTCGACGGGCGTGCCGGTGGCGTCGTAGGCCGTGCGCTCGACCAGCATCACGGGGCCGTCGGCGGCCAGCCCCAGGTGCTCGGCCGCTTCGGCGTCCGCGAGGACCGGGGTGAGGTGCTCCTCGGCCGTGACGGGCGGCCGGCTGTAGCGGGTGTCGAGCACGCTGTAGATGGAGCCGGACAGCGGGTGGTCGGTGAGGCCGGGGTAGAGGCGCGCGGGGAACCACGAGCGCTCCAGGGCGATCGGCACGCCGTTGGCGGAGCGCACGCGCACCACCTCGTAGGCCTGGGCGCGCCCGGTCAGCCCCAGGGCTCGGGCGACGCCGGTGTCAGGGACGAGCCGACGCGCCGAGAGGACGCGAGCGCCCGCGCGCCTGCCGGCGCGGCGCAGCTGGTCGGTGAGGCCCGACAGATGGGTGAGGTCGACCTCGACCTGCGGCTCGGCGACGAAGGCCCCGCCGGCCCGGCCGGGCACGCGCACCAGCGTCCCCTGCGACTCGAGCTCGGCGAGCGCCTGGCGCAGCGTCATCCGGCTGACGCCGATGCGCTCCGCGAGCTCCCGCTCGCCGGGCAGCCGCTGCCCGGGGACGAGCTCGCCGCGCGCGACGGCCGTCGAGAGCCACGCGGCGATCTGGACGTGGACGGGGTCGGTGGCCGTCCGGTCGACGACGAGAGGGGAGGCCGGCAGCCCAGAGTCCATGGCTGCCGACCTCCCCTCGTCGTCAGTGCGTGCAGGTGGTGCGGGTGGTTCTGAAGGTCCGGGCCGTCAGGCCTTGTCCTCCGGGTGGTGCTGCTGGTGCTCACCGGTGAGGTACCCGTCGTGGTGGTGCTCCAGCGCGATCTCGTCGGCGGAGGAGACGCCCTCGGGCAGGTCGATCGTCATCTTCGGGCCGGTGAACCACTTCTTCGCCGACACGTGCCAGCCGATCCACAGCGCCAGCAGCGAGCCGAACAGCAGGATCGGCGCGTAGTTGACGAACTTCCACTCGAACGCCTCGTTGCCCGGCATGCCGCCGGGGTTGGTCGGCAGCACGAACAGGATGGACACCACCACGATCTCGATGATGGCCAGCGGGGCCATCCACTTCCACTTAGTGCCGAGGTTCCACGACCCCTGCTTGAAGGCGTCGCCCATCCGCCAGCGCAGCCAGATCGGGATGGCGAACGCGACGTAGAGACCGATGACGGCGACCGAGACCACCGCGTAGAACGCGACCGGCACGGGGGCGCCGTTGATGTCGACCTCGACGAGGGCGGGCAGCGTGATGATGATCGCTACCACCGCGATGGCGAGGACGGCGTTGCGCGGCACCTGGTTGCTGGCCAGCGTGGCCCAGCGGGAGGCGCCCGGCACGGCGCCGTCGCGCGAGAACGCGAACAGCATGCGCGATGCCGATGTCATGCACGCCATCGAGCAGAAGAACTGGCCGATGGTGCTGATGAGCAGGACGGTACCGGCTGCCGATGGCGACAGCGCTTGCCCGAACAGGGCAATGGAGCTGCCGCCTGCCGCCGTGAGCTCGTCGACGTCCTGCACGGCGAACACGAACGACATGAGCAGGATGTACCCGCCGACGGCGGAGTAGAAGATCGAGCGCCAGATCCCCTTGGCCGCGGCGTCGGCCGCGCCCGAGGTCTCCTCGGAGAGGTGGGCCGAGGCGTCGAAGCCCGTGATCGTGTACTGCGTGAGCAGGAAGCCCAGGGGCAGGATGTAGATCCAGAACAGCAGGCCGCTGGTGTCGCCGTCGAACCAGCCGGAGTTGTTGATGCGGCCGGTGAACGCGGTGCTCACGTCCAGGTGCCGCTCGGGCAGCACGATCAGCATGATCACGACGACGGCCGCGCCGACGACGTGCCACCACACCGAGACGTTGTTGAGGATCGCCATCAGCTGGCTGCTGAAGATGTTGATGATGCTGACGGCCAGCAGGATCACCAGGAACATCACGAAGACGCGGGACAGGCTGTAGCCCTCGGCCCACGACTCGGAGAACACGCCGAGCGTGGCGTCGAGGAAGGTGGCGCAGCCGTAGGCGACCGAGGCGATGACCGCGATGAGGCCGATGAGGTTGAGCCAGCCCGTGTAGTACCCGGCCTTGGGGCTGCCGAGCTTGGCCGCCCACCAGTAGATGCCGCCCGACGTCGGGTATGCCGACACCAGCTCGGACATGCAGAAGCCGATGATGAGGATGAAGATCGAGATGATCGGCCAGCCCCACGAGATGGCGATCGGGCCGCCGTTGTTCCAGGCGACGCCGAAGGTCGTGAAGCAGCCGGCCAGGATCGAGATGATCGAGAACGAGATAGCGAAGTTGCTGAAGCCGGACCAGCCACGGTGCAGCTCCTGCTTGTAGCCCAGCTCGGCGAGAAGCTTCTCGTCCTCGTTGAGCTTCGAGGTGTCAGCCACGCGTCCCCTCCTTCGGGAACCCCTGTTGTCAGCCGACGGCGGCGCCGTCTTCTGTGCACTCAAGGCGCAGTGTGATGGTGGTGGATTGCAGCCGTGTTGCGACACGCGCAACGTCGCGGCGGGCGTGGGAGCCGTACCGCTCGGCGGGATGGTCAGTAGGGGCTACGCACCTCCTCCAGCCGCCGCCCGAAGTCCGGTCCGTCGAACTCGGCGACCGCGCGGTGGTACTTCTCCATCCCCCAGTCCCAGAAGTCGAAGTCGAGCTCGCTGGCGCCGTCCTGGATGGCGGCCCACAGCGTCCAGCCGTACTTGCTCATGAGGCCCCACAGCCACGCCCGGGATGTGAGCGCGGGCGACGGCTCGCCGACGTACGCCGTGACGAGCCGCTCGAGCTGGTCGACGTCGCCCGAGGCCTCGCTCCAGAGGTTGCCCACCTCGAAGAACGGGTCGTTGTTGCCCGAGTACTCGTAGTCGATGAGCCACACGCGGTCGCCTGTGTCGATCACGTTCGCGGCCAGCAGGTCGTTGTTGCACGGCACGCTCGGCACCGGCCGCGCTGCCAGCGCCTCCCGGATCGCCTCGACGTGCGGGGCGAAGTCCAGGTAGCGGTCGGGGAGGCGGAACCCGCGCTCCTGGCAGAGCGCCAGGTACTGCGGCTGGATCGCCAGCATGTCGAAGTCGTTCACGAACCGCGGGCCGGCGTGCAGCATGCGCATCGCAGCGGCGATCCGGTCGGCGTTCTGCTCGGCCAGGACGTCCTGCGCGCTCCACGTGGTGCCGTCGACGAAGTCGACGACGAGCACGCTGACCTCTGGATGGAAGGCGATCACGCGCGGTGCAGCGCCCGACTCCGCCGCGGCGCGGCTGTTGGCGTGCTCGTTGTCGCGGTCGATGGCCAGCAGCGCGCTCTCGGGCGACGACAGGCGGGCGACGTAGACGCCGTCCGGGGTCGTCACCTTGACGTTGCGGTTGGTGAGGCCGCCCGACAGGTCCGACACGGCAGTGCGTCCGGCGAGCGCGGGCACGGCGTCGAGGCGCGTGAGAAGCGCGTCCTCGACCGTCCCGGTCGCGGCGTCCTGCACGTGTCCTCCAGACGTCGCGGCCGCCCGTCCGGGCAGCCCTGCGCAGCCCTGGCGGATGCCAGGGCCGAGCCGGATGCGCCGGAGCGTAGACCCCTGGGCACCCGCCGGGAAGGGTTTCGTGCCGTTTACGGTCTAGACCGATCGAACCGGCGTTTCGCCCTACCCGGGACGCCTCCGACGCGGCAAGGTTGCGACTGACCGCCCGGGGCCGCTCAGCCCCGGGCCGCCTCGCACGACGTCGACACTGCGTCGACCCGACCTCGACGAGAAGGACCCCGGATGAGCCACGGAACCTCCGACGCAGGCGCGCCGCTCTCGGTGGAGCAGCTCAAGGCCGAGGTGGCGGACGGCCGTATCGACACCGTCATCGTCGGCATCACCGACATGCAGGGCCGCCTGCAGGGCAAGCGCGTGCACGCTCCGTACTTCGTCGAGCACGTGCTGCCCCACGGCACGGAGGGCTGCAACTACCTGCTCGCCGTCGACGTCGACATGAACACCGTCGAGGGCTACCGGATGTCGAGCTGGTCGAGCGGCTACGGCGACTTCGTGATGGCTCACGACCTCGGCACGCTGCGCCGGGTGCCGTGGCACCCGGCGACGGCGATGGTGCAGGCCGACGTCGTCTGGCTCGACGGCAGCGACGTGACGGCGTCGCCGCGCCAGGTGCTCAAGCGCCAGCTCTCCCGGCTCGCCGACGCCGGGATGGCGGCGTTCGTGGGCACCGAGCTCGAGTTCATCGTCTTCAACGACACCTACGAGCAGGCGTGGGCGAAGGGGTACCGCGAGCTGACGCCCGCCAACCAGTACAACGTCGACTACTCGATCATCGGCACGTCGCGCATCGAGCCTCTGCTGCGCAAGATCCGCCTCGACATGGCCGGCGCCGGGCTGCAGGTCGAGTCGGCCAAGGGCGAGTGCAACTTCGGCCAGCACGAGATCGCGTTCCTCTACGAGGACGCGCTGAAGACCTGCGACAACCACGTGGTCTACAAGACCGGCGCCAAGGAGATCGCGGCGCAGCTCGGGTACGCGCTCACGTTCATGGCGAAGTACAACGAGCGCGAGGGCAACTCCTGCCACATCCACCTGTCGTTCCGCGGCACCGACGGCTCGCTGGTGATGTCCGACGAGGCCGACGCCGAGAACGGTCTGTCCGACGTCGGCCGCTCGTTCATCGCCGGCCAGCTGGCCCACCTGCGCGAGCTGTCGCTGATGTTCGCCCCCAACATCAACAGCTACAAGCGCTTCGCGCCGGGCTCGTTCGCACCGACGTCGATCGAGTGGGGCCGTGACAACCGCACCTGCGCGCTCCGGCTCGTCGGCCGCAAGGCCGGGCTCCGGCTGGAGAACCGCATCCCCGGCGGCGACGTGAACCCCTACCTCGCCGTCGCCGCGATGGTCGCGGCCGGCCTCGACGGCATCGAGAAGGGCCTCGAGCTGCGGCCCGCCTTCGAGGGCAACGCCTACGCGTCCGACGGCGAGAAGACCCCGTGGCGCCTCGCCGACGCCGTCGACCTGTGGGAGGGCTCGCAGTGGGTCGCCGAGACCTTCGGCGAGGACGTGCAGGAGCACTACGGGAACATGGGCCGCATCGAGATCGAGGCGTTCGGCCAGACGGTGACCGACTGGGAGCGCTACCGGGGCTTCGAGCGGCTCTGACCGCCTGCCGCCCACCCCTGCGCGCAACGCGCGCGGGAGGGGCGGATGATTCGTCCGGCACTGACCACCCGACCCGAGGGAAGGCTCCGCGTGACCGCCCTGCACGACGTCATCAGCCCTGTCACCGAGGAGGTCGTCGCCTCGGTCCCTTCGTTGTCGCTGGAGGAGGCCGACGCCGCCATCGCGCGGGCGAAGCGGGCCTTCCAGACCTGGCGCCACGTCTCGCCCGGCGACCGGGCCCGGCTGCTGCGCCGCTTCTCCGCAGTCGTCGACGACCACCTCGAGGAGCTCGCGCAGCTCGAGGTGCGCAACGCCGGCCACACCATCGGCAACGCGCGCTGGGAGGCCGGCAACGTCCGCGACGTCCTCGCCTACTACTCCGGGGCGCCCGAGCGGCTGCTCGGCCACCAGATCCCCGTGCCGGGCGGCGTCGACATGACCTTCCACGAGCCGCTCGGCGTGGTGGGCGTCATCGTGCCGTGGAACTTCCCGATGCCGATCGCCGGGTGGGGCTTCGCTCCAGCGCTCGCGGCGGGCAACACCGTCGTCCTCAAGCCGGCCGAGCTCACGCCGCTCACGGCGATGCGCCTCGGCGAGCTCGCGCTGGAGGCGGGCATCCCCGAGGGCGTCTTCCAGGTCCTGACCGGTAAGGGCTCGGTCGTCGGCGAGCGGTTCGTCACCAGCCCCGACGTCGCCAAGGTGGTCTTCACCGGCTCGACCGAGGTGGGCATCCGCGTGGCCGAGGGCTGCGCCCGGCAGGTGAAGCCGGTGACCCTCGAGCTCGGCGGCAAGAGTGCCAACGTCGTCTTCGACGACGCCGATCTCGCCGAGGCCGCAGCCACGGCTCCGTACGGCGTCTTCGACAACGCCGGCCAGGACTGCTGCGCGCGCTCGCGCATCCTCGTGCAGCGCTCGGTGCTCGACGAGTTCCTCGCCCTGCTCGAGCCCGCCGTGCTCGGCGTCCGCGTGGAGGACCCGTCGCTCGACACCTCCGAGATGGGCCCGCTCATCAGCGCCGGCCACCACGCCACTGTGTCGTCGTTCCTCGACGAGTCGACCAACGTCGTCATCCGCGGCCAGGTGCCGTCCGGCCCGGGCTACTGGTTCCCCGCCACCGTCGTGATGCCGTCGTCGGAGGACGACCCGCTCATGCGCGAGGAGGTGTTCGGCCCGGTCGTCGCCGTCCTGCCCTTCGACGACGAGGCCGACGCGATCCGCCTCACCAACGCCACCGACTACGGGCTGTCCGGCTCGATCTGGACCCGCGACGTCGGCCGTGCGTTCCGCGTGGCCCGCGCGACCGAGAGCGGCAACCTCTCGGTCAACTCGCACTCGTCGGTGCGGTACTGGACGCCGTTCGGCGGCTTCAAGAAGTCCGGCCTCGGCCGGGAGCTCGGACCGGACGCGCTGCACGCGTTCACCGAGGTCAAGAACGTGTTCATCGCGACGGAAGGCTGAGCAGACGTGGACAGGTACACCGGCCGCACGGTCGTCATCACCGGCGGCGGCAGCGGGATCGGCAAGGCGACCGCCGAGCGCGTCGCGTCCGAGGGCGCGAACGTCGTCATCGTCGACATGAACCTCGAGGCGGCCACCGCCGTCGCCGAGGCCCTCGGCGGCACCGCCGTCCAGGCGGACGTGACCGACGCCGACGACGTCGCCCGCATGTTCGCCACGGCGTTCGACACCTATGGCTCGATCGACGTGTCGTTCCACAACGCCGGCATCAGCCCGCCCGACGACGACTCGATCCTCACCACCGGGATCGAGGCGTGGGACCGCGTGCAGAAGGTCAACCTGTCGTCGGTGTATCTGTGCTGCAAGGAGGTCATCCCCTACATGCAGCGGCAGGGCAAGGGCTCGATCATCAACACCGCGTCGTTCGTCGCCACGATGGGCGCCGCGACGTCGCAGATCTCCTACACGGCGTCCAAGGGCGGCGTGCTCGCCATGAGCCGCGAGCTTGGCGTCCAGTTCGCCCGCGAGGGCATCCGCGTCAACGCGCTGAGCCCGGGGCCGGTCAACACCCCGCTGCTCATCGAGCTGTTCGCCAAGGACCCCGAGCGCGCCGCCCGCCGCCTGGTGCACATCCCGTTCGGCCGCTTCGCCGAGGCCAGCGAGATCGCCGCCGCCGTGGCCTTCCTCGGCTCCGACGACGCCTCCTTCATCACCGCGAGCAACTTCCTCGTCGACGGCGGCATCTCCGGCGCCTACGTCACGCCGCTGTAGCCGTGCCCGCGGGGGCTGCCGGCGCGGGCGCGCCGGCAGCCCCCGCCGTACGTCCGGGGGGCGACGTAGGGTGCGGGGGTGACGACGATCGAGCTCGACGGGCGCTGGCACATCACGGGGCACCTCAACGGGGGCTACCTCGCCGCGGTGTGCGGGCAGGCTGCGTCGGAGGTGCTCGACGGGGCGACGCCGCTGACCATCAGCACCCACTACCTCGCGCCCGCGCGCGGCGGCGGCCCGGCGGACGTCGAGGCGGAGGTCATCCGCACGGGCCGGCTCTCGACCGCGCGCGTGCGGCTCTCGCGCGACAAGCTCATCCTCGAGTCGATGGTGACCGCAGGGTCGCCGGCGGGGGAGGGCCACCTCGAGGACGCCGACGTGCCCGACATCCCCGCGTGGTACGACTGCGTCGACACGGGCTCCCACGAGGCCGCCGACGTCCCCGGCATGGAGGTGCTCAAGCACGTCGAGCTGCGGCTCGACCCGGCCCATGCGCAGGCGATCGCCGGCGGCCCGGCGCTCGAGCGCGCGGTGGTGCACGGCCGGCTGGCCTACCGCGACGGCAGCCCCGCCGATGTCTTCCTCGTGAGCGCGGCCTGGGACCTGCTGCCGCCGACGCCGTGGTTCACCCACGTCTGGGGCCAGCTGCCCACCGTCGCGGCCCAGGTGGTGCTCTACCCCGGAGAGCTTGTCGGCCCGCTCGTCCTCGAGGCACGGTGCGACACCCTGCGCGACGGCATCGCCGACGAGACCTCGCGCGTCTGGGACGCCAGCGGCCGTCTGGTCGCCAGCGCCCGCCAGACCGCGGTGCTGGTCAAGGCCTGACTCAGGGGCGGCGCGCGGCGGCGACGAGGGCCTCGAACAGGCGCGGGTCGTCGGCCATCTCGGGGTGCCACTGGACGCCGAGCACGAACAGCGCAGACGGGTCCTCGACCACCTCGATCGTGCCGTCCTCCGCGTGCCCGGTGACGGTGAGCGTGCCCGCGTCGGCGACGGCCTGGTGGTGGCTGGAGTTGACGACGGCCTCGGTACCGCCGAGCACGGCGGCTACCAGCGAGCCTTCCGCGAACGAGGCCTTGTGCTCGGTGAACGTCCCCGGCGCCTCGCGGTGCAGCAGGCCGTATCCAGCCGACGGCAGATCCTGGATGAGGGAGCCGCCACTGACGACCGCCATCATCTGCATCCCGCGGCAGATCCCCAGCACGGGCAGACCACGCTCGCGGGCGCTGGCGTAGATGCGCCGCTCGGTCGAGTCGCGGTCGGGGCGCGGCCGGTCGGTGGTCTCGTGCGGCTGCGCCCCGTAGTAGGCCGGGTCGATGTCGGCGCCGCCCGCGATGACCACGCCGTCGAGCCTCGACACCGCCGCATCCACGGACTCGTCGTCGGCCACAGGCGGCAGGACGACGACGGCGGCGCCCGCCGACTCGAGGGCGCGGACGTAGGCGCGGTGCAGCACCACGGCGTCCACGTCCCACGCGCCCCAGCGCGCCTGCTCGCCGTAGCAGCTGATGCCGATCACCGGTCGCATGACGTCAGATCATCCAGCACCGGGGGCAGCGGGGCGAGCGTCAGGGGGCGGCTACGAGCCGGCCGTCGTGCAGGGCGACCTCGCGGTCGCACACGGCCACGACGTCGGGGTCGTGCGTCGCGACGAGGACCACGGCGCCGCGGTCGGCGCAGCCCCGCAGCAGCGCCAGCAGCCGCGCCTTGGTCGCGCCGTCCTGCTGGGCGGTCGGCTCGTCGGCGAGGACGACGTCGGGACGCATGGCCATCGCCCGCGCGAAGGCGACACGCTGGCGCTGGCCGCCCGAGAGGTCCTCCACCGGCCGATCGGCGAGATCGGCGAGTCCGACGTCGTCGAGCGCCGCGGCCGCACGCGCGAGCACTTCGTCGCGCGGGACTCCGGCCGCCTGCAGGGGGATCTCGACGTTCTCTGCGGCCGTGAGCACCGCGACCAGGCCGTAGCCCTGCAGCACCAGGCCGAGCGTGCAGTCGACACCCTCGAGCACGGGCCTGCCGTCGATGGTGGCCGATCCGTCGGCCGGGCGGGACAGGCCCGCGACGATCGACAGCAGGCTCGACTTGCCGCTGCCGCTGGGGCCCGTCACAGCGACGACCTCGCCGGCGGACGCGTCGAGGCTGACGTCGTCGAGCACGACGCGCCCCGCGGGCTCGTAGCGGATGCCGCGCACCTCCACCTTCGCGGTCATGCCTCCTCCTCCGCGTCCTCGCGCACCAGCTCCACACCCGCGGGCCGGCGCACCACGCGGGCGCGCGACCCCGGCGGCAGCTGGCGCAGGACGTCGTCGGGCAGGCGGACCGTGCCGTCCTCGCCGATGTCGACGTGCTGCTGCCAGTGCTGCTGGCCGTCGTCGGCGCGGCCCTCGGTGATGACGATGGTGCGGCCGAGCTGCTCGGCCACCTCGGGGTCGTGGGTCACCACGACGACGGTGGTGCCGAACTGGCGGCCGACCTCGCCGATGAGATCGACGACGGCGTCGCGGTTGGTCTTGTCGAGCTGCGACGTCGGCTCGTCGACGAGCAGCAGACCCGGCGAGGTGGCCATGCCCATGGCCACGGCGATGCGCTGCTGCTCGCCGCCGGAGAACCCGCCCACGGGGCGGCCGGCGAGATGGGTGAGGCCGAGAGCCTCGAGCAGCGTCCACGGCCCCGGCAGCGAGGCCCGGCGGAAGCCCTTCACCCCGCGCTGGGCGAAGCGGACGTTGTCCTCGGCCGTGCCGTAGGGGAGCAGGTTGCGCGCGGGGTCCTGCACGACGACACCCAGCCGGGAGGAGCGCAGCGTCAGCAGCTCGCGCTCGCTCATGGCCGTCATGTCGTCCCCGCCGACGTAGACCTGGCCGGACGTCGGCCGCAACAGGCCGGCGACGACCGACAGCAGCGTCGACTTGCCGGAGCCGGACGGGCCGAGCACGGCCATCGTCTCGCCGGGCCGGACGGTGAGGGTCACGTCCTGCAGGGCCACGGTCTCGCCCGTGGGCGAGGAGTACACGTGGCCGAGGCGCTCGCAGTGCAGCGAGAGACCGGTCTCGAGCGGGGTGGTCGTCACGTCGCCGCCTCCCGGAGCCGGTCGGGGACGGCCTGGCGCAGCAGGGCCGCACCGGCGATGACCGCGGTGATGAGCAGCAGCAGCCCGGCGAGCACGGTGAACGCGAGCACGGCGGCGCCCTGGATGTCGAGGCTGATCGGCACGGTGGTCGCCGTCGACGTCTGGGGCAGCAGCGGCAGTGCCAGGCGCGCGACGACGAGGCCCACCGGGACGCCGACGACGAGCCCGGTGCCCAGCAGCAGCGCCTGCTCGAGCACGCACGCGCGCAGCAGCGAGCGGCGTCCCACGCCGACAGCGCCGAGCGCGGCGAGCTCGTAGGAGCGGCGCCGCCCGGTGACGGCGACGGAGATCGCCAGCGCGCCCGCCGCGAGAAGCGCGCCGATGATGGCGCAGACGAGCAGCAGCTTGAGCGCCAGCGCCGGGCCCTCGCGCGAGAGCTGGTCGGAGCGCTGCGCGAGCGTCGTCACCCGGTCGACGGCGATGCCGGCGTCCTCGAGGCGCTGCACGGCGTCGTCGGGCGCATCTGGCCCGAGCCACACCATCCAGTCGGCCTGGTCGTCGAGCTCGGCGGCGACGCGGCGCAGCGAGGTGAGGTCGGTGAGCGAGCCGAACGACCCGACGAAGGGGAGCACGGTCTCGTCGCCGACGGACGTCGCCGTGATCTCGCGCGCGTTGATGTCCTTGAAGGCGAGGTCCGTGCCCGTGGTCGCGATCGCCGACGCGGTCACGAGCGGCAGCGGCAGCGGCACGTCGGCGTACTGGATCCAGGGCGAGGTGAACGGCGGGATGCTGCCGGTGAGGCGCAGCGCGTCGCCGTCGACCGCGACCTGGCCGGCGGGCTGCCCGGTGTAGGCGCCGAGGCGGTAGTCGCCCTGGGTCGCGAGGCCGGCCTCGACGGGCGTCCAGGCGCCGCCGGAGCGCTGCTCCACCGAGGAGAGCGCGACGTCGAAGTCCTGCGCCTGCGCGGCCTGCGGGCGCTTGAGCACCATCCCGTAGAAGACGCAGTCCTGCTCCGTGCAGGGCACCTCGGCCACGTACTCGTGCGTGCCCTCGCGCAGGGGGCCGGCGATGGAGAAGGTGGGCACGTCGACGGCGTTGCGGTAGGCCACGACGACGAGCGGCGCCTCGCCGGCCACCGGGCCGGAGTCCAGCGTCAGCCGGACGGCGTCGGTCCGGAGGGCGATGGGGTCCGGCAAGGGCGGCGACAGCAGCGAGGCGACATCGGACGCCGACAGGTCGCCGTACTGCGACGCCCACGCGGCCACCTGGGCGAGCCGGTCGGGCTCGACGCCGACCAGTCGCCCGGCCAGCCCGCCGGAGGGGATCCAGCTCGCGACGGCCATCGCCCAGCGGCCGTCGGGGTCGACCTCGTCGATCACCGAGGGCAGGTCGCGCGACGGGTCGCGCTGCACAGCGAGGGACACAGTCGCGCCGACGTCGGCGCCGGCCCGCACATCACGGCTCGCGGTGGCAGCGGCCTGGGCATCGACGGCGAACGTCGCGAGGCCGAGCGTGACCGCGAGCAGGCCCGCGAGCCGGAGCCCGGCAGGCCGCCGGACCGCCTGCCGCGAGCCCAGGAACAGCCCGATGCGCGACGTGGCGCGGGTGCTGCGCACGAGACCCTTGAGCACCGGCCGGGCGAGGCGGACGAGCAGCAGCCCCGCTGCCAGGACGAGCAGCCCGGGCGCCAGCCACGCGAGGGCAGAGCCGGCGGTGCCGAGGTCGTCGGTCGTGCCGCGGCTCAGCAGCACGAAGCCGCCGACCGCGATGGCGGCCAGGACGACGTCGAGGATCAGCCCGCCGCGGCCGGACCGCTCAGGAGCCGATGCTGTCGACCACTGCTCGAGGACCGGCCGGGTGAACATCCGCCGCGATGCGAGCCCGGCCGCCACGAGCCCGCCGAGGAACGCGAGCCCGACCGCGAGCCATACGCCCGGGGTGAGCGCGACCTGCGAGCCCGGGGCCAGCAGAGCCCTCGCGAGCACCTGCACGAGCAGCCACGAGAGCACCAGGCCCACGGGGACTGCCAGCAGCAGCAGGACCACGGGCTCGCGCAGCGCGACCGCAGCCACGGCGCGCGGCGGCAGGCCGCGCAGCTTCGCCAGCGCCACCTCGCTGCCGCGCGCCTCGCTGGTGTCGGTGACGACGAGGTAGAGCAGCAGCCACGCGAGCAGCGCCAGCTGCGCGCTGACGACGCCGGCGGCGAGCCCGAGCGCCGTGCGCTCCGCCTCGAACCGGTCGAGCAGCTCGAGCACGCCGGTGGTCGGGGCCGGGCCGCGCGTCTCCGGCCCGAGGTAGCTCTCGACGTCGGCCCGCAGCTTCGGCACGTCGGCGACGCGCAGCGCCTGCGGATCGGTGAGCACGAGGTCGGCGCCGATCGTGCCCATGGTCGGGTGCTTGAGGAGCGGGAACACCGACTCGTCGACGAACACGCTGTCGACTGTGGGCGGGCCCTCGGGGTCGGCGTTGGGGTGGAACGGGAAGTAGATGCGGCCGGCCCAGTAGGAGTCGAGCTGGGAGAACGGCCGGTAGATGCCGGCGATCGTCGTGACGGTCGGCTTGGTCGCGATGTCGCTGCCCGCGACGCTGGTGTCGTACTGCTGCAGGCCGTCGAGGACGAGCGTGTCGCCGACCTGCCAGTCCATCGTCTGCGCCGAGCGCTGGGAGACCAGCACGCCCGTCGACGTGTCGCAGACGCCGTCCACGATCTCGACGTGGTCGCACACGCCGTCGCGCCAGACGGCCTGGCTCTTCGACGGCAGCCCTCCCGGCTCCTGCGCGCCGCTGAGCACCACGGTCTCGTTGACCTGCGGCCCGTAGCCCGGGATAGTCCCGCGCACGGCCTGCGCGTCGCTGATCGTGGTGACCGACCCCGGGTAGCTGACGTCGGCGTCGACGCGGAACGCGATCGTGGTCTGGTCGGCCTCGGCCTGCGTGAGCCGGTCCTGCAGCACGGACTCCGCGGCGGCGGAGGCGAACAGCGGGCCGAGAGCGGCGGCGGCCACAGTGAGGGCGCCGGCGAGCAGGACCACGAGGGACCCCCCGCGGCGCCACCGGAAGGCACGCAGCGCCAGGCGCAGGTCGTCCACGCTCTCCCTCTCCTCGGCCCCCCAGCCCCGGAGACCCTAACCCGGCTGCGCGGGCAACCGGCCGCAGGACCTGCGCCCGTCACCCCATCGTTAAGCAGACGCCGGTCGGGCAGGATCGGTTGCATGGCCGATCTGCTGCGTCTCGTCGAGGTGGTCCCCGGGGTCTGGGTGGCGCACTCGCGCCGCTACCTCACCACGTCCACCGTCCTGCTCGACGGCCAGGGCGGTGCGCTCGTCATCGACCCCGCGTGGGACCCCGACGAGCTCGCGGCCATCCCCGCCGACCTGGCGGCGCTCGGCGTCCGTTGCGTCGCCGGCCTGTCGACGCACGTGCATTACGACCACGTCATGTGGCATCCGGATCTCGGCGAGGTTCCGCGGTGGGCCACCCGCGGCACGGTCGAGATGGTCGACGCCGACCGCGACGCCGTCGTCGCACCGCTGCATCGGGACCTGCCCGACGACCTCGTCGATCTGGCTGCGCGCGACCTGCGTCCCATCGACGGCGAGCTGCTCGAGTGGTCAGGTCCGACCGCGGTCGTCCACGTCCACCATGCGCACGCGCCGCACCACCTCGCGCTTGAGCTGCCCGACCTCGGCGTCGTGGTCGCCGGCGACATGCTCAGCGACGTCGAGATCCCCATGCCGGACGGCGGCGACACCGATCTGGTGACCTACCGCGCGGGCCTGGAGTCGCTGCGCGACGTCGTCGGGCGGTCGCGCCTCCTGGTGCCTGGGCACGGCCAGGTGAGCCACCGTCCCCTCGAGCGCTACGACGCCGACGCGCGCTACCTCGACGACGTCGTGCGCACAGGGGCCAGCGACGACCCGCGCATCGCCCTCGACGGGATGCCGGAGCTGCACGCGGCCAACCTCGAGCGGGCCCGCGCCACGCGGGTCTGAGCCCGGCTCGCGGTTGCGCCCGAGATCGACTGCGCGGGCCCGGCGTCCCGGCATAGTGGGCGCCGTGACCGATCAGGTGGGGACCAAGCCCAAGGTGGTGGGCGAGCGACGTTGGCCGAGCGTGCTCGCCGTGCTCGTGGCGGTGGCGATGCACCAGGTGCTGCCGGAGGACTTCCGGCTGTCGCCGCTGTGGGTCTACCCGCTCGTCATGGCGGTGTTCCTGGTGCTGCTCATCGCGGGCGACCCGGGCCTCATCGACCAGGAGAAGACCTGGATGCGGGTCGTCACGGGCCTGCTCATCGCGTCGCTGGCGTTCTCCAACCTGTACTCAGCGGTCCGCCTCGTGCAGGGCATCTTCGACGGCGCCGCCTTCGCGACAGACGCCTACCAGCTCCTGGGCATCGGCACCGTGATCTGGGCGACGAACGTCATTGCGTTCGGGCTCTGGTACTGGGATGTCGACGGCGGCGGCGCAGCGCACCGCGCGAAGAAGGGCGCCTGGGCCGACCCCGCGTTCGTCTTCCCGGAGATGCACCTGCCCGAGCTCAAGCCGGGATGGTTCCCCCAGTTCGCGGACTACCTCGCGCTGTCGTTCAACACGGCGACGGCCTTCAGCCCCACGGACGTCTCGGCGATCAAGCCTTGGGCCAAGCTGATCATGGTGCTGGAGTCGTCGTCGTCGCTCGTGCTCGCGACGCTGGTGATCGCGAGCGCGATCAACAACCTCGGCAGCTAGCCGGTCGGAGTCGAGCAGGTCGAGCTCTTCGCCGGGCACACCCGCGTGCCGCCGTCGACGAGGCGGACGACGAGGTCGTTGATGCCGAGGCCGGCGTCGTTGAGGGCGACGCGCAGCCCGTCGGCCTTGATCTCCGGGGGCGGCCCGAGCGCCGTCACGACGATCTCGCGGTTGACCACCTGGACACCGGCGACCTCCCAGCCGACGCTCTTGGCCCACTCGGTCGCGATCGGCTCGGCGGTGCGCTGCACGTACTGGTCGTAGGCGACGTTGATGGTGCCGATGGCCAGCGGGACCATCACGACGACGAGCAGGCTCGCGATCACGGCGATGGTGCCCTTGCCGATGCCCTCGGCGACGTGGCCGGACTCGATCGCGATCATCCGCACGCGGTACAGCGCGAGCACCACCGTGCCGGTCACGATGATCGCCGCGACGTTGGTGCCGAACAGCAGCAGGGCCTGCATCGCATCCTGCACGCGGCCCACCTGCAGCAGGACGCCGACGACGGCGAGCGGCGGCACCAGCGAGATCGCGATCGCGACGCCGGGCAGCGTGTCGCTGATGTCGCGGCGCACGAGCGCGAACGCGCCGACCGTCCCTGTCGCAAGGGCGGCCAGCAGGTCGATCAGGCGCGGGCTGATGCGGGCCGACACCTGGGTGTTGGCGGCGTAGTCGTCGGGGTGGAAGTTGAACCGGCTGATGAGGTAGGCCAGCAGGATCACCAGCAGTGCGCCGCCGACCACGAAGACGATGCTGCGCAGGAGGCCTGACCGGTGCCCGAGGACGACGGCGAGCGCGATGCCCAGGATCGGCGTCATCAGCGGGGCGACGATCATCGCGCCGATGACCGTCGCGGTGCTGTCGGCGATGAGGCCGGACGTCGCGATGATGGTCGCGAGCGAGAGCAGCACCCAGAACCGGCTCGCGGACGTCGTGCGCACCCAGGGCTCGATGAACAGTGCGTCCTTCATCCGCTGGACGTCGTCGGCCTTCACCGGAGTCGGCATTTTCCCCACCTCTCGCCTCCCGCACATCGTCGCGGGCGAGGGTGCGGCAGGCGTGCGCGCAACGCCGTCGGGATCCGGGCGACATGCGTGTCAACCGGATGCGCCTCCGGACGTCCTGTCTGCGAGAGTCCGACCGAGGGGGACCGATGAGCGAGCACCCGGGGCCGCAGGGGCCACCGCCGGAGGCGGCGCTGCCGACCGATCGCCGGGCGGCGGTCACTGCGCTCTTCCACGCCCACCACCGGCGGCTCGTGGGCCTGGCCGGCCTGCTGGTCGACGACCGGGGGAGCGCGGAGGAGGTGGTGCAGGACGCCTTCGAGCAGCTCTACCGGCGCTGGGGCTCGCTGCGCGACCCGCAGGCGGCGGTCGCCTACCTCGACCGCAGCGTGGTCAACGGCTCCCGATCCTGGGTCAGGCGCCGCATCACCGCGCGAGGGTACGAGCCACCGGACCCCGGGAACGCCGCCAGCGCTGAGTCGTCGGTGCTGGACCGGGAGCGGGGCTCGGCCCTCGTCGACGCCGTCCGCACGCTGCCCCGCCGGCAGCGCGAGGTCGTCGTCCTGCGCTACTTCCTCGACCTGAGCGAGGCGCAGATCGCCGACTGGCTCGGCATCAGCGCCGGCTCGGTCAAGAAGCACCAGTCCCGGGCCACCGAGGCCCTCCAGCAGCGGATGGAGGCGTGGGCATGACCACCTTCGAGCAGACCCTCGTCGCGGACCTCCGCGCCGAGGCCGACCGCATCGCGGCCGGCACCGACACCTCCGCTATGCGCCAGGAGCTCGACCGCCGGCTCGACGGCGCAGGCTCCGCCCGCGCCCGCCGCCGCTGGCTGTCTGTCGTGGCCGTCGTGGCGGCCACCGCGGTCGTCGTCGCCATCGCCGCCGTCGCGGTCCGGCGCGACAACGCCGACGTCCCGCCCGCGCAGGGGACGGGCTGGACCGGCGAGCAGCTCTACGCGCGGCCGAGCCTCGTGCTGCCCGGCTGGGCGTCGGATATCGACCCGGTGGTCGCACCGCGACGGATAGCCCGCTGGGCGCAGGCCGAGTGCGGGCAGAACCCGTGCGAGGCCGGCAAGGACCGGCTGCTCGAGGTCTTCCTCCCGCTCACCGGCTGGGACCCGCAGAGCGGCATGTCGGGCGACGTCCTCACCTGGGTGGCTGCGGCGAACTACTTCAGCGAGCTCACCCAGCGCCCGGGGGTGGTGCCGGTGGAGGGACAGCCGTTCACCCAGCAGGCCACGCTCGCGGCCGGGGTCGCCAACGTCGCGGTGATCACGACGACGCAGGACATCCCGGGGGCGCTGGGCTGCACGCAGCTCGCCTCGTCGATCGGCGACTGCCAGAGCTTCGTGCGCGGCACCCGCAACGTCATCGCCATCGTCAACGCGGGTGATGCGCCGCTGGTGGTGTGGTCGTCGGCGCTGTCGTCGTCCGACCCCTCGGCGCAGGACGCCGAGATGACCCAGGTGCTCTCGACGCTGCGCCTCACCGGGGTCCCGGTGTCGTGCACCGACTCCGTCAGTACGACGGTCGCGCAGCAGAACTGCGCGGCCGACCTCTGGGTGCGGGTGGCCCGGGATGCCACCCGGCTGGCGGACGGCGGCCAGGCGAACCAGTCGCACTTCGACGAGGCGGTCAAGCCCTACCTCGAAGGGGACGGCATCGCGCAGGGGTTCGCCTACTCGCGGGGCCCGTCCGACGGCGACGACCGCACCTCGACGAAGCCGACCACGGCGTCGCTCACGGTCGCGGGCACCACGTCGGAGGTCAACGTCTGCTTCGTCGGCCCGCAGGTGATCATCGGCGAAGGGCCCTGCCCGGACGGGTCCGGGACAGGCGGCTGATCAGGCCTCGAGCGCGGTGATGGCGGCCGCCACGACCGCGGCGATGCGGAGCACCTCGTGCACCCGCTCGCGGTCGAGGCCGGCGTCGCGCGCGGCCGCCTCGTGCTCCTCGAGGCAGGCCTCGCAGCCCAGCACGGCGGCCGCGGCCACGCACCACGCCTCGACGTCGGGCCTCGGCCAGGCCGGGGCCACCGTGGCCGAGGAGCGCAGGCCCGCGCGCAGGTCGTCGTAGGCGCCGTGCAGGAAGTGGCGGGCCCGGAAGAGGACGGCGTGCCCGGCCATCACCGACGCCACGGCCCGGGCGGCGTCGGCTGCCGCGGGCTCGAGCCGGACGGCGGCCGTCTCGGCCAGCAGCGGCCCGATGCGCTGGCGCAGGGCCGTGGCGGCCACGAGCACGCTGCCCCAGTGCTGGTCGGCGGTCAGCCGCTGCGGCTCGTCGAGCACGGCCTCCACGTTGCGGGCGGTGTCGCGCGCCCACGAGGGCAGCGCGGCCCGTAGAGCCTCGGTCGCCCCGGTCCGGTCGCTTCCCATGGGCATATCGTCGCTGCCGAGGGCGTGCGGGTGGGCGAATCGCCGGACCCTTGCAGGAGGCGTCTCGGCTGGCGGACCCGCGTCCCGGGAACAGACGGGCGCGTGGCACCGTTGACCCGCGCAGACGCCGCGCCCCTGACCGGCCGCGGCATGCCCGTCCGATGAGGAGAGACCGTGTCCCTGCCGCCGCTCGTGGAGCCGGCCGCCGAGCTGACCGTCGACGAGGTCCGCCGCTACAGCCGCCACATCATCATCCCGGACGTCGGGATGGTCGGTCAGAAGCGACTCAAGAACGCCAAGGTGCTCTGCGTGGGCGCCGGCGGTCTCGGCAGCCCGGCGCTGCTCTACCTGGCTGCAGCCGGGGTCGGCACCCTCGGCATCGTCGAGTTCGACGTCGTCGACGAGTCGAACCTGCAGCGCCAGATCATCCACGGCCAGAGCGACATCGGCCGGCCCAAGGCCGAGTCCGCGCGCGACTCCGTGCTCGAGGTCAACCCGCTCGTGAACGTGATCGTCCACGACACGCGGCTCGACAACGACAACGTGCTCGACATCTTCAGCGGCTACGACCTCATCGTCGACGGCACCGACAACTTCGCCACGCGGTACATGGTCAACGACGCCGCGGTGCTGCTCGGCAAGCCCTACGTGTGGGGCTCGATCTACCGCTTCGAGGGCCAGGTCTCGGTGTTCTGGGACGAGCACGGCCCCAACTACCGCGACCTCTACCCGGAGCCCCCGCCCCCCGGCATGGTTCCCTCGTGCGCCGAGGGCGGTGTGCTCGGTGTGCTGTGCGCGTCGATCGGCTCGGTCATGGTCACCGAGGCGATCAAGCTCATCACCGGCATCGGCGACCCGCTGCTCGGCCGGCTGATGATCTACGACGCCCTCGAGATGAGCTACCGCACGGTGAAGATCCGCAAGGACCCGAACGCGGAGAAGATCACCGGCCTCATCGACTACGACGCCTTCTGCGGCGCGATCTCCGAGGAGGCCGCCGACGCCGTCATCGACTCGACGATCTCGGTCAAGCAGCTCAAGGAGATGCTCGACGAGCGCGAGGCCGGCGAGCGCGACTTCGTGCTCATCGACGTCCGCGAGCCCAACGAGTGGGACATCGTCAGCATCCCCGGCGCTGTCCTCATCCCCAAGGGCGAGTTCCTCTCCGGCAAGGCGCTCGAGTCGCTCCCGTCTGACAAGCCGATCGTGCTCCACTGCAAGGTCGGCGGCCGCTCCGCCGAGGTGCTGGCGGTCGTCAAGGGCGCCGGGTTCTCCGACGCCGTCCACGTCGGCGGAGGCGTCCTCGCCTGGGTCAACCAGATCGAGCCCGACAAGCCCACCTACTGACGCGCCGCGCGAGGCCCCGGTCACCTGGAGGGACCGGGGCCTCGTCGCGTCTGGGTCCGCTCAGGCCGGGCCGAGGCCTTCATCGGAGAAGCCGTTGCGGTTGTGGCTGCCGTCGCAGAACGGCTTGGTGCCCGATCCGCCGCAGCGGCACAGGTAGACCACGCGCGAGCTGTCGCGCAGGGAGCCTCCGTCCGACCCCACGACGTGCGAGGGGCCGCGGACCTCGTAGGGCCCGTTGCGGTGCACCGTGATCGTCACCGCGTCCGCGGACAGCTCGGCCGGCGGCGGGGCGTCGAAGGGGTCGGAGCCGGCGTCGTCGACCGCGGATCGCGACGTGCGGGTGTAGCGCAGCGCGCCGCTCGGGCACAGCGCCACCGTCGAGGCCACCTCGTCGGCGCTGGCCTCCGACAGGACGATCCACGGCTTCTCGCGCGGCCGGAACACCGCCGGGAGCGTGCGGGCGCAGATCCCCGAGTGCTGGCAGACCTCGCTGTCCCAGTGGACGGTGATCGCATCGGTCGCGTAGTCGCGGGTGGCCATCCCCGCATCGTCCACCCCACGGTGGGATCCCGCGCGGCGGAGCGCGATCGCTACAGCGAGCCGACGCGCTGCAGCCAGTTGAACGACCAGTAGCCCGGCAGCGTGGGCAGCCAGAAGGTGAGGATGCGGAACAGCAGCGTGGCCGACACCGCGACGCCGCTGTCGACGCCGGCGAGGGTCAGACCGGCGACGTACGCCGCCTCGACGGCGCCGAGGCCGCCGGGCGTGGGCGCGGCCTGGCCCAGGGTGGATCCGGCGAGGTAGACCAGCGCGACGGCGGCGTAGTTCATCGGGCCGGTGTCGAACGCCTCGACGCAGGCGATCATGCAGAAGGCGAAGGCCGCGTTCAGCAGCAGGATGCCGCCGATGCCCTCGACGATCTTCCACGGCTGCTGGGTGAGGGTGACCAGCCGCGGGCCGACCTCGTTGAAGATCGGGCGCACGCGCTCGACGAGGATCTTGCGTACCGGGCCGAACAGCAGCAGCAGGCCGAGGATGACGACGACGGCGCCCACCACGTAGAGCGCCCAGGTCGGCGGTGTGAAGTCGATCGAGGTGTTGGTGCCGGCGATGATGCCGACGACGAACAGCATGGACACGTGCAGGAAGAACGCGAACACCTGCGAGACGCCGACGCTCGCTGCGGCCAGCGCGGGGTGCAGGCCGGACCGCTGCAGGTAGCGCACGTTGATCGCGACGGCGCCGACCGTGGGCGGCGACACCAGGGTGGCGAACGCCGCAGCGAGCTGCGCGGCGAAGGTGCGCACGTGCGAGAGCTTCTCCGGCACGAAGCCCGACAGCGAGAGCGAGGCGCCGACGAACGTGAGGAACGACAGCACGAGCGCGAGCAGCAGCCACCACGGGTTGGCGTTGCGGATCGTGCCGATGAGGTCGACGCCGGAGAGCTGGCCCAGCAGGACGAACCCGGCGATGGTGCCGGCGACGACGGTGAGCAGTGTGCGGGGCGTGATGCGCCGCAGCTCGATCGGCGGGGTCTCGGCAGCGGACGGGCGCAGTTTGACGAGCTCCTCGCGCACCCTGCCGAGCAGCTTCTTGTCCTTGCGCAGCCGGCGGCGCGTCTCCGCCGACAGCGCCACGGTCTGCAGGGCGGGGAGGGCGCGGGCGATGCGGTCGGGACCGAACACCCTGGCGCCGGCGGCGACCGAGCGCTCGGGGTCGGTCATGAGCGCGCCGGTCGCGAGGATCTCCGCGAGATCGATGCGCTCGGCGAGGTCGCCCATCGCGATCGTGCCGTGCTGCACGCCCGCGAGCCACGTCGTGCCGTCCTCGGCGCGGATCAGCTGCTCCGGCGAGAGCGCGCGGTGCGCGATGCGGTCGTCGTGCAGGAGCTTCACTGCGGACATCGCGGCGTCGAGGTCGGTGTCGGAGACCGAGCCCTCGTCGAGGTCGGCCCAGGTGCGGCCCTTGATGAGCTGGTAGGCCAGAACCGTCGAGTCCGGTCCGGCCTCGCTCGCGAGCCTCAGCGCCGGCACGGGCGCCCCGGCCTTGGTGGCGGCGTACGACATGAGGGCCGCGTGCTCGAGCTGCGCGCGCATCGAGAAGCCGCTGGGGGATCCCGGGTCGGTCCGCAGGCGAAGGTTGCGCCACACGGCCGCGCCGATGCCCGCGCCCTCGAGGTCGCGGTCGAACACGACGAGGCGCAGCGGCTCGGCCGAGCGCGTGTACGCGGTGTACTGGCGGCCGCGCGCGGTGTGGCGGTCGGCGCGCAGGAGGGTGAGGGCCAGGCCGCTGCGCTCGAGCGCATCGGCGACCTGCAGGCCCGACGGGCGCGTGGTGGGCGTGCCCAGCGCGTAGCGCGCCGCGAGCCCGATCGCCCAGCCCAGCAGCAGCGACAGCCCGATGACAACGACGGCGGTGCCACTGGTGACGGGCACGACCGAGATCGCCACGACCGTGACGATCGCGAACAGGCCCCACCGGCCGCGGCCGACGAGCCGGGCCACGGTGATGAACGCGACGATGCCGACGATGAGCGGGTTGAGGACGAACCGCTCGGTGGGCTGGTCGGCGCCGGTCAGCGCGACCAGCAGCCGCTCGGAGCCGTAGAGGGCCACGAGGGCCGCGATGAGGACGGCGAGCGCGGTGCCGACCACCAGCGCCCCGAGCGCGTCGACCAGCTGGCGGCCGCGGCGGCGCACCAGCAGATCGATCGTCACCGCGACCGGGAGCGCGAGCAGGCCGAGCGCGCCCACGATGTTGAGGCCGAGCACCAGGAACCCGGGCAGCTTGCTGCTGACCGTCGAGAGGTCCTGCTCGATGCCGGTCGAGGTCGCGGTGAGGAAGTACGGCACCGCGACGAAGGCCGCGATGCCCACCAGCGCGATCGAGAGCCGGACGAGGTCGACCGGGCGTCGGACCCGGCGCGGGATGACGCCGTCCTCGATGACGACCGTGCCGTGGGTGTCGTCGAGCTCGCGCCCGTCGTCGATGCCGGCGAGGACGAGGTCGGCCAGCGGGTCGACCCCGCGCGGCGGGCGGCCCTCGGACGCGACGACGACGTCCGGCGCGGAGGCGAGGGCGGCGCCGGGATCGCTCAGGCGCCCCGCGGAGGGCTGCTCCTCCGGCGTGCCGGCGGGAGGGTTCGACGCGGGGGGCACGCGTGGAATCGTCGCATCCCGGGCGGCGCGGTTGGTGCAGGCGGGCAGGATGATCCGCGTGACGTCCCCCGCGCAGCCCCGTCGTGACGCTGGGCGCACGCGCCGTGACCCCTCCGACATGCCGGCCGCAGGTCTGCCGACGCCGTACGCCGAGGCCGTGCTCGACCTTGTCGCGCGCATCCCGAGGGGGCGCGTGATGGCTTACGGGGACGTCGCCGCCGCGCTGCAGCAGGGCGGCGGCCCGCGCCAGGTGGGCACGGTGATGGCCCGCTTCGGCTCCGGCGTGCCCTGGCACCGGGTGGTGAAGGCCGACGGAGGGCTCGCCGCCGGCCACGAGGCCGAGGCGCTGCGGCGGCACCGCAGGGAGGGCACGCCGCTGCGCGGCAGCCGGGTCGATATGCGTGCGGCCCGCTGGATGCCCGACCCGTCCTGACCGCGCGTCACGCACGGCCGGCCGTCGGTGGTGCGTGATGGGATGGACGCCATGGCAGCGGCGGTCGAGGAGCAGCGGGGCGGGGGTGCGGCAGCCCCCGAGGCGCCGCGGCTCGTGCTCGACCGCACTCCGCCGCTGGCGCTGGCCGCCCCGCCGCTCGACGACGAGCAGCGGTCGGTCCTCGCCCACGGCGCCGGCCCCCTGCTTGTGCTGGCCGGTCCGGGCACGGGCAAGACGACCACGCTCGTCGAGGCCATGGTCGCCCGGCTGCAGGGCCCGGACGCCGTCCGCCCCGACGAGGTGCTGGGCCTGACCTTCGGGCGGCGCGCGGCCATCGAGTGGCGAGAGCGCGTCACGGCCCGGCTCGGCGGCGGTGTCATCCCCACCGTCACCACCTTCCACTCCTTCGCCTACGCGCTGGTGCGCCAGGCCGCCGACCCCGAGGCGTTCGCCGAGCCGCTGCGGCTGCTGTCAGGACCCGAGCAGGAGCAGCGGCTGCGCGAGCTGCTCACCGGCGCCGTCGGCGACGGCCGCCTCGCCTGGCCGCAGGACCTCGCCGCCGCCCTCGGCACGCGGGGACTGGCCGCCGAGGTGCGCGCCGTCGTCGCCCGCGCCCGCGCGCTCGGCCTCGACCCGTGGGACCTCGAGGCGGCGGCCGCGCAGGCCGGCCCGCTCGGCCCGGCCTGGCACGCGGTGTCGCAGTTCCTCGGCGAGTACCTCGACGTCCTCGACGCCGAGGGCGTCACCGACTACACCGAGGTCGTCCACCGCGCCGCCCTGCTGGTGCACGACCCCGAGGTCCAGGCACGGCTGCGCGCGCAGTACCGCGTCGTCCTCGTCGACGAGTTCCAGGACACCGACCCCGCGCAGGTGCGGCTGCTCGAGGGCCTCGTCGGCCCGGCCACGTCGTTCGTCGTCGTCGGCGACCCCGACCAGTCGATCTACGCCTTCCGCGGGGCCGACATCGGCGGCATCCTCGGCTTCCGCGACCGCTGGCGGGCTCCCGACGGCGGTCCCGCTCCGGTCGTGGTGCTGCAGCGCACCCGCCGGTTCGGCCCGGTGCTGCGCGAGGCGGCGGGCCGGGTCCTCCGCTCGACGTCCCTGGCGCCGCTGCCGGCCTCCGTCGTGAAGACGCACCGCGCGCCCGAGTGCGAGTCGCCGGCCTACGGCGACGGCGTGCTCGACGTCGTCACCTTCGACAGCGAGCAGGCCGAGGCCGCGCACGTCGCGGACCTGCTGCGCCGCGAGCACCTCGAGCGCGGCGTGCCGTGGTCGGACATGGCCGTGCTCGTGCGGTCCGGCCGCCGCACGATCCCGCCGCTGCGCCGCGCGCTGCTCGCCGCCGGCGTGCCGGTCGAGGTTGCAGCCGACGAGGTGCCCCTGCGCGACGAGCCCGCGCTCGTGCCGCTGCTCTCGGCGCTGCGCGCGGCCGACCTCCTCAAGCCCGACAAGCGCACCGGCGAGGTCGACCCCGGCGCCGTCGACGACGTCCTCGCCCACCAGCTGCTGCTCTCGCCGCTCGGCGACGCCGACCCCGGCGACCTGCGGCGCCTCGGCGCGGTGCTGCGGCGGCTCGAGCGCGAGGCCGAGCCCGGCGCCCGCCCGACCGCGAGCGCCACGCTGCTGCGCCGACTGCTCGTCGACCACGTCCTGCTGCCGGACACGCTCCCGCCGGTCTCCTCGTCGTCGCGCGGCCGGGACGCCCGTGCCCGCCACGCACAGGACGCGGTGCTCCGGGTCGCCCGTGCTGTCCGGGCCGCGCGCGACGTCATGCTGCGCGACGGCGGGGCGGAGGAGGCGCTCTGGGCGATCTGGCACAGCTGCCAGCAGCGCGGCGGCTCGGGCTGGCCGCGCCGGCTCGAGCAGGCTGCGCTGCGCGGCGGCGAGGGCGGACGCCGCGCCGACGCCGACCTCGACGCTGTGCTGGCGCTGTTCGCCGCCGCCGAGCGCGCCGACGACAGGTTCCGCGGCCGGGGCCGCGATGTCGGCAACTTCCTCGCCGAGCTCGAGGGGCAGGAGATCCCGGCCGACACCCTCGCCGAGCGCGGCGTGCGCGGCCCGGCCGTCCGGCTGCTGACGGCCCACCGGTCCAAGGGCCTGCAGTGGCGCTTCGTGGTCGTGGCCGGGGTGCAGGACGGTGCCTGGCCCGATCTGCGGCGCCGCGGCTCGCTGCTGCAGGCCGACCGGCTCGACCGGGCGGGCCTGGCCGACGCTCCGCCCCCCTCCGCCCTGCTCGCTGAGGAGCGCCGCCTCTTCTACGTCGCGTCCACGCGGGCGCAGGAGCGCCTCGTCGTCACCGCGGTGCGCTCCGCCCTCGACGACGGCCCCCAGCCGTCGCGCTTCCTCGCCGAGCTCGCCGGGTCCGACGAGGCTGTGCGCCACATCGTGGGCCGCCCGCCGCGACCGCTGTCGGTGTCGGGTCTGGTCGCCCAGCTGCGCTCGGTGGCAGTCGACGCCGGCCGCCCGGCGCCGCTGCGCGCCGCCGCCGCCCGCCGGCTCGCGGCGCTGGCCTCCGCGGTCGGCGACGACGGCCGGCCGCTCGTCCCGTCGGCCTCGCCCCAGCGGTGGTGGGGGCTGCTCGAGCCGACGTCGTCCGAGCAGCCGGTGCGGCCGGTCGGCGAGGCGCTGGCGCTGTCGGGCAGCCAGCTCTCCGGCCTCGCGTCCTGCCCGCTGCGCTGGTTCCTCGAGCACGAGTCGTCGGCCACCGTGGCCCGCACCACCGCGCTCGGCTTCGGCTCGGTCGTCCACGTGCTCGCCGACCACGTCGCGCGCGGCGAGCTTCCCGCCGACCTCGACGTCCTCGAGGAGCACGTCGACCGCGTCTGGGGCGAGCTCGGCTTCGAGGCCGCGTGGCAGAGCACCGTCGAGCGCCAGGCCGCCTCGGATGCGCTGCGGCGCTTCCTCGAGTGGCACTCCGGCCGGCCCGAGCGCACGTTCGTGGCCAGCGAGCACGCCTTCGACGTCGAGCTCCCCCACGGGGAGTCGGGCATCCGCCTGCGCGGCTCGTTCGACCGCGTCGAGGTCGACGACGACGGCGCCGTCCACGTGGCCGACCTCAAGACGCAGAAGTCCAAGCCCAGCGCGGCCGATCTCGAGCAGCACCCGCAGCTGGGGGTCTACCAGGCCGCCGTCCGCGCAGGCGCGCTCGACAGCCTCGACACCGAGGTCCGCGAGAAGGCCGGCCTGCCCGAGCCCGGCGAGCCGGTCGTCGTCGCGGGCGCCGAGCTCGTGCTGCTGCGCATCGACTCCTCGGGCGGCCCCACGGTCGCCGCCCAGCCCGGCCTGCCCGAGGGCGAGACCTGGGTCGACGCCGCACTCGTCGACGCCGACTCCCGGGTGCGCACCGAGCGCTTCGTGGCGCGGCCCGGCGACCAGTGCCGTTTCTGCGCCCTCTCGCGCACCTGCCCCGCCCGCGACTCCGGCCGGGAGGTGCTGCCGTGAGCGACGTCGTCTCCCCGCCCGCGCGCCCGCTGACCGCCGTCCCCGGCTTCGGCGTCGCCGACCTCGCGTCGCTGCTGCGCACCCCCTTCAGCGACGAGCAGATCGCGGCCATCACCGCCCCGCTCGAGCCCTACGTCGTGGTGGCGGGCGCGGGCTCGGGCAAGACCACCGTGATGACCGCGCGTGTGGTGTGGCTCGTGGCTACCGGGCAGGTGCGGCCCGACCAGGTGCTCGGGCTCACCTTCACCACCAAGGCGGCCGGCGAGCTGTCGAGCCGCGTCCGCACGGCGATGCGCACGCTCGCCGCCTCGGTGGTCCGCGAGCATGACGACGACGAGGACGGCGAGCCCAGCGTCGCCACCTACCACGCGTTCGCGGGCCGGCTGCTCGCCGAGCACGGGCTGCGCATCGGCGTCGAGCCGGGCAGCCGCCTGCTCACCGAGGCGGCGTCCTACCAGCTCGCCCACCGGGTGGTCACCCGCACCCGCCGCGACCTCGCGCCCCTCGGCGTCGCCGTGCAGACCCTCGTCGAGGGCGTGCGCTCGCTCGACGGCGAGCTCGCCGAGCACTGCCTCGACCCGCAGGAGCTCCGCGACCACGACCTCGCCTTCGTGGCCGAGGTCGACGCCCTCCCCAAGGTGCCGGCAGGCGCCCGCGACGCCCGGATCTGCGCCCTGCAGCGCATCGAGCTGTCCTACCTGGTCGACGAGTACCGCGAGGCCCGCAAGCGCCTCGACGTCGTCGACTTCAGCGACCAGATGCGCTTCGGCGCCCAGCTGGCCGAGCAGTGCCCCGAGGTCGGTGCCGCGCTGCGCGAGCAGTTCCGGGTCGTGCTGCTCGACGAGTACCAGGACACCTCCGTCGCCCAGCGCCGCCTGCTCACGGGGCTGTTCGGCGGCGGCCACCCCGTGACCGCGGTCGGCGACCCGCTGCAGGCGATCTACGGCTGGCGCGGCGCGAGCGTGGCCAACATCGACGACTTCCCGGAGCATTTCGCCCCGCAGCCCGGCCGGCGCGCCCCGGTGCTGCCGCTGGCGGAGAACCGCCGCTCCGGCGTCAACATCCTCGAGTCGGCCAACCTGGTCGCGCAGCCCCTGCGCGCGCTGCACCCGCAGGTGGCGCCGCTCGTCGCCGCCAACGCCGCCAAGGGCCCGGGCCACGTGCGGCTCGCCCTGCACGAGACCTACGCGCAGGAGATCGACTGGCTCGCCGACGAGATCGTCGCCGAGATCGCCCGGGGCACCGAGCACTCCGACATCGCGGTCCTCGCCCGGGCCACCGCCGACTTCCCGGCCGTCATGCACGCGCTCGCCGACCGCGGCGTCGCAGTCGAGGTGCGCGGAGTCGACGGCCTGCTCACCGTGCCGGAGGTCGTCGAGGTGCTCTCGGTCCTCGACGTCCTGCACGACTCCACCGCCAACCCGTCGCTTGTGCGCCTGCTGTCCGGGCCGCGGTGGCGGATCGGCCACCGCGACCTCGCGCTGCTCGGCCGTCGTGCCCGCCAGCTCGTCGGCGGCCACGCGTGGGACGACGACGTCGACCTCGAGGGCCAGCTCGACGACGCCGTCGGCGGCGCCGACCCGGCCGACGTCGTCTCCCTGCTCGACGCCCTCGACGACCCCGGAGACCTGCCCTACGGCGACGACGCCGTGCGCCGGTTCGCCGCAGTGTCGGCCGAGATCCGCCAGCTGCGCAGGCACGTCGGCGAGCCGCTCGCCGACCTCGTCCACCGCGTCATCACCACCACCGGGCTCGACGTCGAGCTCGCGGCCGCGCCCGAGCTGCTCGCCCTGCGCCGGTCCGAGGGGCTGCACGCCTTCGTCGACCTCGTCGCGGCGTTCCAGGACGCCGAGGGCGAGACCGGCGTCGGCGCGTTCCTCGCCTGGCTGCGTCTGGCCGAGCGCTACGAGAAGGTGCCCGAGCTCGACCGCCCGCCGTCGCCCGGCGCCGTGCAGCTGATGACCGTGCACCGGGCCAAGGGCCTCGAGTGGCCGGTCGTCGTGCTGCCCTCGCTGACCGCGGGCGTCTTCCCCTCCAGCAAGGGCCGCTCGCGGTGGACCGGCTCGCGCGCCACCCTGCCCTACCCGCTGCGCGGCGATGCGGCGTCGCTGCCGCAGCTCGAGGGCCTGGTGCCGGCGTCGTTCAAGCAGTTCACCGCCGACTGCCGCACGCACGACGAGCGCGAGGAGCGGCGGCTGGCCTATGTCGCGATCACCCGCGCCGAGCGCCTGCTCATCGCCTCAGGATCGTGGTGGGGGCCCACCCAGAAGAAGCCGCGCGGCGCGTCGGACTACCTCGACCTGCTCCGGCAGGCGGCGCTCGACGGCCACGGCGAGGTCGTGGCGTGGGCGCCGAAGCCCGAGGAGGACGCGACCAACCCGGTGCTCGACGCCGCCATCGAGGTCGACTGGCCCGTGGTGCCCGACCAGCCCGCGCTCGAGCGGCGCCGCGCGGCCGCCGCTGCGGTCGAGGCAGCGATGGGCGCCACGGTCGACGACCTGCGCGCCGAGCACGCCGAGCTCGCCGGCGAGATGTCGGAGTGGTCGCCGCTGTCCGGCCTGGCGGCCGACGACCTCGAGACCGTCCTCGGATGGGATGACGACATCGCGCTGCTGCTCGAGGAGCGCCGCGGCGAGAGGGCGTCCACGCGCACGGTCGCCGTGCCGTCGTCGCTGTCGGCGTCGGCCCTGGTGGAGCTCGCGTCCGACCCGGACGCCTACGCGCGCCGGCTTGCGCGCCCGGTACCGCAGCCGCCCGCCCCCGCCGCCCGCCGCGGCACCCGGTTCCACGCCTGGGTGGAGGACCACTTCGGCGTGCGGCCGCTGCTCGAGCCCGACGACCTCCCCGGCGCGGCCGACGCGGAGATCGACGACGACAGCGACCTCGTCGGCCTGCGCGAGGCCTTCCTGCGCACCGAGTGGGCTGCCCGCACGCCCCTCGCCATCGAGGTGCCGTTCTCGCTCGTGCTGGGCGGCAGGGTGGTGCCCGGCCGCATCGACGCCGTGTTCGCGAGCATCGACGACGACGGCGTCACTCGCTACGACGTCGTCGACTGGAAGACCTCCCGTACGCAGACCGCCGATCCGCTCCAGCTCGCGGTCTACCGGGTGGCCTACGCCGAGACCGTCGGGGTCCCCCTCGACCAGGTCTCGGCGGCCTTCGTCTACGTCCGCGACGGCACCACGGTCCGCCCCGCCGACCTCCCCGACCGCGCCGAGCTCGAGCGCCTCCTCGCCTGAGAGGCCACGCCGAACTCAGGAGATCCCGCAGAACCAGGTCCGGTTTCGCGGCATTTCCTGGGTTCCGCGTGGCAGGGTCGCCGGGTGAAGCGCGTCCTGGTCGGGGGGATCAGCGGGACCGGCAAGACGACGCTGGCCCGCGAGCTCGCGGAGCGCCTGGGACTGCCCTTCCACGAGATGGACGCGCTCTACCACGGGCCGAACTGGACCAAGATCCCGTCGTTCGAGGACGACGTCGCGGCCATCGCGGCGCAGGACGCCTGGGTCTTCGACTCCATGGGCTACTCGGAGGTGCGCGAGCTCGTGTGGTCGCGCGCCGACACGGTGGTGTGGCTCGACCTGTCGCGGCCGGTGGTGCTGCGCCGGGTGCTGGCACGTTCCTTCGACCGCGCGTGGAACCGTCGCGAGACCTTCAACGGCAACACCGAGGGGTTCCGCGACTGGCTCGACCCCGAGCACCCCGTCCAGTGGTCGATGCGGGCCTACAGCGAGCGGCGGCGGCAGCTCGCCGCGATGTTCGCCGACCCGCAGCATGCTCACCTGCGCAAGGTGCATCTGCGGACGGCCGCGCAGGCGCAGCGCTGGCTCGACGTCGTCGCGCCGGCCTGACTGCTACAGGTCGAGGTCGACCGTGACGGCGGCATGGTCGCTGACGGGCAGGATGCGCACCTGCGCCGCCGCGGACGCGAGCTGGCGCGCCGACATCCCGTCGACGAGGACGTGGTCGAGCTGCACCCGGGGCTTCATCGACGGGTAGGTCGCCTGGCGCAGCAGCGGCGTCCATCCCGTGATGCGGGCGGGCAGCCGGCCGGGCAGGTTGAAGTCGCCGAGGACCACGAGGGGCCGGGGCAGGCCGGCGAGCCAGGTCCGCAGCGCCCGCAGCTGGCGGATGTTGTAGCCGGGCACGAACGACAGGTGTGCCGTGGCCACGGTGAACGGGCCGTGCTCGCCCTCGACGACGGCGGCCACGACCGCGCGCGGCTCGTCGTGCACCCGCACCCACTGTGGCCTCGGCTCGGCCGGGATCAGCAGCGGCAGGCTGAAGGGGGCGGGATCGAAGCGGGTGGTGCGCCACTCGGCCACCGGGAGCCGCGACACCAGCCCGACGCCGTAGAGCGGCCCGCTCGACGCAGAATCGTCGTCCATGCCCGCCGCGGTGGAGCCGGCGGCCACGGCTGGTGCCGGGTTGACCGCCGCCATGTGGGCGTCGGTGGCCTCCACCCAGCCGGGGACACCGGGCGTCCCGGCGACCGACGGGTTGAACCGCCAGTGCGCGGCGCCGAGCGCCTCGGCTGCCGACCGCACCTGGTGGGCGCCGCCGCTGCGCGGCTGGTGGACGTCGACCTCCTGCATACCGAGCACGTCGGCGTCGAGCAGGGCTACCGCCTCGCGCAGGGCGGAGTCGTCGGACACCGGGGGCAGCCCGATGGGACGTCCCTGGGCGTCGCGCTCGGGCTCGCCCATCCCGCCGGACACGGGGACGCCGTGCAGCAGGTTGAACGTGGCGAGGCGCACGGGTCGAGGCTAGGTGCAGGGACGGCGGAGCGCAGAACCGAGGTCAGCGGGCCTCGAGCGCGGTCTCCTCGACCGGCTTCGGCCGCTCGCCCGAGCGGCGGCGCATCCACTCGCGTGCGGGCTCCTCGACGAAGCGCCACATGAGCCACGCGATGACCACCGCGCCGACGATGAGCCCGATCGTGGCCACCAGGTAGAGCGGTCCGCCGTCGATGCCGACCTTGCTCATCCCCGCGCGCCACAGGCCGTACCAGACGGTGTGGGTCATGTAGAGCGAGTAGGAGATGAAACCGCCGAGCACCAGGTGCCGGTGCGACAGACCGACGGCGAGGCCGCGCTTGGACAGCGCCAGCGCGCCGATCCACGCGACGAGCAGCGGCACCAGCAGCAGGTGCATCTTCGGCGGCAGGTCGTGCGCGTTGGGGGTGTCCTCGAGCCCGCTGCCGGTCCACTGCAGTGCGGGCAGGCGGCCCAGCGTGACGGCGGCCAGGACGACGAGCGCCGGAAGCACCACCGACAGCGTCGTCGCGAGCCGCTCGACGCGCGGGCGCGGGCCCTCGTCGGCCGCGCCCCAGAACCGCAGCACGATGAGGTAGGTGATCCCGCCGGCCGTGAACTCGGTGAGGATGCGGATCGTGGAGCCCCACGACGAGATGTAGTACGGGTCGCCGTTGTAGGCGACGCCGTACCAGAGCAGCGGGACGAGGACGAGCACCCACAGCACGGCTAGCGCGCGCGTCGAGAGCCGGGAGTGGAAGCGCCACAGCGCCAGCACCAGCAGGGGGAAGAGCAGGTAGGCCAGCCACTCCATCGACAGCGACCAGGCCGGGAAGTTCCAGCCACGCTGCGGATCGCCGCCCCACTCGTGGATCAGCAGCACCTGCTTGAGGTAGTCGACCGGGTTGAACCAGTCGCGGTCGACGCTCTCGCCGGCGACCTTGGCCTGCAGGAACACCGCGATGCCAGCGACGTTGAGCATCACGAAGTGGACGGGGTAGATGCGCGCGAGGCGCAGCCACAGGAAGTGCCGCGAGCGCGGCCAGGTGAGCTTCGGGCCCATCTTCTGCAGGTACGTGTGCGTGATGATGAAGCCGGACAGCGCGAAGAACAGGTCGACGCCGAGGCGGCCGACGCGCAGCACCTCGTGGAGGATCGGGAACAGCAGGCCGCTCACGGCCAGGGGGACCTGGAAGTGGTAGAGCATCACCCACGCCGCAGCCACGAAGCGCACGCCCGTGAGCTGCCCGATGAAGCCCTTCATCCCTGCCCCTCGCCACCTTCTGCCGGTCTCCCAGCCCTCCTCCGCATCCTCGCACGCCCCCACGCGCCCCCCACGAATCCGCGCCGGACGTTCCCGCTGAAGGGTCCCCATGACCAATAGACCCGGACACTTCTGCCCCTCATCGCAACGGTCATCCACAGGGGTATCTGCCTGTCGGTCTGTGGTGCCGTCGTCGTGCCGGTGCGCCTCGTCTGTCTGTCGGTCTGGAGCCCTGTGGTTTCGTCAGCGCGGCTTTGGGCGTCGGATGTTTGGAGGGCCGTCGTCGGTCCCGTCGGCGGCGCGGCAGGCTTGATCGCCGGCGCCGGGATCGACGACGGCCCTCCTGTCGGCCTTGTCTGCAGACTCCGGGGTCGCTGCTGCTGCCTGGGTTGGTAGGGGGAGGACTCTCGGCGTCCCGTCGGCCAAGGCTGCGCCCTGCCCTCCGGTCCGCCGGCTTCGCGATTGGGGCGGGTTGGTCGCGGGCGTCGCCCTGCGCTGGCTTCGCTCTGGGGGCCGGTTGGTCTGGGCTGTCTCGGTCCGCGGGCTTCGCGCTCCGGGCGGGTTGGTCGCGGGCGTCGCCGTGCGCTGGCTTCGCTCTCGGGGCGGGTCGGTCGCGGGCGTCGCCGTGCGCCGGCTTCGCGGTCGCGGCGGCCTGCGGTGGGGGCGGGGCGGTCGTAGGGTCTCGTTGTGGCTTCTGGTGACGGTGCTGTGCGGGAGTTCGTGGCGGCTCGGCGGGGGGAGCTGCTCGCTGATCTGTCGGAGTGGGTGCGGATCCCGTCGGTGTCGGCCGACCCCGAGCGGTCATCCGACGTGCAGGCTTCGGCCGAGTGGTGGGCCGCGAGGCTGCGGGAGGCTGGCTTCCCGACCGTCGAGATCTGGCCCACCGCGGGCGCTCCGGCCGTGTTCGCGGAGTGGCCGTCCGACGACGCCGATGCGCCGACGGTCGTGGTCTACGGCCACCACGACGTCCAGCCCGTCGACCCCGTCGAGCTGTGGGAGTCCGCACCCTTCGAGCCGTTCGTGCGGCAAGGGCCGCACGGCGAGGAGATCGTCGGCCGCGGCGTCATCGACGACAAGGGCCAGGTGCTCTACCACGTCTACGGCCTCGCGGCGCACCTCGCGACGACCGGCCGGACGTCGCCCGCCGTCAGCCTCAAGCTGCTCGTCGAGGGCGAGGAGGAGAACGGCTCACCGCACTTCCGCCAGCTGCTGCTCGACCGCCGCGACCGCCTCGGCTGCGACGTCGTGGTCGTGAGCGACACCGGCATCTTCGACCGCGCAACCCCGTCGGTCGTGGTCAGCATGCGCGGCATGGTCCGCGCCCGGATCGACCTGACGGGCCCGGACGGCGACCTGCACTCCGGCCAGTTCGGCGGCGCTGTGCCGAACCCGGCGACGGTGATCGCCCGGATCGTGGCCCGCCTGCACGACGCCGACGGCCGGGTGCAGCTGCCCGGCTTCTACGACAAGGTCGTCGAGCTGACGCCGCAGCAGCGCGAGCTGGTCGAGCGGCTGCCGTTCGACGAGGCGGCATGGCTGCAGACCGCGCAGTCGCGCGCGACCTACGGCGAGAAGGGGCAGACGACGCTCGAGCGGATCGGCGCCCGGCCCACGGCCGAGGTCAACGGCATCTGGGGCGGCTACACGGGCCCGGGCGGCAAGACGATCGTCCCGAGCGAGGCCCACGCGCACCTGTCGTTCCGGCTCGTCGCCGACCAGGACCCTGGCGACGTCGGTGCCCAGCTCGAGGCCTTCCTCGGCGCCCTGCGTGCCGACGGGACCATCCCCGACGGCATCGGGCTGGCCCTCACCGTCGACCGGCCGGGGGTGCGCCCGTGCTCCACGCCGATGGACCATCCCGCGCTCGGCGCTGTCGTGCGCTCGATGCAGAAGGCCTTCGATACCGACGAGATCCTCTTCACCCGCGAGGGCGGCAGCGGGCCCGAGGCCGACCTCGAGGAGCTGCTCGGACCGGTGCTGTTCATGGGTGTGCTGCTGCCCGACGACCGCATCCATGCGCCGAACGAGAAGGCCGACGTCGAGCTCCTGCTCAAGGGCGCCGAGGCTGTCGCGCACCTGTGGGCCGACCTCGGTTCGACGGCGGTCTGACGTGCCCGACACCCGTCTGCTCGACGCCCTCGCCCTGGCTCGGGGAGACCTCGACCGTGCCGCCGAGCGCCGCGACGACGCCGCGTGGATCGCCGGCGCCTGGGCCGACGAGAGCACCCGGATCCTGCTGGTGCACAAGGGATCCGCGCTCGTCGACTGGGACGGCGCCGACGCCGGAGGTGCGGCGTCCCTGGTCCTGACCACGCCGTCGCAGGCGCCGGTCGACGGCGTGCGCGTGCTGGTCGGCGTCGTCGACGGCGCCGCCGTCTTCGCGGTGCTCGCGCCGCCCGAGGCCGACGTGCCCGAGGCCGGCGAGGGCCAGCGCTGGTGCGACCTGCGACAGTGCGGCGCGCAGCTCGACGACACCGGTGCTGCACTGCTCGTCGCTGCCGTCGCGCTCGCCAACTGGCACGCCACCCATCCGCGCTGCCCCCGCTGCGGCACGCAGTCGCAGCCCGCGCAGGCCGGCTGGTCGCGGGTCTGCCCGGACGACGGGTCGCAGCATTTCCCGCGCTCAGACCCGGCGGTCATCGTGCTCGTCACCGACGCCGACGACCGCGCGTTGCTCGGACGCCGCAGGGAGTGGCCGCCATCGTTCTTCTCCACCCTGGCCGGCTTTGTCGAGGCGGGGGAGAGCGCCGAGATGGCGGTGCTGCGCGAGCTGTCGGAGGAGGCCGGCGTCGACGTCGACCCGTCGGCGCTGGACTACCTCGGCTCCCAGCCGTGGCCGTTCCCGTCCAGCCTGATGCTGGGGTACCGGGCGCGCCTCGCGGCCGGCTCGCGCGTCGCCGTGCCGGATGGCGTGGAGATCGAGGAGGTCCGCTGGTTCACGCGCGAGGAGATGCGCGCGGCGGCGGAGTCGGGCGAGCTGCGGATCCCTCCGAGGGTGTCGATCGCGCGGCGGCTGATCGAGCACTGGTACGGCGGCGAGCTCCCGGGGTCGTGGTCTCGTCCTTAGCTCGTTCCCTCTGCCTTTCGTGCTCTTGGTCTTCTGGTCGCTGCAATCATCGCTTCACGCTGTGGGTCGGAGGGGGCGTCGTCGGTCCCGTCGGCTTCGCTCTCGGGTCCGCCTTGTGCTTCCTTATCGCCGCTCGTCGCGCACGCCCTGAAGACCCCTCTTCCGTAACGAAACTCGGCTGGGGTCGCCCGATGCGGGTGAGAGGGGTTGCTCTGCGCCGCTGCGTGGCTAGGTTCGATC
Organism: Actinomycetota bacterium; assembly: GCA_020161245.1. Lineage (GTDB taxonomy): Bacteria > Actinomycetota > Actinomycetes > S36-B12 > CAIYMF01 > Longivirga. The sequence goes on along the minus strand of JAIUOK010000002.1, from coordinate 78,496 downwards.
CCGGGGGGACCGGCCCTCGCATACGTACGGGAGGAGTGGTCGACGTGTCGGACGAGACGGCTGCGGCGAGCACGCAGGACGACAGCATCACGGTGGACGCGGCAGGCGCGGTGGACGACGCCATCACGGTGGACGCCGCGGTGGTGAGCGATGGCGCCTACACGCTCATCGTCGCGGACTTCAGCGACGAGTCCACGGCGCTCGAGGCCTACGAGGCGCTCAAGGAGGCGGAGGACGGCACCTCCGTCGAGATCGAGGGCGTGCTCGTGGTGTCGCGAAACGCCGAGGGCATCCTCGAGGTGCAGAAGGTGACCGACCACAGCACGCGCCGCGGCCTCGGCTGGGGCGTCGTCGGCGGCGTCGTGCTCGGCGTGATCTTCCCGCCGTCCATCCTCGGGAGCGCGGTCGTCGCCGGTGCCGCGGGCGCCGGCGTCGGTGCGCTGCGGGAGCGGCACCACAAGAAGGAGCTCGCCGAGGAGCTGCAGGACGCGATCGAGCCCGGCCACTCCGGCCTCGTCGCGCTCGTGTCCGACCCGGGCGAGATCAAGATCCGCAAGGCGCTCGAGAAGGCCGACCGCGTGGTGGAGAAGGCCGTCGACCAGGTCGTGGCAGACGACCTCAAGGCAGCGGCCAAGGCGTCGGGGAACGAGGGCTGACGCCGGCCCGGATGCACGAGGAGCGCCCGTCCCGATCCGGGACGGGCGCTCTCGCGTCTGCGGCGTCGATCGTGCGCTGCTGGGAGCGTCAGCCCATCGGGCGGCGCTGGGCCACCCGGTAGTGGTTGCCGCTGGGGTCGCGGAAGCCGAAGTCGAGGCCGTACGGCTGCTCCTGCGGCTTGTCGACGACGTCCACGCCGGCTTCCACGAGGCGGTCGTAGACGCCCATCGCGTCGTCGGTCGTGAAGAACAGCGCGGAGGCGAACCCCTTCGACATCAGCTTCTCGACGTCGCCCTTGGTGCCCTGGTCCATCACCGGCTCGCCGGGGATCGCCATGAGCACGATGGCGGTGCCGTCCTGCCCCTTCGGGCCGACCGTGACCCAGCGGAAGTTGCCGAGCTCGGCGACGGTCACGTCCTCCTTGATCTCGAAGCCGACCTTGCCGGTCCAGAAGGACACGGCCTCGTCCTGGTCGCGGACCCACACCTGCGTGGTGCTGAGCTTCATGAGTGACCCTCCTCGGTCGTCTGCGTGCGACGAACCTACGAGCGCTCAGGAGACGCGGTCTTCTCGGATCGTGCTCTTCGTCGGGCGCCCGTAGGCGCGCAGCACGCAGCCCGGGATCGTGATCAGCTCGGCCGCCGGCGGGAAGTACGCGCGGTAGGCGGTGGGACTCATGCCGTACGCCGTGGTGAAGCTCGTCGTGAACGACCCCACGCTGGACAGGCCCACCGACATGCAGATGTCGGCGACCGACCAGTCGGTGCTGCGCAGCAGCGTCGCCGCGCGCTCGAGCCGGCGGGTGAGCAGGTAGTTGTACGGCGAATCGCCGAACGCGCGTTTGAATGCCCGGCTGAAATGCGCGCGCGACATGTGCGCGGCGGCGGCGAGGTCGTCGACCGTGAGCGGCTCGGTGTAGCGGGAGTCGGCGAGGTCGCGGGCGCGCAGCAGGTGCCGCTCCGACGGCGTCGCTGTGCTCACCGGCACAGGGTAGGCCCCGCAGAGCTCTCGCCCGCGCGACTCCGGGCCCGAGTGCGCATAGCGTGCGAGGTGTCCCGGGCGGTGCCGCCGTGGGGGCGGCCTGCCGGGGGAGGAGGCTGTCATGAACGGCTCCACGATCCCGATCCCGTCCGCATCGGCCCAGCCCGTTCCGGACGCACCTGCACCTCGACGCCGGCGGGGGAGGCGTGCGCTCGTCTGGACCGCCGTCGTCGTCGCGGCGCTGCTCGCCCTGGTCTATCTCGGCGGCGGCTGGTACTTCTCCGGCCGCATCGACTCCGGCGCCCTGCAGAGCAATCCCGGCCCGCAGCAGGCCACCTACAACCTCGAGGTGACGGCGGTCGGGGACGGCGCCATCACCTATCAGGCGTCCGGCGACACATCGCCGTCGTTCGCGCAGCCGTCGTCGTACGCGCTGCTGTGGGACGGCGGATCCGCCTACGTCGGGCCGCCGAGCGCCACGACGGGCACGACGGTGACGCGGCCGCTGACCGACATCGTCGGCACGGCGCCGGAGGCGGGCACCGCCGCCGCCCTGGAGCGCGACTGGTACCTCGGCGACCCGTCCACCGCGCTCGGGCTGCCGTTCCGGTCGATCTCCGTGACCGACTCTCACGGCACCCTCCCGGGCTGGTACGTGCCGGCGGCCTCGCCGTCGACCTGGACCGCGGTCATGGTGCACGGACGCGAGGGCTTCCCGCGCGAGATGCTGCGCGAGCTCGAGACCGTCCACGCCGCCGGGCTCAACGCCGTCGTCATCACCTACTACGGCGACTACGGCAACACGCCCTACGACGACGGCCGCTTCGACTGGGGCCAGACCGAGGACGAGGACGTCGCTGCGTTCGTCGCCTACGCGCACCAGCAGGGAGCCGAGCACATCGTGCTCATGGGCAACTCGATGGGGACGGCGGTCGTCGCCGGCTACCTCGCCTCGGCGTCCGACGTGTCGGACATCGACGGCGTGTTCCTCGACTCCGCCGCTGTGAACGCCGGTCAGGTCGTCGAGGAGGGCGCGAAGACCGTGGCTCTGCCGGTGGTCGGCGCTCCGCCGTCGAGCCTGGTTGCCGTGGCCGAGTGGATGTCCGGCCTGCGCTACGGCGTCGACTGGAAGGCCATCGACTACGCCGACGACGCGGTCTGGGACCAGGTGCAGACGCTCGTCGTCCACGGCGACGCCGACCCGACGGTGGGCGTGCAGGTGTCGCGCGACTTCGCGGCCCTGCACCCGGGAACCGTTGAGTACGTGGAGTTCCCGGGCGCCCAGCATGTCGAGTCGTGGAACACCGACCGCGCCCGGTACCAGCAGGTCCTCGGCGACTGGCTGCAGCAGCGCATGGCCGGTTGATCGCCACGCCCGAGGCGGTCCGACGGCGCGAGAAGCCGCGCCGTCGGGCCTCTGCTGCGCGCGAGCGGCTGCGAGCGGGGTAGCGTCGCGGCGTCATGGACCTCGTGCTCGCGGCCGCTGCCGTCGTCGCCCCCGACCGGGTGCTGCGCCCCGGATGGGTGCGCATCGAGGGTGCGACGATCGCTGCGGTGGGCGAGGGTCTGCCGCCGCAGGGCACGGCTGTCGAGGACCTCGGCGACGTCGTGCTGGTCCCCGGGTTCGTCGACGTCCACTGCCACGGCGGCGGCGGGCACGCGTTCGGCGAGGACGTCGACGCATCGCTCGCAGCGGCGAGAGCCCATGCTGCCCATGGCACGACGACGATCGTGGCCAGCCTCGTGACCGGCCCGCGCGAGCGGATCCGGCGCGAGATCGGCGCGCTGACGCCGCTCGTGCAGGACGGCGTGCTGGCAGGCATCCACCTCGAGGGCCCGTGGCTGTCGCACCACCAGTGCGGCGCCCACGACCCGCAGCAGCTGAGGGCGCCCGCCCACGACGAGGTCGACGAGCTCGTCGGCAGCGACGCCGTCGTCATGGTGACGATCGCCCCCGAGCTCGAGCGGGGGCTCGACGCCGTCCGGCAGATCACGGCCCTCGGCGCCGTCGCCGCCGTGGGGCACACCGACGCCGACCACGCGACGGCGCGCGCGGCGATCGACGCCGGCGCCACCCAGGCCACCCACCTGTTCAACGCGATGCGCCCGCTGCGCCATCGCGATCCGGGGCCCGTCGTCGCCCTGCTCGAGGACGAGCGCGTGGTGCTCGAGCTGATCCGCGACGGGGTCCACCTCGATCCGGCGCTATGCACGTGGCTCGACGCGACCGTCGCGCCGGGACGCCTCATCGCCGTCACCGATGCGATGGCCGCGGCGGCCGCCGACGACGGGCGCTACCTGCTCGGCGACCTCGAGGTCGACGTGGAGGACGGCGTCGCGCGCATCGCCGGCACCCCGACGATCGCCGGCAGCACCGCCACGGCCGACCAGCTGCTGCGCTCGATCGCGGGACCCGATCCGGACGACGGCGCCCTGCTGCGGGCGGTGCTCCAGACCGCCGCCGGCCCGGCCCGCGCGCTGCGGATCGACGGACGCGGGGCTCTCTCCGCAGGCGCCCGGGCCGACGCCGTCGTGCTGGAACCGGGCACCCTCGAGGTGCGTCGAGTCCTGCGTGCGGGGGAGTGGATCGCGGCGTCCTGAGGCGCCTGCGGCTGCGGCGCAGGGCGCTGACCTGCGGCGATGCTGTTCGCATCACGGATCGGTAACCGGCGCGGCCAGCCTCTTGACCGCAGTTGGTTAGTAAACTTTACTAACTCCTGTGACGACCCGATCCCCGCGCCGGCTGCAGCACGACAGCGCCGTGCTGCCCACCGACGGGCGTCGCCAGAACCTCTCCCTCGTCCTGCAGGTGCTCTACACCGAGGGCGCCATGAGCCGCGCCGATCTGGCCCGCCGGCTCTCGATCACGAAGGTCACCGTGTCCGACCTCGTGGGCGAGCTGCTCGAGCGCGGCCAGGTGGTCGAGGTCGGCCAGTCCGACGCCTCCCGCCCCGGCAAGCCCGCCATGCTCGTCGACGTCGACCGCCACGGCCTGCAGGTCGTCGGCCTCGACCTCACCGGCCTGCAGGTGCTGCGGGCCGCGGTGCTCGACCTCGACGGCACGGTGCTGCGCCGCGTCGAGCGGCCGCTGTCGGGCTCGGCCGTCGGCGAGGACGTCGTCGCCGACGTCCTCGCTCTCGCCCGCGACGCCGTCGCGCTGGCCTCCAGCCCGCTGCTCGGGATCGGCGTCGGCACGCCGGGCGTCGTCGGCCCCGACGGCGAGGTCATCACCGCGCCGAACCTCGGCTGGACCGACGTGCCGCTGCGCCAGCTGCTCTCGGACGCGACCGGCCTGCCGGTGCTCGTCTGCAACGACGCCGACGCCGCGGTGCACGCCGAGCACACGCTCGGAGACGGCGGCGACGACGTCGCGCTCGTGCGCATCGGCCTCGGCGTCGGCTGCGGCCTCATCGTCAACGGCCAGCGCATCACCGGCGCCCACAGCGCCGCCGGCGAGATCGGCCACGTCACCGTCGGCACCGACGGCGGCGCGCAGTGCAGCTGCGGCAACGTCGGCTGCCTCGAGACCTGGGTCGCCGCCCCGCGCCTGCAGAAGGCGCTCGCCGAGGGCCCCGACGACGACGCCCCGCTGCGCGCGGCCGGCGAGCGTCTCGGTATCGCCCTCGCCCCTGTTGTGGCCGCGCTCGACCTCTCGGAGGTCGTGATCAGCGGTCCGCACGAGCTCGTCGAAGGGGCGCTCCTCGCGTCCGTCGACGAGACCCTGCGACGTCGGATGCTCGCCCGCAACGCGTCGTCCCTCCAAGTCCGGGTGGCTGCCGACCCGGACGACATCGTGCTCCGCGGAGCAGGAGTCCTGGTCCTCTGGGACCAGTGGGGGGTCACGTGAGAACCGACGCGCACGACCAGCACGACAACCCCATCCAGCCGCATCGCGCGGCGCCTCACCGGAACGGAAGTCCTCGGATGAAGAAGTTTCTCGGCCTCGCCGCGGCCGCAGCCGCCGCGGCGCTCGCGCTGACGGCGTGCAGCTCCGGCACCGATGCCGGCACCTCGACGTCGCCCACCGCGGCGTCGTCCGCCGACAACGCCGGCAAGAGCATCACCCTGTGGCTGGCCGGCGGCGACACGCCCGACGAGCTGCGCACCTACCTCAAGACCGCGTTCAAGGCCAAGACCGGCGCCGACCTCGTCATCGAGGAGCAGAGCTGGGGCGACCTGCTCACCAAGCTCACCACCGCGCTCCCGGACGCCGAGAACACGCCCGACGTCGTCGAGCTCGGCAACACCCAGGCCCCGACGTTCACCAACGTCGGCGCCTTCTCCGACGTGAGCGACCTCTACCAGGAGCTCGGCGGCGACAAGCTGCTGCCGTCCTTCGTCGAGGCCGGCTCGGTCGACGGCAAGCAGTACGCGCTGCCCTACTACTTCGGCTCGCGCTACATGTTCGTCCGCAAGGACGTCTGGAGCGAGGCCGGCGTCGCCGCGCCCACGACGCTCGACGAGTTCAACGCCGCCGTCGCCAAGGTGGCGACCGACAACCCCCGCGACATCAAGAACTTCTCGGGCTTCTTCATCGGCGGCCAGGACTGGCGCAACGGCATCTCGTGGATCTTCGCCAACGGCGGCGACCTGGCCAAGAAGGTCGACGGCCAGTGGCAGTCGACGCTGTCGGACCCCAACAGCCTCAAGGGTCTCGCGCAGCTGCAGGCGATCTACAAGACCGCGTCGAACGCCCCGGCTGACGCCAAGGACCAGTCGCCGTGGCTCTACATCAACGACGCCGACGTCATCACCGACGCCAACGGCGCCGTGACCGGCAAGACCAAGCTCGCCGCCGCCACGATCATGGCCCCGGGCTGGGCGCACTGGTCGATCGGCGACCTGAAGACGGTCGACGGCAAGCCCGTCCGCGAGTGGAACGACAAGAAGTTCGGCGTCATGGTGCTGCCGGGCAACGACGGCAAGCCGGCCCCGGTCTTCGCCGGCGGCTCGAACATCGGCATCTCGGCCACGAGCAAGAACCAGGAGCTCTCCCGCGAGCTGCTCAAGATCATCTTCTCGCCCGAGTACCAGCAGCTGCTCGGCAAGTCGGGCCTCGGCCCGGCCAACCTCGACTACGTCAGCGCCCTCGGCGACGACGAGTTCGCCAAGGCCCTCATCGCCTCGGCGTCCAACTCGAAGCTGACCCCGGCCGCGCCGGGCTGGGCCGCTGTCGAGTCGCAGCAGCTCATGGAGGAGTTCTTCGGCAAGATCAAGGACTCCACGGACCTCGCGGCGCTCGCCGCGGAGTACGACGCCAAGATCACGCCGATCCTCAACCAGCAGTGATCACCGGTCCGGCGGCCGGGACGACCCGTCCGCCGGACCGCCCCACCGACCTCCCTCCCCGTCACCGCAACGCCCTCGAGAGGAGGGAGTGCCGTGCTGCCCACCGCTGAGCGACCTGCCGCGGCGGCCGCGCCGGACGCCGTGCGCGAGCCCGACGCCGAGGACCTGCGTGATGCCGCGCGCCACAAGGCCCGCCGCCGCAAGGAGCGCCGCGTCGCCTGGACGCTGGTCCTCCCCACGCTCGTCATCCTCGTGCTCGCCCTCGGCTACCCCGTCGGCTGGCAGCTCGTCACGAGCTTCCGCAAGTACGGCCTCAAGCAGCAGTTCGGCCAACCGCCGGAGTGGGTCGGCCTCGAGAACTACAAGACGCTCATCACCGACCCGTCGCTGTGGGCCGTCGTCGTCCGCTCGATCGTCTTCTGCATCGTCGTCGCCTTCGCCACCGTGCTCATCGGCGGCCTGCTGGCCCTGCTCATGCAGCGCGTCCCCCGCGGGCCGCGGATCGTCCTGCAGGTGTCCCTGCTGCTGGCGTGGGCCATGCCCGTCGTCGCCGCGATGACCATCTGGATCTGGATCGTCGACTGGCGCCGCGGCCTGCTCAACTGGTTCCTCGTCAACGTCGGGTTCACCGACGCCGAGGGCCACAACTGGCTCGCGCAACCGCTGTCGTTCTTCATCGTCGCCGGCGTCATCGTCGTGTGGATGTCGGTGCCGTTCGTGGCGCTGTCGATCTACGCCGGCCTCACCCAGGTGTCCGGCGAGGTGCTCGAGGCGGCCCAGCTCGACGGCGCCAGCGGCTGGCAGCGGCTGCGCTACGTGATCCTGCCGCTGATCGCCCCGGTGCTCTCGATCGTCCTGCTGCTGCAGCTGATCTGGGATCTGCGCGTCTTCACGCAGATCAAGATGCTGCAGGACGCGGGCGGCGTGGCCAACGAGACCAACCTGCTCGGCACGTTTATCTACCAGCTCGGCACGGGCAAGGGCGACTTCGGGATGTCGAGCGCCGTGTCCGTGGTGATGCTGCTGCTCACCATCGCGCTTAGCTGGTACTACGTGCGCTCGCTGATGAAGGAGGAGGCGTCGTGAACGCCCGCCGCATCGGGAACGCCGGCTGGTCGGTCGTGGCGGTCGTCATCGCACTCGTGTGGGCGTTCCCCGTCTACTGGATGCTCAACTCGTCGCTGCTGCCCAACGCGGTGCTCAACGAGTCGACCCCGCGGCTGCTGCCCTTCGGCGGCTCACTCGACAACTTCAAGGTCGTCCTCGACGATCCCGGCTTCATCAAGGCGCTCGGAGTCTCGCTCGCCGTCACGCTCATCACCGTCGTCGCCGCAATCGCGATCGCGTTCCTCGGCGCCCTCGCCGTGAGCCGCTTCAGGTTCCGCGGCCGACTCGGCTTCGTGCTCGCCCTGCTGCTCATCCAGATGCTGCCGGCCGAGGGCCTGTTCATCGCGCAGTACAAGATGATGAGCTCGGTGGGGCTGCTCAACAACATCCTCGGCCTGTCGGTGCTCTACGCCGCCGCCGTCATCCCCTTCACCCTGTGGATGCTCCGCGGGTTCGTGGCGGGCGTGCCGGCGGAGCTCGAGGAGGCCGCGATGGTCGACGGCCTGTCGCGCACCAAGGCATTCCTGAAGATCACGTTCCCGCTGCTCGCGCCCGGCCTCGTCGCCTCCGCGGTCTACGCGTTCCTGCAGGCCTGGAACGAGTTCACGGTCGCGCTGGTCGTGATGACCGAGGAGCAGTCGCGCACGCTGCCGCTGTGGCTGCGCGGGTTCGTGCAGGCCAGCGCCACACGCGAGATCGACTGGGGCGCCGTGATGGCGGCGTCCGCCCTCGTCGCCGTGCCGGTCATCGTGTTCTTCATGATCGTGCAGGGCCGCATGAGCTCGGGGCTGGTCGGCGGGGCGGTGAAGGGGTGAGCGGCGACGCCACGCGCCGGCTCGTGCTGCGCACCCTCATGCCCGGGTTCGTCGGCACCGCGATCCCCGGCTGGCTCGACGACGCCCTCGCCGAGGGCCTGGCCTCCGTCGCGCTGTACGGCAGCAACGTCGAGACCCCGGAGCAGGTGGCCGCGCTCGTGGCCGACCTGCGCGCGCGCTCGCCCCGGCTGCTCGTCGCCGTCGACGAGGAGGGTGGCGACGTCACGCGGCTGCACTACCGCACCGGCTCGCCCTACCCGGGCAACGCGGTGCTCGGCCGGATCGACGACACCGACGTCACCCGCGCCGAGGCCGCGCGCATCGGTGCCGACCTGCGCGCCGCGGGGATCGACCTCGATCTCGCGCCGTCGCTCGACGTGAACTCGGCGCCGGACAACCCGGTGATCGGCACGCGCTCCTTCGGCGCCGACCCCGCCCTCGTCGCGCGCCACGGCGCCGCGTGGGTGGATGGCCTGCAGTCGGCCGGTGTGCTGGCCTGCGTCAAGCACTTCCCCGGCCACGGCGCGACGACCGCCGACTCCCATCACGCGCTACCCGTCGTCGACGAGCCGCTCGAGGTGGTGCGATCGCGAGAGCTCCTGCCGTTCAGGGGATCACGGGCGTCCTGCGCGATGGTGGCGCACGTCGTCGTGCCCGCCCTCGACCCCGACGTCCCCGCGACCTTCTCGCGCCGAATCGTCACCGAGGTGCTGCGCGGCGAGCTCGGCTTCGAGGGCGCGGTCATCAGCGATGCCCTCGACATGGCGGGCGCCAGCGGCACCATCGGCATCCCCCAGGCCGCGGTGCGGGCCCTCGTCGCCGGCAACGACCTCCTCTGCCTCGGATCGCAGACCGACGGCCCCCAGCTCGCCGCGATCGTCGACGCCGTCCTCGACGCGGTGGACGACGGGCGGCTCCCGATCGCCCGGCTGCGCGACGCGGTGGCGCGGGTCGATGTTCTGCGCTCACGCGAGCTCGGCGCCGCCGAGGCTCCTGCCGTGAGCGCCGACGTCCTGCGCGCGTTCGACGTGTCCGACGACGCCCGGGCCTGGCTCGGGCGCGACGGCGCCGTGGCGGTGCTGCAGGTGTCGACCGATGCCAACCTCGCGGTCGGCCAGGTGCCGTGGGGGCCGGCCTCCGTCGGCGGTGCCGACGCATCGGAGGGCGACGCACCGCGCGTGGCCGTCGTCGGCCGCAACCTCGTGGCCGCGCACCCGGCGTGGGAGCTCGCGGACAGGCTCCGCGCCGACGGCCGCGACGTCGTCGTCGTCGACTGCGGCTGGCCGCGCGGGGGCGCCGGCATCACCACGTGGGGCGGCTCGCCCGCGGTCTCGGGCGTCCTCGTCGACCTGCTGCACGGGCGGGTGGCGCTGTGAGGCTCGGCATCGACATCGGCGGCACGAAGACCGCCGCCGTCGTCCTCGACCGCGAGGGCGCAGTGCTCGCGTCTGCCACCGCGCCGTCGGGACGCGGCAACAACGACGTCGTCGCGCAGGCGGCGCACCAGGCCCGTCGTGTCGTGGCCGAGGTCGGCGGCCCGTCCGCCATCTCCTCCGCGGGCGTCTGCATCCCCGGGCTCGTCGACACGGTGGGCGGCACCGTGCGCCACGCGGTGAACCTCGACGTCGACGACCTCGACCTCGGACGTCTGCTCGGCGACGCGCTGGGTATCGGCGTCGTCGTGGAGAACGACGTGAAGGCCGCGGCGCTCGGCGCCCACCGCCTGCGCAAGCGCGGGCTCGACGACACCCTCGCCTACCTCAACCTCGGCACGGGCCTGGCTGCCGCCGTCGTCCACGCGGGCTCGGTCGTGCGCGGCGTCGACGGCGTGGCCGGCGAGATCGGCCACATCCCGGTGGGCGGCGACGTCCTCTGCGCCTGCGGGCAGACCGGCTGCCTCGAGACGCTCGCGTCGGGCACGGCGCTGCTGCGCATCTGGCCCGAGGCGCCCGACCACGGCTGGGACCTGTTCGGGCGGGCTGCGGGCGGGGACGGCGCTGCCGTGCTCGCCGCGGAGTCGCTCTGCCACGGCGTCGCGCTCGCGATCCAGGTGCTGGTGCTCGGCTGCGGCGCGCAGGACGTCGTGGTCAGCGGCGGCCTCACCGCGATGGGCGACCCGCTGCTCGAGGCGATCCGCGCAGAGCTGCGGGTGCGCGGAGAGGCATCGCCCTTCCTCGCGTCGCTGGGCCTGCCCGACCGCGTCTCGTTCATCGCCACCGACGTGCCGGTAGCCGCCATCGGCGCGGCGCACCTGGTACGGCCGGCGGCCACGACCCCGGAGGTGACGACGTGGAGGTCCTGATCGTCCCCACGCCCGACGACGTCGCCGTGGAGGCGGCGGCAATGGTGCTCGCCGCGCTGCCCGCGGCAGGCCCGGGCGTCCTGGGACTGGCCACGGGCTCGTCGCCCCTCGGCCTCTACCGCGAGCTGGGCCGCGCCGCGTCGTCCGGATCGCTGCGGACCGCGGAGCTCTCCGGCGTCGCCCTCGACGAGTACGTCGGCCTGCCCCCGGGCCACCCGCAGTCGTACCGGGCCACGCTCGAGCGCGAGGTGTGCGACGTCGTCGGGCTGTCCCGTGACCGGCTCCACGTGCCCGACGGGAGCGGCGCCGACCTGGACGCCCTGACGGCGGCCGCGGCCGCCTACGAGCGCACGATCGCCGGGCTCGGCGGCGTCGACGTGCAGATCCTCGGCATCGGCGCCAACGGGCACCTCGGCTTCAACGAGCCCGGCTCGGCGCTGACATCGCGCACCCGGGTGAAGCGTCTGTCCGACCGCACGCGCGAGGACAACGCGCGCTTCTTCGCCGCGGTCGACGAGGTGCCCACGCACTGCCTCACGCAGGGACTCGGCACGATCCTCTCGGCGCGCCGGCTCGTCCTCGTCGCGACCGGGGAGTCCAAGGCGCTCGCGATCTCCGAGGCGCTCGAGGGCCCGCTCACGGCGTCCTGCCCCGGCTCGGTGCTGCAGTGGCACGCCGACGCCGTCGTCGTGGTCGACGAGGAGGCGGGGTCCCTGCTCAAGAACCGGTCGTACTACGACGCGTCAGCCGCCGGTCTGCCCGGCCGCTGACCCACGAGCAGCAGGGGGTCCGGGTCGGCAGCCCCGGACCCCCTGCTACCTGGCCGCTACGCGCCTGCGCCGGCGGCTTCGCCGTCGGTCGGGCGCGCAGGGCCTCGTTCCTCGGCCCCGGCGCCCGCCCTCCAGCCGGCGCGGGAGCCCCTCGCCGGATACGTCGCGCCCCTCGCCACGGCGTCGGATGCGGTGGGTCGTCGTCAGCCGGCGGCCGTGACGGCCGTCTCAGCGAGCCGCACGCGGTTGCGGGCGCGCCGCGGGTGCCACCAGAGGAGGGCTGCGATGAACAGCGGCGGCAGGAAGGCTGCCGAGGTCACGTTGCGCAGGGCCAGCTCACCGGAGGCGAGGACGGCCAGCGTGGCCAGCCAGTCCAGGGTCTGGATGCCGATCATGGTGTCGATCCAGGCGACGTGGCGCTGCGGGTCGCGCGCGGCCAGCCACATGCCGACGGCGTAGCCCAGGAAGCGCGCGGCCATCATCGCGAACAGCCAGTCGACCCAGGGCGGCTGCTGCTCGGTCAGCCCGAGCAGCCCGGGGGCGGCCGACGGGGCGAGGAGGAAGAGGGCGCCGAAGAAGGCCTGGACGACGGCGATCGTGCGCAGTGTGAATCGGAGCGGTCGCATCATGGTTCCCTTTCTGAAGTAGCATCAGAACGGAACCTAGGAAGGACGGTGGATCGGTTGTCAACGCGGAAGCAGGTTCCCGAACGGGAACCGACCCCCGGCTTTGCGCTCTGCGAGGACGGCTCGTGCCCGGTCAGCAAGGCCGTGCGCGTGCTGGACGGGCGCTGGACGATCCTGGTCGTCCGGGACCTGCTGGGCGGCACGCGCCGCTTCACCGATCTGCGGCGCTCGCTAGGCGATGTCAGCCCGAAGACGCTGACCGACCGGCTGCGCCAGCTCGAGGACGCCGGCCTGGTGCACCGGGAGATCTACGCCGAGGTGCCGCCCCGGGTGGAGTACTCGCTGACCGACGAGGGGCGGGCCCTCGAGCCCGTGCTGCAGTCCCTGGCCGCCTGGGGCCGCAGCCTCCCCTGAGCGCTACAGGCCGAGCTTGGCCTTGACCTGGCCGATGCTGGGGTTGGTCTCGGCGGAGCCGTCCGGGTAGAGCAGCGTGGGCACGGTCTGGTTGCCGCCGTTGACGCTCTCGACGAACGCGGCAGCCTCGGGGTCGGTCTCGATGTTGACCTCGACGAACTCGATGCCCTCGCGCCCCATCTGGGCCTTGAGCCGGCTGCAGTAGCCGCACCACGTCGTGCTGTACATCGTCACGGCCATGGCCGGGGCGCTCCTCGTCGAGTCGGGATCGTGCTCTTCTCCCTCGGCGAACGCCGGACGGCGCCGAGGGATTCCCAGCATGGAGCAGCCGAGCGGGTGCCGCGCGCCAGGGTCGCCGAGCTGGGGGTCGGAACGCGTCGTGGGGAGCGCGATCGGACCCCCAACCTGGTGGGGCCGTGGAGCTGGGGGTCGGTACGCGTCGTGGGGAGCGCGATCGGACCCCCGACTGCCCCGGGCCTGTCCACACGCCGGTCCGGGGGTGTCCGCTGCGGCTGGCAGGATGCTCGGGTGAGCGACCTCCTCCTGCCCGGCGCGGGCGCCCCGGCCGGCCCGGAGGCCGTGCTCGCAGCGCTCGACCCCGAGCAGCGCGAGGTCGCCCTGGCCCTCTCGGGCCCGGTCGTCGTCCTCGCCGGCGCGGGCACGGGCAAGACCCGCGCCATCACCCACCGGATCGCCCACGGCGTCCTCACCGGCCAGCACGACCCCCGCCGCAGCCTCGCTGTCACTTTCACCGCGCGCGCCGCCGGCGAGATGCGCCACCGGCTCGCCGGCCTCGGCGTCGAGGGAGTGCAGGCCCGCACCTTCCACTCCGCGGCCCTGCGCCAGCTGCGCTACTTCTGGCCACGCGTCGTCGGCGGCGGTGTGCCCGAGATCCTGCCGAGCAAGGCCCGCGTGCTCGCGCCGGTGCTGCGCCGGGGCGGCTGGAACGACCCCACGCTCGCGCGCGACGTCGCCGCCGAGATCGAGTGGGCCAAGTCGAGCCAGGTGGTCGCCGGCGACTACCCCGCAGCGGCCGCCGCCGCCCGCCGCGAGCCGCCCGGGTCGATGACCCTCGACAACGTCGCCGAGGCCTACGCCGCCTACGACGAGCGCAAGACCAACGAGGGCTTCATCGACTTCGAGGACGTGCTGCTCCTCACCGTCGGCATGCTCGACACCCGGCCCGACATCGCCGACGAGGTACGACGCCAGTACCGCTGGTTCACCGTCGACGAGTACCAGGACGTCAACCCCCTGCAGCAGCGGCTGCTCGACCTCTGGCTCGGCGACCGCGACGACCTCTGCGTCGTCGGCGATGCCAGCCAGACCATCTACACCTTCACCGGCGCGAGCTCGCGGTACCTCGTCGGTTTCCGGCAGCGGTTCCCCCATGCCACCGAGGTGCGGCTGGTGCGGTCGTACCGCTCCACGCCGCAGGTCGTCTCCCTGGCCAACAAGGTGCTGGCCAGCGCCACCGGCCCCGAGGCCAAGCTCAAGCTCGAGCTGCGGCCCACCCGCCCCGAGGGCCCCGAGCCCCGGGTCACCTCCTACGACGACGAGCCCGCCGAGGCCGCGGCCGTCGCGGCCCAGATCGCGAAGCTCGTCGCCCAGGGCGTGCCCCCGCGCGAGATCGCCGTCCTGTACCGGATCAACGCGCAGTCGGAAGTCTTCGAGGAGGCCCTCGGCGAGGCCGGGGTGCCCTACGTGCTGCGCGGCGAGTCGGCGTTCTTCGAGCGCGGCGAGGTGCGCGAGGCCGTCACCCGCCTGCGCGGCGCGGCGCGGGCGGGGGAGTCCTCGGGCGAGCTCGGCTCCGACGTCCGCTCGATCCTGTCGGCGATGGGCTGGACGCCGGAGCCGCCCAGCGGCCAGGGCGCGGTGCGGGAGCGCTGGGAGAACCTGCTGCGCCTGGTGACCCTGGCGGACGACCTGGCCGCCGCCGACCCCGAGGCGGGTCTGTCGGCCCTCGTGGCCGACCTCGAGCAGCGCGCCAGCGTCCAGGCGGCGCCCACCGCCGACGGCGTCACGCTCTCCACGGTGCACGCCGCCAAGGGCCTCGAGTGGGACGCCGTGTTCGTCGCCGGCCTCGTCCAGGGCACCTTCCCGATCCAGTACGCCGACACCCCGGCCCGCCTGGAGGAGGAGCGCCGCCTGTTCTACGTCGCCTGCACCCGGGCCCGCATGCACCTCGGCCTGTCGTGGGCCCGCAGCCGGACGGGCCGCGGCCGACGGGAGCGCTCGCCGTTCCTCGACGCCGTGGCCGGCCCCGAGCCGCGCTACGACCGCGCTGGGGGCGGCGTGCACCGGGGGTCGGGCTCGAAGTCGCGGGAATCCCGCAAGCGCCGCAACGACACCTGCCGGGTGTGCGGCAAGGCCCTCGTGTCGGGGCGCGAGATCGCCCTGGGCCGGTGCGAGGGCTGCCCGTCGGCGTACGACGAGGCGCTCTTCGAGCGCCTGCGCGCCTGGCGCAAGGACGAGGCGACACGCCAGTCCGTGCCGGCTTTCGTGGTCTTCTCCGACGCCACCCTCGAGCAGATCGCCACGGTGCTGCCGACGGACCGCTCGGCGCTGCTCAAGGTGACCGGGATCGGGGCCAAGAAGGCCGAGGTCTACGGCGACTCCGTGCTGGCCCTCGTTCGCGGCGAGATCCCAGCAGCCGCAAGCGATCCCGACGACGCCGCCTGACCCCGCAACCGGCGCCTGCGCCCTCCGCTGCAGGGGGCCGGGGAGGTCGTGGAGCGGCGTCCTCCCGGACGCCCTGACGGCCGCAGATCCGACGTGAACGGACGCCGTCCAGGACACGAAAACATCACGACCGGCGGAATCCGGCGGAAAACCTCGTTGCGCCGTCGGCGAACCCCTGCGTAACCTCTGGACTCGCACCGCGCGACCCGCGCGCGACACACGACGAAGGAGGTGGCCCCGATGATCAGCACCATGAACATCCTGGCGGCCGCTCTCGTCGTGCTGCCCGCTGCTGCCGTGATCCCGGCTGCCGCGTGGCGTCGCGAGCTCGTGGCCGCCCACGGCGTCCAGGCCGGCCTGCGCTCGCGCAAGCCCAGCGTCCCGGCCACCGGTGTCTTCTTCGGCACCGATGTCGACGCCACGTACGGCGCTCCGCAGCTTCGAGGTTCTAGCGGGTGAGACCACTCACCACACGGCACCTCGAGGCCGCGGATCCCGACACCGGGAACCGCGGCCTTCGTGTTTTCCGCACCAGCTCCACGCGGGAGGCGCACCCGCCCGGACCAGTCCCACCCCCTCTGGTCCGGGTGCACGACCAGCACGACACCTGCCCAGCACGACCTGATCCGCGGAGACCCCGCGGGAGATGAAGGAGGTGACCAGCGCGATGAGCATGACCCTCGACATCGTCCTCGCCCTCGGAATGGCGGACGACCTCGACGTCAGCACGCCGTGCCGGTCGTACGACCCGGACCTGTGGTTCGCAGAGACGCCCGACCAGGTGGCTCTGGCCCAGGAGCTCTGCGGAGGCTGCGCACTGCGCGCCGCCTGCCTCGCCGGCGCCCTCGAGCGCCGCGAGCCGTGGGGCGTCTGGGGCGGCGAGCTGTTCGAGCGAGGCCGCGTCGTGGCGCGCAAGCGGCGCCCCGGCCGTCCTCGCAAGGACGACGCGCTCGTCCGTCGGGCCGCCGAGGAGGCGCTGGCCGCCCGCCTCGCCGAGATCTCGGGAGAGATCAAGGCGTTCGCGGAGGACTGCGACCTCGACGGCGACCTGCTCGACGGAGAGCTCCTCGATGTCTGCGCCGTCCCGGCGCAGCGCGGGGGTGCCGCCGCATGACCCGTCGTACGCAGCCCTGCCACCCCGGCAGCGGCTCCCTCGCCGTCACCGACCCGGTGACGGCTCTCACCGAGCTTCATCCCGCACCGTCGCTGACGGCGCGGTCCACGGATCTGGAGACCGACATGCACTACATCCCCGAGCAGATGGCTCGATCCCATCTCGCCTCGCGCCAGGCTGAGGCCGAGCTCTCGCGACGTCGTCGCGCAGCTCGCGCCGCCCGCCGGGCGGAGGCGGCCGAGCGCCGCGCCCGGCTCGCCCGAGAGGCCGCCGTCCTGGCTCAGCACCAGGCGCAGCACGCCTTCTCGCGGTGACAACCCCCGGCTCGCGCCGGACGGACTGCGGCAGGAACACCCGACGGAGGGCGGGAGACCCCAAGTCTCCCGCCCTCCGCCATGCCCGGGGCCGGTACGACCGGCGTGGAGCGCCCCGGCGTAGTTGGATCGAGGCGTGAGCCACGCCGTGATCGACCGGGCCGCGCTCGACGCCGCCGTCGCCGCCCTGACCTCCCCCGACCTCGCCCCCGCCGTCGCCCTGGTCTGCTGGCCCGACCCCGACGCCGGCCGCGACGCCGACGGCCGGCCCCGCGCCGTGCTGGTCGCCGACTCCGGCGGCGTCGCGCGCCTGGACGCCGACCACCCCGACGGCGACGTCGTCTCGGGCGCCCACCCGCTGCCGAGCACCGATCCGCTGGCCTTCCTGCCCTACGAGCGCGAGGTGGCCGACCCCTCGCCCGACCACGCGCGCAACGCCTACCCGCTGCCGTGGCTGCGCCTCGCCTCGTTCTTCACCGAGACCCGCAGCCCCGACCTCGCGGTGGTGCACACCGCCGGCCACTGGTTCCCCGAGCAGGGCGGCCACCGCGGCGAGCACGGGTCGCTCGACGTCATCCAGTCGCGGGCCCCGTTCGTCCTCAGCGGCTCGGGCCTGCAGCGGCACGGCCTCATCGAGGAGCATGCGCGGCTCGTCGACGTCATGCCGACGCTGGCGTACGCCGCGGGTGTGCCGCTCGACGACCTGGCGCACCTCGACGGCCGGGCGCGCACCGACCTCGTCGCCCCGGGCGCGAAGCACGTGATCGGGCTGCTGTGGGACGGCGGCCATCCCGGCTCGCTGCTCGACC
Organism: Actinomycetota bacterium; assembly: GCA_020161245.1. Classification (GTDB taxonomy): domain Bacteria; phylum Actinomycetota; class Actinomycetes; order S36-B12; family CAIYMF01; genus Longivirga. The sequence continues at coordinate 60,616 of JAIUOK010000002.1, read as the reverse complement.
TCGCGCTCACCGGCGTGCTGCCCAGCGTCCAGCGCCTGCTGGCCCGCGGCCTGGCCCTCACCGGCGGCGCGGTGGCCGAGTTCCCGTCGCTCACCCTGGTCAACCACACCAGCGCGCTCACCGGCGTGGGGCCGGGGCGCCACGGCGTCGTCGGCAACGTCTACTGGGACCGCCACCACGGCCGGCGGGTCGTGCCCAACGACGCCGCCACGTGGCACCGCACGTCCGAGCTGTACCGCGACGGCGTGACGACGCTGTTCGAGGCCGTGGCCGCGGCCCGTCCCGGCGTCCGGACCGCGAGCGTCAACGAGATGACCGAGCGGGGCGCGTGGGCGTCGACGTTCGCCCTCGTGCGTGCGGCGCTGTCCGACGACGCCGGCGCTGTCGACCCCGGCGAGGCGGGCAGCGCGGAGTCGCGCGACTTCCTCACCGCCGTCCGCGCGCTGCTGCCCGACCCGTACGCGTCGGACATGGTCACGCACACGCGGTGCGAGCAGGACGACGACTACGGCTTCTACTCCGCGATCGACCTGCTGGGGCTGGCCACCATGAAGGGCCTGTTCTCGGCGTCCGACCCCGACGAGCTGCCTGTGGTGGCGTGGTGGTCGCAGTACACGACCGACGCCGCCCACCACGCCGGTGGGCCGCGGTCGGCGATCGCTACCGACGGGCTGCGCGACTGCGACCAGCGGCTGGGCTCGATGCTCGACCACCTCGAGGAGCGCGGCCTGCTGGACGACTGCCTGTTCCTGCTCACCGCCGACCACGGCTTCGAGACCGCGCGCGACGAGGTGCGCGGCGAGTGGGGGAGCGCGCTGCACGCCGCGCTCGACCCGCTCGGGGTGCCGTTCCGCGACGAGGGCCCGGGCTTCGTCTACCTCGGCGTCGAGCCGGACTGACCCGTCGCGCGCCGGCTACCACCAGTCGGAGTCGAGCTTCCCCTCGATGCTGCGCAGGTTGTCGCGTGCGCACTGCGGACAGAAGAAGACGTCGCGGCCGCGCTCGCGGGCCGACACCCACGACAGCGCCGCCATGCCGCTCTGCTCGTCGGCGTCGGAGTCGAGCGACGTCCCGCAGCGGTAGCAGGTCAGCACGGTCACGGCACCGATCCTGCTCCCACCCCCGCACCCGCACCAGCGACGCGCCGGAGTCTCGCTGTGGAGGGGTGAGCGACGCCTATAGCCGTCGCTCACCCATCCAGAGCGACCACTACGTCAGCGCATCGTGCGGCGGTAGGCGGCGGGGGAGGTGCCGCAGTCGCGGGCGAAGCGCTCGTAGAGGCGGCTGGTCGAGCCGAAGCCCGCGCGCTGCGCGACCTCGGCGGTGGTCGCGTCGGTCTGGATGAGCAGGCGCTGCGCCTCCGCCACCCGGCACTGGGCGAGGTACTCGCCGATCGTGACGCCCGTCGCCTCGCGGAACACCGCGGACGCCGTGCTCGGATGCAGGTGCACCGCGGCCGCGACGTCGGCCACGCGCAGCGGCTCGCGGAAGCGCTGCGAGATCAGGGCGAGCATGGCGGTGGCGGCGTCGTCCGGGCGGTCGGGTGTGCTCGCACGCGATGCCGACGCCGCACGGGTGAGCCACGCCTGCGCCTCGAGCCGCACCGCCCGGGCCGACGCCGACCCCGCCCGCGACTCGCGCTGCCAGTCGGCCATCGCCAGCGCGAGCCGCGGCGGGGCGTCCATGAGCACCGCGCCGCCGCGGAGCAGGTCGGCCGTGAACGACGCCGGCAGCTGCCAGCCGAGCACCTCGGCGAGCGGCACCGTCAGCCAGGCGACCGACGTGCCCTCGTCGTTCTCCGACACCCGGTGGGGCAGCCCGGCCCACAGCACCGCGCACACGTCGGCGGGCACGTCGTGGCGCCCGCCGGCGTGCTCGACCACGGCCGAGCCGCCGAGCGGCAGCAGCAGCTCGACGTCGTCGTGGCGGTGCGCGCGCTCCATCACCGGCACCGACGACAGCCCGCAGGCGAGGCCGAACACCTCGTGCAGCGGCGTACGCGCCCGCGCCATCAGGCGAGGATTCGGGAAGAACCGGCGCTCATCCGTGAATCATGCCCGGATACGACGCCCTACCGTCAACCCCATGACTGCTCTCGACGCCCGTGCCGACAGCCTCCGCGAGCACTGGCTGCTCACCGACGAGCAGGTGGCCGCGTTCGACCGCGACGGCTACCTCGTGCTGCGCGACCGCATCCCCGCCGACCTGCTCGAGCGGCTGCAGGACGCCACCGCGCGCTGGCTCGACACCGCCGAGGAGGGCAAGGCCGACCACCTCTACGCGAACCGGCCGAACGGCCGCGTGCTCTGGCGCATCGACTACATCCACGCCAAGGGCGAGCCGGTCACGCTCGAGCTGCTCGGGTCGCCCGCGGTCCTCGGCATCGCCGAGAGCCTCGCCGGCCCGGACTTCGTGCCGACCTACGAGTCGCTCGTGGTGAAGGTGCCCGGCGACGGCGCGGCGGTGCCGTGGCACCAGGACGCCGTGCACGAGCGGCGACACCGGCTGTTCAACGTCGACGTCTACCTCGACCACTCGCGCTCCGGCGCCGGCGCTCTGCACGTCGTGCCGGGCTCGCAGAAGCAGCGCACCGACGCGTGCTCGCTGGCGGAGACCTACGGCTACGAGCTGCCTGGTGCCATCGAGGTGGAGATGCGTCCCGGGGACGTACTCATCCACGACGACATGGTGGTGCACGGCTCGCCGGCCACGGGCGAGGGCTCGAGCCTGCGCCGCACGATCTACCTCGAGTTTCGCGCCGCGCAGTCGATCCTCGAGGACGGCCCCTGGTCACCGGAGTGGATGGACGCACGGCTGCGGCTCCTGCCGCTCGCGCTCGCGGAGAACGAGCTCCAGCACGGAACGTCGTGGGAGTGGGCCGTCAGCGACGGGCTGCGCCCGAAGTCCTTGGGCGACAAGGAGACCGAGCTGCGCGTGGTGCACACCGCGCACACCCCCGGCGAGTGGTGCAGCGCCGGCTGAGCCGATCGCAACGACGAGCCCGCGCGGGGGACGGGCTCAGCCGTCGTGCCGGCGACGGACCTACGCCGTGCCCTCGCCCACGGGCGGGGGCTGGCGGTGGCCGGAGCGCTCCGCGCCGACGCCGGCGGCGACCACGAGCACCACCCCGACGACGGGCAGCAGCCCTGGCACCTGGCCGAGCACCAGCGCGCCGATGAGCGTCGCGATCCCCGGCTCGAGGGCCATGAGCGTGCCGAACGCGGCGGTGGTGAGGCGTCGCAGCGCGAGCAGCTCGAGGGTGAACGGGATGATCGGCAGCAGCACGGCGAGCCCGATCGCGGCGGCGAGCACCGCAGGCGTGATGCCGCCCGCTGCCTGAGGCACACCGACCACCGCGGTGGCGAGAGCGGCCACGGGCATCGTGAGCGCCAGACCCTGCACGCCCGCGAAGGTGTCGCCGACCTTCTGCGTCAGCAGGATGTAGCCGGCCCAGCCGCTGCCGGCCAGCGCGGCGAACAGGATGCCGAGCGGGTCGACGGCCCCGGTCCACGGCTCGGTGAGCAGCACGACGCCGATCAGCGCGAGCGCCGGCCACAGCAGCCCCCGCCGGTCGCGCGAGCGCACTACCGCGACCCCGAGCGGGCCGAGGAACTCGATGGCCACCGCCGTGCCGAGCGGGATGCGGTCGATGGCGAGGACGAAGAACGCCGTCATCGCGCCGGTCATCAGGCCGAGGAGCACCGGCGCCTTCCACCGCCCGTCGCGCAGGATCCGCGGCGAGGGCCGCACCAGGGCCAGGAAGAAGACGGCAGCCACCGTGAGGCGCAGCCAGACCGTGCCGACCGGGCCGATGGCGGGGAAGAGCCGGGTCGAGAGCGCGGCGCCGGTCTGCACCGACAGCATCGCCGCGACGGCGAGCGACCATGCGGGGGTCCGGGACAGCACCGCCGTATCCAACCACCCGCAGCCGCGAGGTCACGCGGCGGCGCGGCGACCGCTCAGCCGGCGAAGGTGGGGAGCCAGCGCTCGAGCTCGGCCCGCATGGGCACGGTGGCGTCCATCTGCGAGAGCACGCCGATGCCGCCCAGCCAGGTGCGGTGGATGAGCATGTAGTTGGGCGGCAGGTTGATCTTGAAGCCGACCGTGAAGTCCGGGTTGCGCGGGTCGTTGAGCCGGTTGAAGTGGCCGCGCATCCAATCGCGCGAGAAGTGGAACTCCTCGCTCAGCGCCGGCTCGGCGAACGGCATGAGCGCGTTGAAGAACTGCTCGGTGTCGACCTCGATGTCGGGCTTGATGAAGCCCTCGGCGCGCAGACCCTCGACGACGGCGTCGGCGTCGCCGGTCATCGCCAGACGCAGCAGGGAGCCCATCGCGGCGGGCGGCCCCTCGGGCAGGCGGGCGACCGCGCCGAAGTCGAGGACGCCGAGCCGGCCGTCGGTGAGCACGCGGTAGTTGCCGGGGTGCGGGTCGGCGTGGAGGAGCTTGGCGCGGGTAGGGCCGCTCATGAGGAACCGCAGGTAGAGCGTGCCGTAGTAGTCGCGCTCCTCCTGGGTGCCCTCGGCGATCACCTTCGCGAGCGAGTAGCCCTCGAGCCACTCGGACACGACGACGGTGGGGGCGGCGGCGAGCACGTGGGGCACGACGAAGTCGTCGTCGCCCTCGTAGGCCGCCGCGAACTGCCGCTGGTACCCGGACTCGACGAGGTAGTCGAGCTCCTCGGCCGCGCGCTCCTTGAGCTCGGCGATGAGCGGCTTGATGTCGAGGCCCGGCGACATCGAGGCGAACATCCGCGCCATCCGCGACACCTGGTTGAGGTCGCTCATGAGGGCCTTGCCGGCGCCGGGGTACTGGATCTTGACGGCGACCTCGCGGCCGTCGTGCCACATGGCCCTGTGCACCTGGCCGATCGACGCCGCAGCCGCAGGCTTGTCGGAGAACTCGGCGAAGCGGTCGCGCCAGTCCTCGCCGAGCGCGTCGGCGAGCTGGCGGTGGACGGTCTCGGCCGGCATGGGCGGAGCGGCGTCCTGCAGCTTGGTGAGGGTGGCGCGGTACGGCCCGAGCAGCTCCTCGGGGAGCGCGACCTCGGCGATGCTCATCGCCTGGCCGAACTTCATCGCCCCGCCCTTGAGCTCGCCCAGGGTCTTGAAGATCTGCTCGGCGGTGCGCTGCTGGACCTCGAGCGCGACCGCCTCGGCCGAGGCGCCCCCGACCCGCTTGCCGAGGCCGACGGCGGTGCGTCCGGCGTAGCCGATCGGCAGCGCGGCGAGCCGGGCGCCCCGGGTGAGGGCGCGGCGGGGGAGGTCGGTCACCCGACCATTGTGGACGCGTACCCCGCCCACCCGCACCCGCAGACCGGATGCGCGGGCGCGTCGTGCCGCTCCACGAGAAGATCCGGGGCCGCGACGACGAGCTGCGCGCCCAGCGACGCGGGGCGCGCGTCGCGCCCGGCATCGACCACCTGCAGCACCTGGGCCACCGCGAGCGCCGCCGCCGCCGACGCCACGATCCCGAGCGATGTCGTCGCGCGGGGATGGTGCAGGCGCAGCTGGTCGGCCAGCGCTGGCCACGCGGGGTCGGCGTCGCGGCGCCGGTGCTCCTGGCACCACAGGCACCCCGGGACGCCGGGCACGACGAACGGCCCGACGCGCGCCTGCACCCCCGATACCGCGACCGGCAGATGCGGCACGCCGTCGGAGAGCAGGTCGTCGGCGAGCTCGGGATCGGTCCAGGGGACGTCGGAGTCGGCCGACGCGCACACCACGACTGCGACGGGCCCGCGCGTGCGCGACGACGACGCCGCGGGGCTGGCACCCTGGCGCCGCACGGCCTCGGCCACGTGCTCGAGCCAGGGCACCTGCGGCTCGAACGGGCCCGAGGGCGTCAGGTCGCGCGGGCCGACGACGGTGTCGGGGCCCTCGAGCGCCACGACGCCGACCCCCGCGGCGGCGAGCCCGACCGCGACCATCGCCGCGCACCGGTCGTTGCCGCGCACCGCGACCGCCGCCTTGCTGCGGCGCCGCAGCCGCGCCGTCGCCGCGGGGTAGGACGACGTCAGCGCGTGCGCGCCGAGCTCGGCACCCCACCGCTCGCGGCGGAAGGCCGGCAGCGCGGTCGGCCGGTCGGCGTCGTCGTCGAGCAGGCCGCGGCGGTGCAGCGAGTCGAGCACCGGGCCGAGCTCGGGATGGGCCGCCACGAGGTCGTGGAGCCCGATCCCGCCGTCGAGGCGCAGGAGCGCCGACGACGCGTCGTCGGACAGCCGGCTCACCACGACGGCGGCGGCGGGGTCGAGGCCCACCTGCACCTGGTCGCGCGCGCGGCGCAGCAGCGGTCGGCCGGGTCGGGGGCGGGGCATCTGACGGCTCATGCCCGCACCGTGCCCGGGCGGGCCTGTGCAGCGCCGGGCCCGTCCACACCCCCGATGCGCTAGGCGCGCCCGCAGTGGGCCAGGGTCGCGAGGGCGAGCGCGCGGGCGGTCACCACGATGTCGTCGAGCGCCACCTGCTCGTGGGGCGAGTGCGCGTGCTGCGCGCCGCCCGGGCCGTACTGCACGGTCGGCATCGACGGCGCCAGCAGCCGGAGGTCCGAGCCGTAGGGGCCGCCGTAGACCTCCTGCTCGCGGGCGTCGGGCGCGGCGGCCGTGTGCGCGCCGCTGACGAGGTCGAGCAGGCCGGGGTCGGTCGACAGGCCCGGGGCGAACTGGCCGCCCCACCACTCGACGCGCACCGGGTTGTGGCGCAGGAACGTGTCCTTCGCGGCGGCGGCGGCCACGGCCTGCTCGAACGCCGCGCGGGCCTGCTCCGGCGTCTCCTCGAGCGCCACGCCCAGGCGCCCCTCGGCGACGAGCAGGTCGGGCACGGTCGAGGCCCAGTCGCCGGCCTGCACGGTGCCGATCGAGACCGGGTATGCGAGCGGCCACCGCTGCATGTACGGGTGCACCGAGGCGTTGCGCACGGCCTCGAAGTCGTGGATCGCGGTGAACAGCGGCAGGAACTTCTCGATCGCGCTGACGCCCTCGGTGCGCCGCGACGCGTGCACGGCCTGGCCGGGGATCCGCAGGCGGAAGGTCAGCGCGCCGCCGTTGGCCGGCACGATGTCGAGGTCGGTCGGCTCCGGGATGATGCACGCGTCGGCGCGAACCCCGCGGCGGACGAGCTCGAACGTGCCGAACCCGCCGTCCTCCTCGCCGATCACGGGCGCGACGAGCAGCTCGCCGCCGAGCTCGATGCCGGCGTCGCGCAGAGCGCGGACGGCGAGCACGGTGGCGATCACGCCGGCCTTCATGTCGCAGGCGCCGCGGCCGAGCAGGGTCTCGACGCCGCCGACGTCCTCGCGCCGCATCGTCCACGGGTCGCCCGTCCAGGCGTCGGGGTCGCCCGGCGGCACGACGTCGGTGTGGCCGTCGATGAGCAGGGAGCCGCCGCCGCTGCGCCGGCCCGTCGTCGCCAGCACGCCCACGGCCGCGGCGCGCTCGACCTCCTGGCCGGGGAACTGCGGGTCCGACGTCACGGCGTCGACGTCGATGTCCCACGTCTCGACCGTCATGCCGCTGTCTCGGAGCAGGTCCGCGACGAGGTGCTGCACCTCGACCTCTGCCGGGGTACCCCCGATGCTCGGCACCGCGATGAGCGCGCCGAGCAGCTCGGCGGCGGACTCGCGCTGCGCGTCGACGCAGGCGAGCAGCGCCTGCACGTCGGCTGCGGTGGACGGGTGGGCGGCGCCGGGGACGACGTCGGTCATGGGGGAGCGGACCTCCGGGCGGTGGGAGCGGACGGAGCAGACCCAACCACCCCGGGCCGGTGCGATGCGAGGGCTGTCCGAGGGGTGGCCCGTCGCGACCCCGACGGAACGGACGAGGCCCCCGACCGCGGGTGCGGTCGGGGGCCTCGCGGAGCTGTCGATCGCTCCTGGCTCGAGCTGGATCCCTGGAGGATCAGGCCTTGCCGAGGATGCGGTTGACCTTGGTGCTGCAGACGGGGCAGGTGCCCTGCGCCATGCGGCGACCGTTCTTCTCGACGACGACGCCGGTGAACTCGCGCTTCTCCTTGCACTTCACGCAGTACGCCTCGCCGGTGTAGCTCTCGTCCGCCATGGGGGTCCTCCTCCTGGTGTGGGTACGTACCGTCCCGTGCTCCCCGCCGGTGGGGGGTTCGGTCCGGCACGGGCCACCGGGGTGGCCTGGGCGTCCCTGACCCTACGCGTCCGGAGCGTGCGACTCGCGGAGGCGCGCACCGCCGGACGCCGGAATCAAGGGACGAAATGGGACAAAACCGGACAGGATGCGCGCCTCATGAGGCGTTCCCCACGCTCCCGCGGGCCGCGAGCCCGCCGCGGAGGCGGGGTCGGGGTTCCGGACCCCGCGTCCCGTCCCGGGGACGACGGCCGGAGACAACAGGGCCCCCGGGTCTCGCAGCCGCTGTCCGCCTTCCCCTTGCGGACACCGGCCCGTTCTCCCGGGGGCCTGTCGGACAGGGAACCTAGGTCCGGAGTGGAACGGGGGTCAACGCCTGGATGAACACCGCTGTGGACGCAGCTGGGGACGACCTGGGGACACGGTGGCGAGCCGCTGTGGACCGGGGGTGGACAGCCCTGGGGACGGGCCGGTGGAAGATCACGACGCGCCGAGCGCGACCTGCGACGACACGATCCACCGCGTGTGGACGAAAAGTTCTCGGCCGGTGGACATGTCGTACCGGTCACTCAGCGCAGCCTCGCCTCGTCCAGCGGACCCGCGCTGCCCCGTCCCGTCACGCTCCGGACATCCGCCGGGGCCGTCGGCCCGACGCGTGATGCCGCTGGCGGCGTCGCGTGCAGCCGGCGTCGCAGGGGGGCCGTACTGTCGGCCTCGATGAGCCAGCACGTCGTCGAGATCCCCGGCCTGCCGCCGGACGTCGAGGTGCGCCGCAGCACGCGGCGCCGCCGCAGCGTCACGGCCTACCGCGAGGACGGCCGCACGATCGTCGTCGTGCCGCACCGGATGGCGCGCGCCGACATCAAGCCCTACGTCGACGAGCTCGTGGGCCGGCTGCAGGCCCGCGAGATGCGGGGCCGTCGCTCCGACGCCGAGCTGATGGCCCGCGCGCAGCAGCTCTCCCGGCGCTACCTCGACGGCCGGGCCGAGCCGGCCACCGTGCGGTTCGTCTCCAACCAGCGCCGCCGCTGGGGCTCCTGCACGCCGGTCGACCGCAGCATCCGGCTCTCCGACCGCCTTGTCGCCATGCCCGAGTACGTCGTCGACTACGTGCTGCTGCACGAGCTCGTACACCTGCTCGTGAGCGACCACGGCCCGCAGTTCGAGGCGTGGATGCAGCGCTACCCGCGCCTGCTCGAGGCCCGGGCCTTCCTCGCCGGCGTCGACCACGCGACCGGTCAGGGCCTGCACCGCGACGAGGCCGGCGACGTCGACGACCCCGAGGGCCACATGGCGCCCGAGCCGGGCCCCGCCGCCGACGTACGGGACGCCGACGTCCGGGAGGCCGCGCATCCTGGGCCTCGCCGGCCGAGGGCGCCGCAACCCGACGGCCCGACCCTGTTCTGAGGCCCCCCGCTCGGACGGACCGTGCGGGGGTTATGGGCGTGCTGACACCGCCACGGGATCAGTCTCGGCGGAGGGCGGCGGCGAGCAGGCGGCGCAGGGCGTCGTCGGTGAGATCGGGCAGGGCGTCGACGGGGAACCACGCGAGGTCGAGCGACTCGTCGCTGATGACGTGCTCGGCACCCTCCGGCGCGAGCGCCACGTACTGGATGTCGAGGTGGTCGCTGCCGCCGTGGCAGGTGACGCGGTGGCGGTCGAGCTGCACCGGCTCGTCGCCGATGAGCAGGCCGGGGATGCCGCTCTCCTCGAGCGCCTCGCGCGCCGCGGCGTCGCGGACGCCGGCGTCGCCGGGCTCGCAATGGCCGCCCATCTGCAGCCACTTCCCGACCTTCGGGTGCAGCGTGAGCAGCACCTCGCGGCGGTCGTGCGAGAGCACGAGGGCCGACGCCGTGATGTGGCCGGGCACGCAGGCGCGCCAGGTGGCGTCGTCGTGCTCGTCGAGGAACGCGACGTAGCCGTCGCGCAGGACCGCCTGGGCGTCCGACGGCGGCGTCCACGCCGTGAGGACCGCGCGGACGTCGTCGTGCAGCGTCACGAGGCCGGGCCGCCCTCGGGCTGGTCGTCCGTGCCCTCGTCGCCCGCGGGCTCCTGCGCCGGCGGCGTCGCGTCTAGCTCGGAGAGGTCGAGGGGCTTGGAGCGCTCGACGAACGCCGCGATGGCCTCGTCGCCGTCGAGGTCCTCGCCGTGCGGGAGCAGGTCGGGGTGGTCCCAGAGCTGGTCGCGGCCCTCGGGCCCGCGGGCCTCGCGGATCGCGTCCCACAGCTGCGCCGCCTCGCGCAGGCGCCGCGGCCGCATCTCGAGGCCCACAAGGGTCTCGAAGGTCTTCTCGGCCGGTCCGCCGGTGGCACGGCGGCGGCGCATGGCCTCGCGCAGCGCGTCGGCCGAGGGCAGGCGCCCGGCGACGGCGTGCGACACGACGTCGTCGACCCAGCCCTCGACGAGCGCCAGCAGGGTCTCGAGGCGCGCGAGCGCGGCCTTCTGCTCGGGGGTGTCGTCGGGGACGAACACGCCGGACGCGATGGCCTCCTGCAGGCTCGCCGGGTTGTTGGGGTCGACCGAGCGCGCGGCCTCCTCGATCTTGTCCTGGTCGATGTGGATGCCCGCGGCGTAGGCCTCGACCGCGGCGGTGAGCTGCGACCGCAGCCACGGCACGTGGGCGAACAGGCGCTGGGCCGCCGACTCGCGCAGCGCGACGTAGAGGCGCACCTCGTCGTCGGCGACGCCGAGGCCGGAGCCGAACGCGGCCACGTTGCGCGGCAGCAGGAACGCGCGGCCGTCGTCGGTGAGCGGGATGCCGACGTCGGCGGCGCCGAGCACCTCGCCCGACAGCGTGCCGAGGGCCTGGCCCAGCTGGGTGCCGAACATCATCGCGCCCATCTGCTTGGCCATGCCCATGATCGGGCCGGCCATCTGCATGAGCTCGGGCGGCAGGCCCTCGGGCAGGCCGCTCTGCGGCATGAACGAGGCCATCGAGTCGTTGGCGCGCACCGCTACGGGCTCGACGATCCGCTTCCACGAGGGCAGCGTCGCCTCGATCCACTCGCTGCGGCTCCACGCGCCGCCGCCCGACGCCGTGGCCGGGAACGAGGTGACCGGGTCGAGCCAGAGCGAGGCGAGGTCGAGCGCGGCCTCCACCTCGCGGCGCTCCGTGGCGTTGACCGACGGGTCGCCCTCCTGCACCACGAGCTGGCGGGCGCCGTCGCGGGCGAGGTCCCAGTTGACGGGACCGGCGTCGCCGCCGCCCGTGCTCATCATCCGGCCGAGCTGCTGCAGCGCCTCGCCGAGCTGCGCCATGTCGAAGCCGCCGGGGCCGCCCGCGCCGCCGAACCCGAACGGGTTCTGGCCGCCGGAGCCGCCGTCGGAGTCGTCGCCGTCGCCGGGCGGCGTGAAGCCGAAAGGCAGGTTGCCGCTCATCGGGCTGCTCCCTTCCCGGCGCGCTGGGGCAGGATGGGGCGCGGTACGGCGGTCATGCCGTCCACGGTAACCAGAGGAGCTGCACGGTGACGGGTGCGCGGGCGCAGCGCCCTACGCCTGCGGCGAACGGCCGCAGAAGTTCCCGCGCCAAGGGCCGGACCGTGGTCGTCACCGGGGCCGCCGGAGTCATCGGCACAGCCCTGTGCGCGCGCCTCGTGGAGTCGCCCGATGTCGCGAAGGTCGTCGCCTACGACGTCCGGCGCGGCAGCGCGGAGGGCGTCACCTGGCGGATCGGCGACGTGCGCGACCCCGTGCTCGTGCAGCGCCTCACCGGCGCCGACGCCGTCGTGCACCTCGCCGTCGACTGGAGCCTCGACACCCCGCCGGCTGAGCGCTCGGCTCTCAACGTGCGCGGCACCCAGACCGTGGTCACCGCCGCAGCCGCCGCGGGAGTGCCGCGGGTCGTGCTCGTGACCAGCGCGCAGGTGTACGGCGCCCTGGCCGACAACCCCGTGCCCCTCGACGAGGACGCGCCCCTGCAGGCCGTGCCCGAGGGGATCATGGCCGACCTGCTCGAGATGGAGCGCGTGGCCGAGGACGCCCGCCGCGTCCACCCGGGACTCGACGTCGTGGTCGTGCGTCCGGCGCCGCTGGTGGGCCCCGGCGTCGACACCATCGTGACGCGCCACTTCGCGTCGCCCCGCCTGCTCGTCGTCAAGGACACCTCGCCCGCCTGGCAGTTCTGCCACGTCGACGACCTGGCCACGGCGCTGGCGCTCGCGGCGTCGGGCGCGGCGGCGGCCCAGGTGCTCACGGCAGGGTCCGACGGCTACCTCGACCAGCGCCGGATCGAGGAGATCTCGGGCCTCAAGCGGGTCGAGCTGCCGGCGGCGCTGGCGCTCACGACCGCGGAGCGTCTGCACCGTGTGGGCGTCACCCCGGCTCCCGCCAGCGAGCTCGCCTACGTCATGCACCCGCTCGTCGTGCCCTCGTCTCGGCTGCGCGCCGCGGGCTGGCGCCCCGAGCACACCAACGAGTCGTGCCTGCAGGCCGTCCTCGACGAGGTTGCCGGCGACCGCGCTGTGGCGGGCCGCCGGCTCGGCAAGCGCGACGCCGCCGTGGCGGGCGCCTCGGCCGCCGGCGCCACCGTGGCCGTCCTGGGCGCGGCGGCCTTCGTCCGCGCCGCCCGCCGCGCCCGCGGCCGCTGACGGCTCGATCTGGAGGGGTGAGCGACGCCGATAGCCGTCGCTGACCCATCCGGAGCGAGTCCCTGACGCGTCCCGCCGGGCGAACCGGGGAGGGCTGCCGGGCCGTGGGGCCGTATCCTTCCTGCCATGGAGGTCCTCGGCTGGCTGCTGATCCCGCTCGCGGGTCTGCTCCTCGGCCTGGCCTGGATGGTCTGGCGCAGCCGCGACCCCAAGCCGGTCGACGCCGCCCAGGGCATGGAGGAGATGGCCCGCTTCCGCGAGGCCATGGAGAAGCCGATGCCTCCGCTGCGCCGCACCGGCACGGGCGCCGGCGCCCGCCGCGACGGCGACCCCGACGCCGCGCAGCTCGCCGAGCCCGACGGCCGGTGACCCCCGCGTGAGCCTCGCCCGTCGCCGGGCGCTGTGGCGCTCGGCCGCGGTCGGCGTGGGCGTCGTCCTCGCCGCCGTCGTCGCCGTCGTCCCGCTGCCGTTCCTCGAGCTCTCGCCCGGCCCCACGTACAACGTGATCGGCGACGTCAACGGCCAGCCGCTCCTCAAGGTCTCCGGCGCGACGACCTACCCGACCGAGGGCCAGCTCGACATGACGACGGTGAGCGAGCGCGGCGGCCCCGACAGCGGCGTGCTCCCGCTGCGGCTGATCACCGGCTGGCTCGACCCCGCGGTGCGCGTCCTGCCCCGCGAGGCGTTCTACCCCGACGACATCAGCGACGAGGACGTCTCCCAGGAGAACGCCCGCCTGTTCAGCGACTCGACCGCCACCGCCGTCGCGGCGGCCGCGGGCTACCTGGACGAGCCGGTCACCGAGATCACCATCGTGTCGTCGGTCATCACCGGCTCGCCGGCCGACGGCAAGCTCGAGCCGGGCGATCAGATCCTCGAGGTGGACGGCGACCCGGTCACCACGCCGGAGGACGTCACCAGGGCGATGGACGACGTGAGGCCCGGCGAGACCGTGGCCGTCGTCGTCGACCGCGACGGCTCGAAGCTCACCGAGCAGATCGTCACGACCACCAACCCCGAGAAGCCCGAGCGGGCCTTCATGGGCATCACGATCGGCGTCACGTACGAGGCGCCCTTCGACGTCGACGTGACGCTGTCGACGGTCGGCGGCCCCAGCGCGGGCCTGTTCTTCAGCCTCGGCATCGTCGACCTGCTGACGCCGGGCGCGCTCACCGAGGGCAAGCACATCGCCGGCACCGGCACCATCGACCCCGACGGCACGGTCGGGCCCATCGGCGGCATCACGCAGAAGCTCAACGGCGCCCGCGACTCCGGCGCCACGCTGTTCCTCGTGCCCGAGCAGAACTGCGCCGAGGCGCTCGCCAACGGCATCCCGTCCGGCCTGGAGATCGCCAAGGTGACCACCCTCGACGACGCCGTGGCCGCCGTCGAGGCCTACGCCGCCGGCAAGCCCGTCACCGCCTGCACCCCCTGAGCGTCGCGAGTAACTGGCGTTGTCATCGGTTTCCGGGCCCGGAAAGCGATAACAACGCCAGTTACTCGTGCGGACCTGGCTAGGCGAGGGTGGCGCGGAGGGCGTCGACGAGGCCCGGGACGAGCGACTCGCCCGTGAGCACCTGGTCGTCGGTGTCGTGGGAGCGCATCCGCACCGCGCACATCGAGCCGCCGTCGCGGGTGACGACCACGGCCATCCGCACGTCCTGGCGCTGCGGGTGCGCCGCAGCGGCGGCCTCGAGCTCGGCGCGGTCGTCGGGCAGCGACGCCTCGGCGTCCGGCGGCAGCATGAGCCGCTCGAGCACGAGCGCGGCCCCGCGCACCTCGTCGGGCCACATAGTCGTCGCGAGGACGTCGTCGAGCGGACGGCTGTGGTCGACCTCCTCCTGCTCGATCGGCGTCAGCGACGCCGGGTCCTCGGCCGCGGCCCCGAGGGCCTCGGCGAGCTCGGGCTCGAGCCGCACCAGCTCGGCGGTGCTGGCGAGGGCGAACAGGCGCGGGTTCTGGTCCCACCCGTCGGAGGCCACGTGCTTCTCGACCTCGCGGACGAGCTCGAGCAGCCGCAGCCCGGCCTGCGCAGCCGTGACCCGGGCGTGATCGTGGCCGGGAACGGCGGCCGCCGCCTGATCGTCGGAGGCCATGGGGGCGGAGTCGTCGCTCGTCACAGGCGTGATTCTGCCCCGTCCCGACCACACCTCCGGACGCCGTCCTCTCGACGGGTGCCCGGGCTCACGGGGGACCGCCGTCCTGGCGGTGCCGACGTGCTGCCGACGCCAGGAAAGGCCTGACGATGCCCCGCCACGTAGGGTTCGGGTCGTGACGTTCGACTCGCCCCCCGGCCGGCCCCGCGATCCCCGCGTGGCTGTCGCCGAGCCCCCGGGCCGCCGCAGCCGCACGCTGCTCACCACGCTCGTGGTGCTCGGCGTGCTGCTCCTCGCCTTCGTGATCTTCACCGGCTTCTACACCGACCTGCTCTGGTACCGGTCGGTCGACGCCAGCAGCGTGTTCACCACGCAGCTGTGGGCACGGATCGCGATGCTGCTCATGTTCGGCGGCGCGATGGCGATCATCGTCGGGTTCAACATGTGGCTGGCCCACCGTCTCCGGCCGGTGTTCCGTCCGATGTCCCCGGAGCAGCAGAGCCTCGAGCGCTACCGGATGGCCCTCGACCCGGTGCGCCGGTTCCTCGGCATCGGCATCCCCGTGTTCCTCGGGCTGCTCGCCGGGGTCAGCGCGACGGCGGAGTGGCAGACCTGGCTCGAGTGGCGCAACGCGACCGACTTCGGCGTCACCGACCCGCAGTTCGGCCTCGACGTCGGCTTCTACGTCTTCACCCTGCCGTTCATCCGGTTCGTGCTCGGCTTCCTGTTCGCCGCGGTCACGCTGTCGTTCGTCGCGGCGCTCGTCGTCCACTACATCTACGGCGGCGTGCGCCTGCAGCCCGCCGACGACCGCTTCAGCCGTGCGGCCCAGGCGCACCTCATGGTGCTCGTCGGCGTCTTCGTCCTGCTCAAGGCCGTCTCGTACTGGTTCGACCGCTACGAGCTCACACTGTCGACCGACGACTTCGTGACAGGCCTGACCTACAAGGACGTCAAGGCCGTGCTGCCGGGTCTGACGATCCTCACGTGGATCTCGCTGATCTGCGCCCTGCTGTTCTTCATCGCGGCCTTCCGCAGCGCCGGCACCCTGGCGATCACCAGCCTCGTGCTGCTCGTCGGCTCCGCCCTGCTCGTCGGCTCGATCTACCCGCAGTTCGTGCAGTCGGTGCAGGTGCGCCCGAACGAGCTCGTGAGCGAGGCGCCGTACATCCAGCGCAACATCGATGCGACACGGGCCTCGTACGGGTTGTCCGACGTCGAGGTCACCCCGTACGCCGCTGCCGACGACGCGACGCCGGAGGCGCTCGCCGCGAGCGAGGGCACGATCCGCAACGTCCGCCTGCTCGACCCCGCCATCGTGTCGCCGACCTTCCAGGCTCTGCAGCAGTTCCGCGCGTTCTACCAGTTCCCGGACTCCCTCGACGTCGACCGGTACGACCTCGACGGCACCGTCCGCGGCACGACCATCGCCGTCCGCGAGCTCAACCTCGAGGGCATCCCGGCGTCGCAGCGCAACTGGACCAACGACCACGTCATCTACACGCACGGCTTCGGCGTCGTCGCGGCCTACGACAACACCGTGCAGTCCGACGGCAAGCCCTCGTTCTTCGAGCAGAACCTGCCGCCCGCCGGCCTGCTCGACGTCGAGCAGCCGCGCATCTACTTCGGCGAGAACTCGCCGGCGTACTCGATCGTGGGCGCCCCCGACGGCGCGCCGAACCGCGAGCTCGACTACCCCGACGACCAGGCCCCCAACGGCCAGGCGACCTACACCTACACCGGCTCCGGCGGCGTGCCCGTCGGCTCGCCGATCAACCGGGTGCTGTTCGCGGCGAAGTACCAGGAGCCGAACATCCTGCTCTCGGACCTCGTCAACGAGGACTCGCGCATCCTCGAGGTGCGCGACCCGCGCGACCGCGTCGAGAAGGTCGCGCCGTGGCTCACCGTCGACGCCGACCCGTACCCCGTGGTCGTCGAGGGCCGCGTCAAGTGGATCGTCGACGCGTACACGACGACCGATCGCTACCCGAACGCGACGCAGGTGCCGTTCAGTGACGCGACGACCGACGCCGTCTCGCAGCGCTCGTCCAACCTCGCGCCGCAGCCGCGCTCGCAGATCAACTACATCCGCAACTCGGTCAAGGCCACGGTCGACGCCTACGACGGCACCGTGACGCTCTACGCCTGGGACGAGAGCGACCCGCTGCTGCAGACCTGGGAGAAGATCTTCCCCGGCACCGTGCAGCCGAAGTCGGCCATGCCGGAGAGCGTGCTCGCGCACGTGCGCTACCCGGAGGACATCTTCAAGGTCCAGCGGCTGATCTTCGCCCGCTACCACGTCACCGACCCCGGCGGCTTCTACAGCGGCCAGGACTTCTGGAACGTGCCCAACGACCCGACCCGGGCCGCCACGGCCGTGCCGCAGCCGCCGTACTACCTGCAGGTGCAGATGCCCGGCTCGGCCGACCCCGCGTTCTCCCTGACGACGACGTACGCCCCGCAGCGCCGCCAGACCCTGGCCGCGTTCATGGCCGCGAACTCCGAGCCCGGCGAGAACTACGGGAAGATCAGAGTCCTGCAGCTGCCGAGCTCGACGAGCATCCCGGGCCCGGCACAGGTGCAGAACAACTTCGAGTCCGATCCCACCGTCGCCTCACAGCTCTCGCTGCTGCGGCGCAACGGCCAGTCGCAGGTCGACCTCGGCAACCTGCTCTCGCTGCCGGTGGCCGGCGGCGTGCTCTACGTCGAGCCGGTGTACGTCCGGTCGACCGGGGCCGACGGCTACCCGCTGCTGCAGAAGGTGCTCGTGGGCTTCGGCAACAAGGTGGCCATGGAGGACACCCTCCCCGAGGCGCTGCTGGCAGTGTTCGGCGACGACGGGTCGTCGGGCAACGGGAACGGCAACGGCAACGGGAACGGCAACGGCAACGGCACGCCCACTCCGACGCCGAACCCGGGCACGGGGTCGGCCGAGGAGCGGCTCGCCCAGGCCATCGTCGACGCCCAGGCCGCCTACTCCGACGGCCAGGCCGCGCTGGCGGACGGCGACTTCGCTGCCTACGGCGAGGCGCAGGCACGTCTGCAGCGTGCGCTCGAGGAGGCGGCCGCGGCCCAGCGCGAGCTCGGCCTCACGCCAGCGCCGACCAGCACAGCGTCGCCGTCGCCCTCACCAGGGACGACGACCTAGCGCGATCGCACCCTCAGCGGGCCCGGCCATCACGGCCGGGCCCGCGGCGGCGTCCGGGCCTGCGCGCTCCGCGTCCGCACCGATTTGGTCGCAGCCCGGGTGCCGTCGTAAGGTTGTCGGGCATCGCCGGGGAGACCCGGCCGACGCGGGGTGGAGCAGCTCGGTAGCTCGCTGGGCTCATAACCCAGAGGTCGCAGGTTCAAATCCTGCCCCCGCTACGGAATAAGTGCAGGTCAGAGGCATGATCACCGATCTTGGTGATCGTGCCTCTTTCCATGTGACCGCACTTTGACCGCAGAGTCTGAACGCTCCCGGATTGGTGCTGTCCGGGGATATCCTCGAATGGCAGTGGCCAGCCGATTGTGACCTCATCTGTCCGTGGACAACCAGTCGGTCAATCTCGTGCATCGCGAATGTCAAGAACCAGGGGCGGCGTTGGCGGGGGCCGACGTGGTCCCGAGCCGCGCAGCCGCCATCGATTCGTGCCGGGTCGCTTCGAGTGGTTCCCGAGCGCCGGTAACCCGCCTGCATGGTCCCCCGTTCCTCTCGCTAGCCTCCAACGACGACAGGGCGTGAGGCATAGGGGGCCGGAATGACGGGATCGTGCGGAGCTGAGGGATGAGTAGTCTCGGCAACTTCGTCTGGTCGATCGCGGACCAGCTCCGTGGTGTCTACAAGCCGCATCAGTACGGCGGGGTCGTCCTGCCGTTCACGATCCTGCGAAGGCTCGACTGCATCCTCGAGCCATCCCGCGACGTGGTTCGCGGACTCGCGCAGAAGCATGAGGGCGGCTCTCTCGACGTGCAGGTCAGGCGGCAGACCGGATTTCGCTTCTACAACACAAGTGAATTCGACTTCGCGAAGCTTCTCGCCGACCCCGAGGGGCTTCGATCCAATCTGATCGACTACATCAACCGGTTCAGCGCGAACATAGACGTCTTCGAACGCTTCAAGTTCGAGAACGAGATCGCCACACTCGACGAAAAGGGTCGCCTCTACCTGGTCGTCTCGAAGTTCGCCGAAGTCGATCTCCACCCCGATGTCGTGCCCAACGCAGCCATGGGCGACCTGTTCGAGGAGCTGATCCGAAAATTCGCCGAGGCGTCGAACGAGGAAGCGGGCGAGCACTACACCCCCCGTGACGCGATCCGTCTCATGGTCGACCTCCTCTTCGCCGAGGAGAACGCGGCGCTCTTGGAGCCCGGCGTCGTCCGCAGCATCTACGACCCCACCGCCGGCACGGGAGGCATGCTTTCGGTTGCCGAGGAGCGGCTGCTCGAGCGCAATCCACATGCACGCCTCGCGCTCTACGGGCAGGAGCTCAACGATCAGTCATACGCGATCTGCAAGTCCGACATGCTCGCAAAGGGTCAGGACGCCTCGAACATCCAGCTTGGCGACACGCTCATCGACGACAAGTTTGCCGGTCGCACGTTCGACTTCTGCATGTCCAATCCGCCATACGGCGTTGATTGGAAGGCAGCCCAGGAGTCAGTAAAGACCGAGGCCGCAACAATGCCGACGGGGCGTTTTGGTCACGGTCTGCCGCCCATCTCGGACGGGCAGATGTTGTTCTTGACGCACCTCGTGCACAAGATGCGGCCAGCTCACGAAGGCGGTGGCAGAGCAGGCATCGTTCTCAACGGCGCGCCCCTGTTCGCGGGGGCCGCCGAGTCCGGTCCGAGCGAAATTCGGCGCTGGTTGCTGGAATCCGATCTCGTCGAGGCAATCGTGGCACTTCCGACAAACATGTTCTTCAATACGGGCATCGCCACCTATATCTGGGTCCTCGACAACACGAAGGTTGCCGAGCGGAAGGGCAAGGTTCAGCTAATCGACGCAACCGGAGCATGGACCAAGCTTCGGAAGAACCTTGGTGCGAAGGGGCGCGAGATTGGCGCCGAAGATCGCGAGCACATCCTCAAGCTCTACGACGCCTTCGAAGAGAACGAGTACTCGAAGATCTTCGACACGGACTCTTTCGGCTACTGGACAATCACTGTCGAACGACCGCTCATCGACCAGAACGGCAGTGTTCATACAGATTCCAAGGGTCGCCCCAAGCCTGACCCGAAGTTGCGCGACACGGAGAACGTCCCGTTCAGCTACGAGGGCGGGGTCAGCACCTACTTCGAGTCCGAGGTCCGCCCGCACGTTCCAGACGCTTGGGTCGATGACAAGAAGACGAAGGTCGGATACGAAGTCCCGTTCGCGCGAAGCTTCTACAAGTACGTTCCGCCCAGACCACTTGCGGACATCGACGCAGATCTAGAGGCGCAAGTCGCCAAGATCCTCGATCTGTTGCGCGAGGTGGAAGGTGGAGACTGATCGGAGGCGGACCGGTATTTCATGGCTCGAAGGTCTGTCGATCCCGGCGCGCTGGTCACAGACCAAGGTCAAGTACCTCGTACGCGACATGCGGGCCGGCGAAGCCATCACGGCCGATGACATCCAGCCCGAGGGCAGGTACCCGGTCTACGGCGGCAACGGCCTTCGGGGATACACCAACGCCTACACCCACAGCGGAACCAGGATTCTCATCGGGAGGCAGGGCGCGCTATGCGGAAACGTCCATCTCGTTACCGGCGACTTCTGGGCCTCTGAGCACGCGATCGTGGCGGAAACAGTGTCAGGCGTTGATGGGCGCTGGTTGACGCACTTGCTGCGAGTAATGAACCTCGGACAGTACTCACAGACGTCCGCCCAGCCAGGCATCGGAACCGGGCAGATCAGTGCTCTGGCTGTGCCCCTTCCCACACTGGAAGAGCAGTGCGCCATCGCAGACTACCTAGGCACTGAGACTGCCCACATCGACGTACTGATCCAGGCTCAGCAGCATCTCGTGTCACTCCTGACTGAACGGCGGCGGGCGGTCGCTGCCGATGTACTTGGAGTTCGGGTCGGAACTGGTGACCGGCTCAAATGGCTGGTCACGGAGATCGATCACAGGGCCGGGGACAAGATGGCAGAACTCCCGCTCCTTTCGGTCTCAATCTCGTGGGGCGTGCGAAGGCGCGACGAGGTATCCGACGAACTATCGAGGGCCGATGACCTTTCGAACTACAAGGTGTGCGGCGCGGGCGACCTCGTGATCAACAGGATGCGTGCATTCCAGGGAGCGCTGGGGTTGGCTCCGGAGTCCGGCCTAGTTAGTCCGGACTACGCCGTTCTCGAAATTGACTCAAGTGTGGACTCGGGCTGGCTGGCGGCCGTCATGAAGACGCCTGCCTTTGTGGCTGAAATGGCACAGCGAGTCAAGGGCATCGGAAGCGCGGAACTCGGGTCTGTGAGAACGCCAAGGATCAACGTCACGGACCTAGGCGACATTCGAATCGACGTGCCAAACAGGCCCGCGCAACTGGCAGAAAGCTCCGAACTGCGCCGTCAGGTGGCGACGATAGACGAGCTCGTGGCCCACGCAAAGTGTCTGATCGGTTTGGCCCAGGAGCGTCGCGCTGCATTGATTGTGGCGGCCGTGACCGGTCAGACCTCCGTGTCGAACGTTGCCTGACTTCCCACTTCGCTGGTGACGAAGCAGGCAGGATAGGTGCTCGTGGCCGACTATAACGAGATCAAGTTTGAGCAGGAGATTGCTGAGCATCTCGCTGCCCACGGTTGGTCATACTCACCGACCGACGCGGGCTACGACCGCGAACGGGCGCTGTTCCCCGAGGACATCTTCGGCTGGCTCGCTGAAACGCAGCCGACTGAGTTGGCAAAGGCACTCAAGCGGGAAACGCCCGCGGACAGGGCGCAAGTTCTCGATCGCTTGGTGAAGGTTCTGGACACCCCGCTCGAGTCCGGTGGCGGCACGCTGAATGTGCTGCGGAAGGGCTTCTCTCACATCTCGGCACGCCTCGACATGTGTCAATTCCAGCCGGAGTCGACGCTGAACCCTGCCACGACGGACCGGTATCGCAGAGTGCGTGTCAGGGTGATGCGCCAGGTCCACTACTCGACCGCGACCAACCACTCGCTCGACCTAGTGTTGTTTGTAAACGGGCTTCCGGTGGCGACTCTCGAGTTGAAGACGGATTTCACCCAATCGGTGACGGACGCCATTCACCAGTACAAGTCGAACCGACCTGTGAGAGATCCGGCGACTGGCAAGCCGCAGCCGATGTTCGGATTCGGAACGCGGGCACTCGTTCACTTCGCGGTGTCGAACGACGAAGTGTGGATGACAACCAGACTGGCCGGCGAGGGAACCCAGTTCCTGCCTTTCAACCGCGGCACCGTCGATGGTGGGGCGGGGAACCCCCCTGCGGCGAAGGGCAAGTCTGCCACCGCCTACCTGTGGGAGGAGATCTTCGATCGCGACACCTGGTTGGGGATCATTGGTCGTTTCCTGCACCTTGAGACGAGAACGAACCGTGATCCGATCTCAGGCGAGGTGTCGAAGGCAACGACCCTCTTGTTCCCTCGGTTCCATCAGTGGGACGCGGTCACGAAGCTGAGCAATGCCGTGTCGATCGAGGGGCCAGGAGCGCGCTATCTCATCCAGCACTCGGCAGGGTCAGGCAAGACGAATTCCATCGCCTGGATCGCACACCGTCTTGCCAGACTCCAGGTAGACAACGAGAAAGTCTTCGACTCGGTCATCGTGGTGACCGACCGCAATGTTCTCGACGCCCAATTGCAGGACGCGATCAAGCAGATCGACAGTACGGCGATTCACGGCCAGGCATACACGGGCATCGTTGCGGCTGTTGACATCGACGAGGCAAGACGCCAGGGTGCCACGTCCAAGTCCGGATTGCTCGCGAGAGCGCTCGTAGACGGCAAGCTCATCATCGTTGTCACGATCCAGACGTTCCCTTTCGCCATGCAGGAGATTCGAGACAACGCCGGACTGCGTGGAAAGCGCTTCGCAGTCATTGCTGACGAGGCGCACTCCTCCCAGACGGGCCGCACCGCGGCGGAACTCAAGGCCGTGCTCACAGCCGACGAGTATGCCTCTGCTGAGGATGGCGGCGAGATCGACGTCGAGGCGCTGCTGGCGGCTGAGGCCAGCGAGCGAGCAAGCTCGGCAAACATCTCCTACTTCGCCTTCACGGCCACACCCAAAGCGAAGACACTGGAGTTGTTTGGTCGGGTACCGGATGGCGGGGAACTGCCCCTCCCGTTCCATGTCTACTCAATGAAGCAGGCGATCGAAGAGGGTTACATCCTCGACGTACTGCGCGGCTATCACTCGTTCCAGATGGCGTTCAGGGTCGCCGGCACGGCTGGTGCAGACGTCGAGGTGGATCAGGCCGAGGCAACGCTGCGCGTGAAGCGATGGGTCAAGCTCAACCCGCAGACCATCGCCCAGAAATCGGCACTCATCGTCGAGCACTTCCACGAGAACGTCGAGGGTCTGCTCGATGGTCACGCGAAGGCGATGGTTGTCTCCGACTCCCGGCTGGCCGCCGTGAGATACAAACGCGAGATCGACAAGTACGTGGCGGCCAAGGGTTATGAGATCGGCACTCTGGTCGCCTTCTCCGGTTCCATCAGCGACGCGGAGTACGCGCTCGAAGAAGCCACTGAAGTCTCGCTGAACCCCGGCGCTGGTGACTTGCGGAAGGCTTTCCGCGGAGACAAGTTCAAGGTCATGATCGTCGCAAACAAGTTCCAGACCGGCTTCGACCAGCCTCTCTTGTGCGCGATGTATGTCGATCGCCGGCTCTCAGGGGTGACGGCAGTGCAGACACTGTCCCGGCTGAATCGCACCTACCGGACGCCGTCGGGGCAGCTAAAGGACACAACGATGATCGTCGACTTCGTCAACGTGCCCGAGCAGATCCAGAAGGACTTCGAGCCGTACTACAGAGATGCCTTCCTGGAGACTGCAACCGACCCAAACCTCGTCCACGACATCGCTTCCAAACTTGATGCCACCGGCCTCTATGAGCTCTCCGACATCGACTCGCTGGTTACAGCCTGGGTCAAGGGCAATGGCAACCAGGCCCTTGACGCAGCCTTTGCGCCCACGCTGACGCGTATTGGGGCGCGGCGAAGCAACGCGATCGTCGGAGACGACAAGGCTGAGCTCGAGGCGCTCGCGATCTTCGCCAAGGACCTTGGCAGCTTTGTGCGGGTGTACGACTTCATGAGCCAGATCGTTGACTACGGAAGTGCGGAACTAGAGAAGCGATCCATCTTCTACCGCCTACTGGCCAAGAGACTTCACGATCGCACGGACCAGGACGGCATCGACTTGTCTAGCCTGTCGCTGGTCGCCGTTCGACAGCTCGATCGGGGCGAGGCTGACCTCGGCCTGGGTGAGCGAGTCGGGCTGAGGGGCATGACTGACGCAGGCTCTGCCGAGACTCGGGACCCCAAGCTCGTTGCGCTGCAGGAGGTCATCGACCGTCTGAACGACCTTTTCGGCGCAGACGATTTCTCGCCTAGCCAGCCTGAATCCTTCGTTCGTGCGCTCATGGACCGAATGCTCGAGGACCAAGGCTTGGTGCAACAAGCGCGTGTCAACTCGATGAAACAGTTCGCCGAAAGCCCAGACTTCGACGAGGCGGTAGTTGACGCGGTCGCTGACAACAAGGGTGCACACAATCGGATCGCCGACTACTTCTGGTCCGATGCCCCCGGTCGCTCGAATCTGATTCTCGCCCTCGCGAAGGCATTCCACGAACTCGCATCGGAAGTCGATGTCGCGTGACCTCCGATGAGATGACCAGCGAACTTGGCGACTCCCTCGGTCCTCGCGACCCCACGGTCATGGCCGCCTTTGCCGCCCTCCCATCGGACCCCACTGGGATCACTACGTTCGAGCGATACCTCTGGCAAGCCAAGCTAGCCGTACGAGCCTGGCTGCGGGTCTTCGGAGGACCCAACACCATGGCGATCGTTTGTGAGCATGTTGAGGATCTCGCCATCGTTGAGACGACGGGCTTCTGCTTCGCGCAGCTCAAGACCCGAGACAAAGGCTCGTGGAGCGCGGCCAAGATCTGCGAGGCTGGACATGCCATCGAGAGGCTCGTTGCTTCCTACAAGTTGGCCGACGCTGCGGGCATAGCAAGCCTGTCACGGTTCGAAGTCTGGTTGGAGGGACCTCCCGCCGAACACAAGGCGACAACGGACTTCTTCAATGCTCCACCATCGGCTACGGAGGAGTTGAAGAAGAAGATTCGAGCCTTCGGCCTGAGCGGCGCCAAACTGGCGGACTTTCTGCAGAGGCTGTCGATCCATTGTCATCAGCCTTCGAGGCAGGCTGTGGATGCCGTCAATGTCAGGCTGATCGGCGCCATTTGGCCCGGGTTGTCAATGGATCAGGTCGAGCGGCTGTACGAGGTACTACTTCAAGCCGCTGAGGCAGCACAGAGTGGTAGCCAAGCGCCGCAGACTGTGCGTAGCGCCATCCGGGCCGGGCGAGATGCGCCAGCCGCCGCCGATGCCTGGAAACCAATCACATCCCAGGTCCTTACCGATGGACAGCTCCGCGCGCTTTGTCCGCCGATCGCATCGGACACAGACCAGGACCTGATCGCACGCGCAGCCTTGGGCGAAGCGACAGTCCTGGAACTCAAGTTGGTGCGGGCGGGTGCATCTGAAACGACCGTGAGGGGCGCCCTGCTTGTGCGAGCCGACGCAGACGTGGCGGCCACGAAGGCGCGGGCATCACGAGCCATGACGAGCGATCACGAGGGGGACCTCGAGAAGCGCCTACTCGCCGCTGCCGACTCCCTTGCCTCGCTGGCTGCATCCACCGGCGCGACCCTGCAGCGGCCGGCGGAATACATCTTCCACAACCTGATGAGCAACGTCGCGAACACGGCTGCTATCGACGTTGACGGAATCTACAACCGCGACCATCGGCTCGTCGTTGGCCACTTGTGTGGCGTTTCAGACCAGTGCCGTTTTGGGTGGGGGCTGTCGTGAGTTCTGACGCCCGCACGGCGCAAACAGCGTCCTTCCAGTTCAGGCGAGCGGCCTTCAGGGCGTCGCGCGAATCCGAGTCCCGTCTGCTACTTCTGATCGATGGTTTCAGTCGGAAGGCGAATGGTCCTCGCACTCTTGAAGGTCGGGTCAAGCTGGCCAAGCTGGACTTCCTGCTGCGCTATCCCCACCACCTAGCGACGGTTCTTGAGAGCCGAGGCTTGCGCGAGGCGGAGCGGCAAATGCTGGATCGCCAGGACAGCCCATTGGAGTCCCGGATGATGCGGTATCGGTACGGCCCCTGGGACCCCAGCTACTTCGCTGTGCTCGGTTCGCTCGTCGGTCGCGGGTTGATCGAGGTGGTGCCCGCGCAGGGCACCAACGCACTCGGGTACCGCACCACCGAGTCAGGCGCTGCTCTCAGTGATCACCTGAAGGACGACGGCGCTTTCGATGAAGTCGTAGGTCGGGTCACGCTGCTGCGCCGTCATCTCGACCTTACGGGCGAGTCCCTCAAGAAGTTGCTGTACGACCTCCCAGAAGTGGCGGACGCGACGTGGCACGAGGAGCTTCGGTGACGGACCAGCTTGGCGATCAAACGGCTCGCCATCACCTTCGACTCGACGAGATCGAGTTGGTGGGAGGGACTCGCATAGTCCGCTTCCGACCGGGCCTCAACCTCGTTCTGGGGGACATCACCACCGGAAAGACCACTCTCATCCGCCTCATCCACGCGCTGCTCGGCAGCATCCCGAGCAATCTCCCGCCCGAGACGGAAACGATCCGCGCGATCAAGGGTCGAGTAGTTCTCGGGGCGCAGCAATGGAACATCTACCGACCCATGGTGACGACCAACGAGACGCCTGTGGAAGCCGCGTCCGTCCCGACACGAGCGGGGGTAGAGAGCATTGCCGTACGTCTACCAGCCAATGGCCAAGGAGGCTATGGCGAATTCGTACTCGACCAACTCGGATTGCCGATCGTCTCGGTACCGCGGGCGCGACGAGAGCCAACGAACGAACTCTCACCTGTCACTATCAATGACTGGCTCTTGTATTGCATCGTCACTGGCGATGACTTGGACACTCAGGTCTTCGGGCACAGACATCCGTTCCGCGACCTCAAACGCCGTTGGGTCTTCGAGATTGCGTATGGCCTGTACGACGAGTCAATGGCGAATCTGGCGGCCAACCTCCGCCGAATTGAGCTCGCCATTCGGGCCTCCGAGAGCGAAGCAGAGGTTATTCGCCAGTTCCTCGCCGGCACAACCATGGGCAAGCCCGAGGAGTTGAAGGCACAACTCGCGTCCCATTCGGAGCGACTGAGCCATCTACACGTCCAGGCACAGAACCTGAGTGGGGACGTGGTGTCCGAGCCGGGTTCAGATGTCGGTCAAGTGCGAACGGCGTTGCTCGAAGCGCGACAGCAACTTGATGACGTACGCGCGGAGATTCGCCAACATCAGGGGCAACTCCGAGATCTGGGCGAACTCAATCGCCAGCTGGCGGGCCTTTCAAAGCGATTGACGCGCTCGATCGTGGCGGACGAGTGGATGGTCGACTTCGATTTCGTCGTATGCCCGCGATGCGGACAGGACGTCGACCAGCATCGTGCCGAAAGCCCAATCTGCTACCTCTGCGAGCAACCCGAGCCGACGGCCGCCCCCGATCGAGACGCGTTGATCCGTGAGCAGGACCGGGTCACTTTCCAGATCGCTGAGACGGACCAACTGATTCAGGAGCGAGCCAAGACGCTGGGCGAACTGGAACTACGCGAGGGCGAAGTGGCGGGCAACCTGGCCGAACTCTCGGGTCGGCTCAATGTCTTAACGGAGACGTTCGTCTCGGCGCGCGCAACCGAGTTGCAGGCGGTCGCTGCGGAGACGGCAACTGTCGAGGCGAATGTTGAGTGGATCTCTCGCTACCTGACACTCATCGATCGACAGTCCGACCAGTCGGGATACCTCGATGGGCTGCGCGACCGCAAACTCGAACTAGAGGCGGAGATCGAGGCCCTTGACACTGGCATCGTTGCTGCCGATGACAACATCGATGCTCTAGAGAAGCGCATCATGGACTACCTGACGCGCCTTCACGTGCCCCAACTTGGGGATCTACTAACCGTCAGGATCAATAGGGCGACCTATCTCCCGGAGGTCAGTACGCGAACCTTCGACGAACTCTCCAGCCAGGGGCTCAAGACATTGGTGAATGTGGCCCACTCTCTGGCGCACCACACGGTCGCGATTGACCGAGGACTGGCAATGCCTGGCCTCCTCATCCTGGACGGCGTGTCGGCCAACTCTGGGAAGGAAGGGTTGGAGGGTGATCGGGTGGTCGACATGTACAAGTTGTTCGAGGAAGTCAGTGCTGAGTATGGCGATCAACTTCAGCTCATCATCGTGGACAACGACATTCCGCCCGAGATCGCAGACGAAGTTTCTGACGCCGTCGCCTTGACGCTTTCCCAGGCGGATCGCTTGATCATGGGCCCGATACCGGACGGTGAGCCTCACCCGCCAGCGGATCCCGGAGCATAGAGGACAGGTGCGACAGCGTGCCTGCCCCGAGGCAGCGCTGTGTTGGCGGGGCTAGACGACGTCAGTAGCCAGCCGCGGCGACTGGGCACGAGCGGCCATCTCGTTACCACGCACTACGAGCGCGACGCCCCGGAGCACCTCCTCCTGGAGTCTTTCGACGCTGTGCTGCACAACCACCACTCGGCCGTCGGACCCACTCTCCGTGCCACCATGTTTGGACATCGGGGATCGATGGCTGAACGTCTCGTTCGGCCAAAGGCCATGCACAATGTCGTGCCGGTACGAACGCAAGGTGGAGACTCCGTCAATCCAACTCGCGATGACGCTCTGATCGTCCGCCGGGAGCGTGGTCATTGTCGACCTGCAGCGTGAAATCGCTTCGGTCACGCGCTCCCGCTGAACATCGATGAGTTGCCGTCCGCTTAGGACGGAGCAGAGGACCAGCACCTGCTCCTCGACGAGGGCCGTGACGTGCACGAGGCGTCCGGTGAGGGCGAACCACTCATCCGACAGGTCGCCCCGGACACGAGCGGTGAGTCCATATTGGTCGGTCACTCGGTATGCCTAGCACGATGGTCATCAATCCGGCGCCCGTGACCGCAGAAGACGTTCGTTGTGCCCTGGCCGACGCGACCGCAGTTGGGGCGCGGTCAGCGCTGGTTCAAGGTGGCTCCAGCTGGGACGTCCCGCCGGCGAAGCCTCGAGACATACTCCGCAAGGGACTCCACGGGGACGCGGCGCAGGCGACCAACGTGCACGGACTCGATCTCGCCGCAAGCTAGGAGCTCGTATAGCAAGCTCCTGCTGATGCCAAGACGTCGCGCGGCATCGACCACGGTGACCAGCAGCTGATCGCGCTGGTCGGGCCAGATCGTGGAATCGGGTCTCGGCGTCCCCCACTCACCGCCCTGGTCTGCCGACGCAACTGCGCCTGTCGTCTCCACGTTGGTCCTCCTTTGGGTCCGGAGCCCGATCGTGCCTAGCGCCTCTTGCAGTTCGTCTTGCGCCGGGGAAATGGCCTCCCCCCTCCCGCCCTGGGCGTTGCAGCGGAGGCCATCCGGTCGTTGCAGTAGGTCATGCGCGACATGTCGCGTGTCGCCGACGTGCAACCGACGCTGCAGGTCAGAGCCTTGTTGGCCAAGCGCAAGACCAACCGCAAGACGGCGTCCGCAGGGTTCCTGGTGTCCGCAAACACCGGGAGGTCTCAATGTCTCAGCTCGCACCGTGTCCGCGCTCTGGCGGGCCGTCCGGTCAATCAGCCCACCCGGCGAGGCGATCGCTGGCGCGAATGGATCTGCTCGCCCAGCTGGCAGCCGTCGACGACACCGGCTGGGACGGCGACGCGGGCATCACGTTGCTGACGTATGTCCGGAAGTCCGTTGTGCGTCCGAATGTCTCGCTGATGGGGCTCTCTGGGCCTGCTGGGGAGCAGGCCGAAGGCTCCGCCTGGGCGGCGGTCTGGGAGGTCCTCTCCCGTCCGGCAATCCGCTCGGCCGCTTCACCCTGGGGTGTCCTGTGGACAACTGCGCGACGCGCTGTCGTCGGCGAGATCGTCGCCGCTGCTTACAGCACGGAGGCGAGGCAGGGCTGGCGTGCCCGGACCCAATCGACGCCGGGTGCGGATGACCTGACCAAGCGCACCCACGGCTGGCGCCCGACCGTCAGCGTGGAGCAGTTGGAAGCCAACGGAATGGCCCTCACAGAAGGCGCCCCGGATGTGAGCCCCATCCTCGACCTTGTCGTCGATGCGCTGACTCGCGTCGGATGGACGCGAAGCGAGGCGCGGACCGTTGTCGAGGCCGTGGCAGTCACGGTGGCCGACCGCGGTGCGGCGCCGGGGGACGCGCGCGGCTGGCGTCCGCTGGCCAGGGTTCTTGACGTACCGCCGTGGCGGGTGCGTCGGATGATGGTGTTCCTAATCGGCGACTCTGAATGGCAGGGCATCGTGCCACGCCTTGTGGCCGAAGGCCCGACGATCCTCTCCGAGCCGGCTGTGGTCGAGGCGCTTCGTTCGACGGCCCTGGGCTGGCTGCCGAGCCCGGGAACTGCTGCTCGGCGTGTGGCGTAATGAGCATGCAGACGTCCACACTGCTCCAAGCGAATGGCCTGGTGACGGTCGGTAGCCGAGGCGCACGGCGAACGCCGTTGGGTGCGACCACATCCCGGCGTGTCGTCCACAGGATCGAACGAATCGCTATCGCTCGTCGGGATCGGCAGGTACAAAGGACGGCAAGACGGGGGGTGCCCCGCCACAGTCCGAGCGAATCCTGGCGCTTCGAGGCGGTGATGCACATGGCCAGGCGTCGACCCTACGGCGCGATCATCGTGCCGATTGTCCTTGTGTTCACAGCGGCCTGCAGTACCGGCCCGGAGTCGCAGCCGCCCGCGTCGACGAGTTCGGCATCGACGTCCAGCCCTACGACGACGCCGCCGACTCCGTTGCCAGACCCCTCGGAATCCGCGAGCGCAGCGGCACTCGCAAGCTACGCCGGCTTCTGGTCGGCCCAGGTGTCATCGCAAGCTCACCCGACCCGCAAGCAGGACGCGAACCTTGCCAAGTACGCGACGGACAAGGCGCTCGCGGGAGCACAGCAGACGATCTTCATATACAGACAGAACGGCATCGCGATGCTCGGCGAACCGACACTGTCGCCGACGGTGACGGCGGTCGCGCTCACGAGTCCACCGAAGGTGTCGATCCAGGACTGCGTCGACACGTCCAAGTGGCGGCCCGTCTACGTCGCAACGGGGAAGTCCGCGCTGGCGCCGGGTCAATCCCCGCGCGTTGTCGTCGAGTCCACGGCCACCACGTTCGGTGGCCGATGGGTGATCGACTCCTCCGTCGTGCACCGGGATCAGCCGTGCTAACCCGCGTGGGCTCGGCGTTGCTCCTCAGCGCCGCTCTCCTGACTCCCGGCTTGCCGGCGTTCGCGGAATCGGGCGGAGTCACGTGTCCGCCGACGCAGCCCGTATGCGTCATCGTGATTACCGACCCGGGCACGCCCGGAGGCGGCGGAAGCGGAGGGTCGGGCGGGACCGGACAACCGACGTGCCGCGACAGCTCAACGGGAGCCGTCGTCCCCTGCTGGGACGCGAACTGGGGCTGGTGGAGCAACACCGACGGTTGCTACTACATGAAGGTCGCGCCGCAGCCCCCCGCGTCTGATCCGAGCTGGGGCGGTCACTTCCCTGACGGAACGATCTATCAGGCGACCTGCCCTTCCTCCGGAGGCACAGGCGGCGGTTGGCGTTGGTTCCCAGCCCCGCCGGACGGATATGGCGGTGCTGGTCCTTCACCGGCGACCTTGGCGCAGCGCGCGATCGACTCCATGCGACTGGACGGGCCCGACATCGGTATGGCCCCCGGCAGCGGGAAGCCAGGACTCGTGGGCCTTCCGATCTGGTTGTGGACCTCGGTATCGGCGTCCACGTGGGGACCCAACTCGGCAAGCGCATCGATACCTGGCCTCACTGTGTCGGCGACGGCTCGTGCTCAGCGCATCGTGTGGAACATGGGCGACGGTCACTCGGTCACGTGCACATCGCCGGGGACGCCCTACACGACATCGCGGGGAGCGACTGCGTCCCCCACCTGTGGGTACGTCTACGAATCGTCGTCCGCCTCACAACCCGATCACGCCTACACGGTCGTCGCGACGACGACGTGGGAGGTCACCTGGACCGGCGGTGGTCAGAGCGGCGTCATCACGACGACGCGGGTCTCGACCACCACCGTCCGTATCGCTGAGCTGCAGGTCCTGGTGTCCTGACCCATCGCACGACTGAGTTGAGAGGCGGCGCCATGACCACGGCGACCAACGGATCGAGCCCTCCAGGGGCTCCCGCTCCCGCTCCGGTGCGCGCGATGCCCACCCCACCTCGGATCGCGCCGGTCAAGCGACGCCGTCGGCCAGGACTGATGGCGCTGGGAATCGCCCTGGTTGCGGTCGGTGCGCTGACCGCGGCGTGGCTGGTGTCGGTGCAGGGACAGCACACCGCGGTCCTGGTGCTGGCTCGTGATGTTCCCTACGGATCGGTCATCACGGACTCGGACCTGACCACTGCGGAGGTGTCTGTCGACCCCAGCGTCGCCACCATCCCAGCGGGTGACCGCGAGTCGGTTGTCGGCTCCGTGGCCGCGACCACGCTGACGTCAGGGGCGCTTCTGGCTCGCAATCAGCTGACGGTTGCCGCGCCGCCTGCCGACGGTCAGGTCTTGGTCGGACTCGCCCTCGCGGCGACTCGGATGCCGGCGGGTGGTCTGGAGCCCGGCGATCGGATTCTTGTGGTGGATACGCCGAACCCAGACGCTGATCCATCCGCGATCCCACCGTCCACGATCGCCGCCACGGTCGTGCGCCTGGGTTCGATGGACGTCAACGGCGTCACGGTTGTCGACGTCACGGTCGCCTCCGGTGACGGCCCAGCCCTAGCCGCGAGGTCGGCCACGGGGCGGGTCGCGGTGGTCCTCCAACCGAGGGCTGGCTGAGATGGCCGTCATCGCGCTGACCTCAGCGAAGGGGTCTCCTGGTGTCACGACCACAGTGCTGGCGTTGGCATCCGCGTGGCCGTGGGTCGAAGCCGGGCGTCGGGTCCTCGTGGTCGATGCTGATGTGTCCGGCGGCGACATCGCGCCGGGCTACTTGCGCGGAGCGACGGCGCCGGGTTCTGGGCTGGTCGCCCTGGCTGCGTCGCGCCCTGCGGCGATCGTCGACCGACTCTGGGACCACCTCGTGTCTCTGGACGAAGCTGGCACTCGGCTCTTGCTCACCGGCGTCACGGACCCGGGCCAGGCACGATCCCTGGCCGGCCTATGGCCGCACATCGGTCAGCTGCTGTCGGAGTTGTGTGGGGAAGACCCCGGACTTGACGTGTTGGTGGATCTCGGGCGACTTGGTGCGGCCGGCGAAGCTGAGGCACTGCGGACGAGCGCCGATCTGGTCGCTCTGGTGACACGGTCGTCGCTGCGCGCTACCACCACAGCTCGCGGGGCGGCGCGGCGCCTGAGCGAGGAGCGCACCGCGTCGTCGTCCAAAGGGAACGTCGCGTGCGTGGTGGTCGGAGAGGGCCGGCCATACGGCGCGGCTGAGATGTCGACTGCGATCGGCTTGCCGATCCTGACGACGATGTCTTGGGATCCGGCGTCGGCAGAGGTGCTCTCCGAGGGGGCGCCCGCCAGCTGGCGATTCGCTCGCTCCGCCCTGATGCGGTCCGCCGGCGTCGCCGCGAAGCTGCTTCGGGAGGCGGCTCACGATGAGGGCCGAGGTCCGGCACCCGACGCCATGATCACACCTCGTCAGGACGCCAGGGTGGGGGTCACGTCGTGACTGACCCCCTGCGGGCGTGGGACCTCGAGGACCTCGCCCTCTCCGACGGAACGCGCCCCTGGCTCTCGACCGACGGGCCCACCGGCTGGCCCGAACCCGAGCCGCCGCCGCCCCCGGTCCAGATCGATCACGCTGAAGCACGGGCTGTACGCCGTGCCGTCGCTGAGCAGCTCGCCGCCGAACTCCAGGCAGCGCCGGTTACGGATCCGGTGGCGCGACGCGAGCTCTGTCGTGCGCTTCTCGCCGACGTCCTTGCGACCAGGGCACGCGACCGCGTGCACAACGGTTCGCTCCCGTGGACTGTCGAGGAGGAGTTCGCCCTGGCCGACGCGGTCATGGCGGCCCTGTTCGGTCTGGGCCGCCTGCAGCCGTTGGTCGATGACCCTCTGGTGGAGAACATCGAGGTCAACGGCCACGACCAGGTCTGGGTCTCCTACGCCGACGGGCGAGAGGAGCGAGGACCGGCGGTCGCCGACTCCGATGAGGAGCTCATCGAGCACTTGCAGCTTCTGGCGGCACGGGTCGGTGGGTCGGAGCGAACCTTCACCACCGCGAATCCGCGACTACACATCCGCCTCGACGACGGGTCACGCCTGGCCGCGATGGCGTGGACGACCCCGCGACCCCAAATCGTTGTCCGCCGCCACCGAGTCCGCGACGTCGACCTCGACGACCTCGTGGCACTCGGCACCCTGGACTTGACCTTGGTCGCCTTCCTCCGGGCCGCGTTGCGCGCGGGGAAGAACATCATCGTCACGGGTCTGCAGAACGCCGGCAAAACCACGCTCATCCGCGCCCTCGCGAACGAGTTCCCACCGATGGAACGCTTCGCCACCATCGAGCGCGAATACGAGCTGCACTTGCACGAGATGCCGGACCGGCATCCACGGGTCGTGGCGATGGAGGCCCGAGACGGCAGCAGCGAGAAGGATGCCACCGGACGTCGCGCCGGGGAGGTGACGCTGTCGGATCTGGTTGTGGACTCGCTGCGCATGAACCTCCGCCGGATCATCGTCGGAGAGGTCCGAGGCAGCGAGGCCATCCCGATGCTCGAAGCGATGAGCACCGGAGATGGCTCCTTGTGCACCATCCATGCCCGCACCGCCCATCACGCCCTGGACCGGCTTGTCACCCTGTGCCTGTCCGCTGACATCGGCATCACCGACACGTTCGCCTACCGACTCGTCGCAGGCGCCGTCGACTTCCTCGTACATGTGAACCTGCTCGACGAGACAGCTCTCGGCGGGCGCCGCTACCGCTTCGTCTCGGAGGTCGTCGAGATCAACGGCATGGGCGAGTTCGGACGCCTCGCCACGACGCACGTGTTCGTCCCCGGGCCTGACGGCCGGGCCATCCCGGCACACGCCCCAACGTGTCTGAACGACCTCATCCGGGTCGGGTTCGACCCGGGGTTCCTCGACGCCCGCTCCGGAACTTGGGGCACCCTGTCGCCGACGCTTCGGGACCGGACGTGACCCCGCTCATCGCCGCACTGGCCGGCGCAGCCCTCGTCGGTGGCCTTCTGCTCGCCATCGCGGGCCTTCGGCCCGTGGTTCGAAAGGAGCAATCGCCAAGGCCGTTCTCCAGGAGGCGCATCGCGCGCGCAACCCAGCCGCGCACGGGGTGGTCTCGGTGGCAGTGGCCCACGATCCTCATCGCCGGGTTCGCAGTCTGGCTGGTCAGTGGATGGCCTGTGGCCGGGCTGATTGCCGCCGTGACGGTATGGGGGCTCCCCATCGTGCTGTCCACGTCGCGCACAGCGGCCCGTGCGATCGATCGGGTCGAGGCGCTGGAGGAGTGGACCCGGCGGCTGGCGGACGTCCTCGTGGTCGGTGTCGGCCTCGAGCAGGCCATCTCGGCCACGGTGCGGACGTGCCCCGCTGCGCTGGCGGGCGAGGTCTCGGCGTTGGCCGCACGGCTGGACGCGCGCTGGCCCACCGAAACGGCGCTGCGCGCGTTCGCCGACGACCTCGACGACGCGACCGGCGACCTGATCGTCGCCACCCTCATACTCGGTGCCCGTCGCCGCGGCCCGGGAC
The DNA here is from genome assembly GCA_020161245.1 of Actinomycetota bacterium. Taxonomy (GTDB): domain Bacteria; phylum Actinomycetota; class Actinomycetes; order S36-B12; family CAIYMF01; genus Longivirga. Next base: position 24,914 of record JAIUOK010000002.1, on the reverse strand, counting down.
TCGCCCGCGTGCTGACCGCCGTTGCCGACTCGGTTTCAGACGAGGTCGCCATGCGACGCAAGGTCGAGGCCGAGCGAGCCAAGCCCCGCACCACCGCCCGCGCCGTCACTCTCATCACGCTCGGAGTGCTCGCGTTCGGTGCCCTCAATGGGACCTACCTCGCGCCGTATCGCACCTTGCTCGGCCAGCTCGTGTTAGCCGGAATCACCGTGGGCTTCGTCGGGGCACTCGCGTGGATGCGCGCTCTCACCCTCAGCAGGCCCGAGCCACGCTTCCTGCGCTCTCGCGACATCCCCACACGTCGCCGCGACCCTTCGCCGCGCCCACAGCCCACGCTCGGAGGTGCCCGGTGACCTCCGCACCCGTCTTCGCGGCCGGAGCCACAGTCGGTATTGGCGTCCTGCTCATCGTCCGCTCCGTGCTGCCGGACACCCCGGACCTGCACAGCGCACTGGCCCGCCTCGACGCCACAACGGCATCCGGTGCGACACAGTCGGCACGCACCGGCATCCCCGGCCACGTGACGGATCGAGTGATCCCGCCCCTGGTCCAAGCGCTCGGCCTGGACCGCTATCGGCGAGACCTCGACCTCGCCGGGGACACGGTGGAAGGCCTCGCGACGCGCAAGATCGGCTACAGCCTGCTGGGACTAGCGTTCCCCCCGCTGCTGATGCTCCTCATGACGCTGGTCGGCGTCACACCACCGTTCGCGTTCTCGGCACTGGCATCCGTTGCGCTTGCCGCAGTCCTGTTCATGGTCCCGGACGTCGACCTGCTCCGCCGTGCGAACGTTGCGCGCACCGAACTCCGCCGCGCCGTTTGCGCCTACCTCGAACTCGTCGCGCTGGAGCGCGCGGGCGACGCGGGTGCGGTCGAGGCCCTGGAGCGGGCCGCCACGATTGGGGACTCCGCCGGGTTCCATCGCATCCGCGACGCGCTCACCCGCGCACAGCTCGCGGGCCACCCACCCTGGACCGGGTTGGCGACCTTGGCGGACGAGGTCGGTGTTCCCGAGCTCGGTGACATCGCCGACATCATGCGCCTCTCCGGCGAAGACGGTGCCGCCGTCTACGCCACGTTGCGCGCACGGGCCGCGTCCCTGCGGACCCAGATCCTTACCGCGAACGCGGCCGACGCCAATGCCGCGTCGGAACACATGATCGTGCCCGTCGCTCTGCTCGGAATCGCCTTCATGGCCCTCGTGGGCTACCCCGCATTCGCCCGCATCCTGTTCGGATAGCCACCCGCTCGCGAAGGAGCACCTGATGAGCCACGACCTGTTTCTGCCCGCCTTCATCGTGCTCAGCGGCTTGTCCGCTCGGGGCCGTCGTCTCATCGCGGAGCGCGCAGCCGGTGTCCGCGGCGACGACGGGGTCTCCACACTTGAGATGGTGATCATCGCTCTCGGGCTGATCGCCGTTGCCACGCTGCTCATCGCGGCGATCACCGCAGCGGTGACACGACGTACCAACCAGATCAACTAGCCCGTCACGGCCGCATGGCACTCCGACGCACTCGCGTTCACCGTCACCCAGTTGGTGGTGACGGTGGCTCGGTGAGCCTGGAGATCGCCATCCTCGGTCCTGCCCTGATGCTCCTGGTGTTCAGCATCGTCCAAGGCGGACTCTGGTTCTACGCCCGCAGTCTCGCCCTCGCCGCCGCACAGGAAGGCGCCGCCGCAGGCGCCGCGTACGGCGCACCGCGGGACGCCGGGGCGGCAAGGGCTCGAACCTTCCTCGAGCAGCAGGCAGGCGACTCACTCACGGCCACTGCCGTATCCGCATCGGGGAGCACGTCCACGCTGGTCCGGATCCAGGTGACCGGTCGCTCATTGTCAGTCCTGCCAGGCCTCCCGGGCCTGGTCATCACGCAGAGCGCCGACGCCCCCGTCGAGCGCTTCACCACGGACACAACGCCATGAGCCCGCGCCTGCCCCGGACCGTGCCCGCAGACACCGGGTCCATCACCCTAGAGCTCGCGATCCTCACTCCTGCCGTCCTCGTCTTGCTCGGACTGGTCATCGTCGCCGGACGCATCGAGGTCGCGAACCAGGCCATCGACCACGCCGCAGCTGCAGCTGCCCGCGAAGCCTCGCTCGCCCGCACTCCCCAAGCCGCACGCCTCGCGGCCTCCCGCGTGGCAGCAGCCGACCTAGCTCGCGGAAGTCTGCACTGCACGTCAGTGCGCGTCACCGTGGACACCAGCGGCTTCGCTGTTCCAGTGGGGACACCGGCGCAGGTTTCGGCACGCGTCAGCTGCGTGCTCAACCTCGGCGACCTGTCTCTCCCCGGCGTACCTGGAACGAGAACTATCGCCGGCCAGGCGCAGAGCACCCTCGACACTTACCGGGCCCGCCGATGAACCACCACCCCCGACGACAACGACCTCACGATGTAGCCGGCGACGACGGCTCCGTGACGCTCTTTCTGGCCATCACCGTGCTGGGGCTACTCGTCCTGGTCGGACTCGTCGTCGACGGCGGAGCCAAGATCCGCGCAGTCCAGCGAGCCGACCAGCTTGCAGCGGAGGCAGCCCGCGCCGGTGGCCAGGCCATCAACGTTCCAGCAGCCATCACGGGTGAGGCCCCAACCCTCGATGCCCGCGCTGCGGTCGCCGCGGCCCAGGCTTTCCTGCGGCGCAACGGCGCCCAAGGCACGGCCGCCGTCACCAATGCGGGGCAGAGCCTTGAGGTCACAGTCACAGCTACCGCGCCCACGGTCTTCCTCGGCCTGGTTGGGATCGACTCGATGACCGTGCGAGGCCACGCCCACGCCACCCTTGTCCGAGGAGTCACAGGAGCAGCACCATGACCCAGTTCGGACGCCCCGCTGGCCCCACCGATGCGCTGCGGCGCATGGACCTGCAGGGATCGCTGCAGCCAGGCATACGAACCTGGATCGACGTACTGCGAGGGCTTGCCGCCCTCACCGTCATCACCGCGCTCGTCGTCGGCCTGCCGCTGTTGCTCCTGGTCGTGGCACCTGTCCACATCGATGGATGGCCCACCTGGACAGGCATCACCGAGGCACTGACCCGGCCCGACGACGGACACCTCTTCCTCGCCACGCTTACCCGCGTCGCGTGGCTCGCGTGGGCGATCTTCACGCTGGCGACCGTCGTGGAGGTCGCCGCCATCCTCCGAGGGCTACCCAGCTACCGCCTGCCCCTGCTCGCCGGCCCCCAGCACATGGCTGCCGCCCTCGTAGCGGCGGCCGCGGTCCTGCTGTCTTCACCCACGCCAGCCCAGGCCCCGCCGACGGTGCCGGCTGTTTCGGTCAGCAGCATTGGCAGCACCGTTGCACCGACGGCACCACTCACGGCGACCATCTCGCCCTCGACGCCCCCACCAACACCTTCGGCCCCGGTAGAGCAACGAGCGGACAACGCCGCACCCCGGCCACTAACAGACGCGCCTGCCCAGAGCACCTCGCGGACGGTCACAGTCCATCGTGGCGACAGCCTTTGGAGCATCGCCGCCGAGCACCTCGGCTCTGGGGCGCGTTTCCGCGAGATTGCCGCGCTCAACTACGGCCACCGGCAGGCGGATGGCCGCGCCCTGAGTGACGCCCACTGGATCTACCCCGGCTGGGTCCTACGGCTGCCCCGCGATGCCGTCGACACAACCCCTAAGCGGCACCAGGGCACCGCCGCCCCGCACTCGCCATCCAGGCACGTTGCGAACCGCTACACCGTCCGCCACGGGGACAACCTCTGGGACATCGCGGCCCGACACCTCGGCGACGGGCAGCGCTACCGCGAGATCTATCAGCTCAACGTCGGACGCCCTCAGCCCGACGGACGGCACCTCAGCGACCCCGACCTCATCATCCCCGGCTGGATCCTGCGACTGCCCGCGGCACCTGGCACTCGCGACAGCGCAACGCAACCAGAACCTCGCACGGTCCAACCGGCGCCGCCGGTGACAGCGCGTCCATCGGCTAAGCCAGCGACGGCACCGGCACCGGCGCCTTCGCTAACGACGCCTTCGCCAACGCCAACGTCAGCGCCACTGCCGTCAGCCACCAACGGAACCGGGGCTCGCGCCTCGACCGACGCTCCCGCGGTGTCTCGCGAGCAAGAGAGCCCCAGTGACGACGACGGTGTACGGACGTTCAGCCGCATGGCGCTGGGCCTCGCGGCTATCAGTGCCGCAGGGATCCTTGCCGAGCTCGCGCGCAGGCGCCGCCGCCAGCAGCGCCTTCGCCGTCCAGGCGCGCGAATCGCCATGCCCGACCTCGAAGCTGCTGAGGCCGAGCAGGAACTGCGTGCCGTGCAGGATCCGATGTCGCTGCGCACCCTCGTCTCTTCCCTCGATGCCATGGCCGTGACCGCTGAGGCAGAGGGTCGCCCGCTTCCGCGGCTGCTGGCTGTTTCGATCTCTGCGGACAGGATCGAACTGACTCTCGACGAGGCCGTCGAACCAATAGCGCCGTTCGCCGCTGGAGGTAACCGCACCTGGACTCTCCAGGCATCACACCTGGTCGAGCGCGATGTCGCGGATCCCGAAACCCGTCCCTACCCGGCACTGCTCACGATAGGGACGACCGACGAGAGTGTTGTGCTGGTGAATCTCGAGGCGGCGGGGACGCTCACCCTCGCCGGTGATGTGGAGATGGCTCGCGACGTCCAGCGGGCGGCGGCTGTCGAGCTCGCCACCAGCCCGCTGACCGCCGGGACCTCCCTGGTCCTGCCCGACGAGTACGCCGCTCTCGCCGATGTCAGCGACCCGGACCGAGTCATCGCCACCGAGAACCCCGCCGCGAGGATCGCCGCCCGGACCGCGGCCACGGCCGAAGCGCTGCGGGTGGCCGGTGTCACCGACGTACACGATGCGCGCTCGCAGCGGGTTGCGCCCGACACCTGGACCCCCGAAGTCGTGCTACTCGACGCTCCAGTCGCCGTCGCCTCCTGGTCTGGGGTCGCCGCACTTCGGATCGGCGCGCCGGCAGACGGCGAGTGGGTGATCCAGGTGAACACCGACGGACATGGCTGGCTGCTCCCGCTCGGCCTTGAGATCGACCTGCAGCGTCTCAGCGCGTCCGATTACGTGAACGTCATCGACCTCCTCGCGCCAGCAACCGAAACGCCCGAGGACGGCGCTGACGAGGGCGACCCGCCGATCGACCTCACGAGCTTCGAGGACGGGCATTCCCCGGTCCCAGCCTTCGCACTGAACAACCGCCGCGCGGTCGTCATCGCAGCGTTGCCCGACGTCACAGACCCGATCGACCGAACCGAGGATGCAGACGACCGGACCACCGCCCCACTGGAAACAAGCGCGCACACGACGCCGCGCGTTCTGCTCCTCGGCCGAGTCGAGATCGGCGGCCTCGACGAACGCGGAGGCGGCAGCAGGCGCGCCCGACCGACCGAGCTCCTCGCCTACCTGGTGCTGCACCCCGGCGCCACCCCGCATGAGCTCGACGAAGCCATCTGGCGTGGTGAAAGGGTCACGAACAACGCCCGCAACTCCTTCGTCGGCCGCGCCCGCACCTGGCTCGGCAATGACCCCACCGGCCAGCCCTACCTACCGTTTGTCATCGACGACACGGGCTACCGTCTGAGCCCTTCAGTCACCTCCGACTGGCATGAGTTCCTACGCCTTGCCCGGCGCGGCCTCAGTCGCGGTGACGACGGTGTTGCCGACCTTCGGCGCGCATTGGAACTGGTGCGAGGTCGGCCCTTCCTGGGGGTCGACCCGGCCACCTACACGTGGGCGGAGCGCGACACCCAGGAGATGATCAGCGCAATCGTCGACGTCGCCCACGAGCTCGCGACGATAAGCCTGGCTCTGCGGGATGCGGACTCGGCCCACGACGCCGCCGCGCGCGGCCTCCTCGCAGACCCCGCCTCCGAGCAGCTGCACCGCGACGCCATCAACGCCGCGGCTTTGCGAGGGGACGTGGACGAGGTGGACCGGTTGGCCGCGCGACTGCGCGCTCAGATCCGGGCCATCGACCCGGACGGCGGACTCAGCGACGAAACGATCGAGTTGCTCCGCACTGTGGGCCGCCGGTGACCTCGCACAGCGCCGGTGAACGGCCCGTGGCCAAACCGAGCGCGGGTCACACGTGGACCCCCCACCTGGACCGCCCCGGCTCCGCGGCGGTTTGCCCCGTCGCCGGCAGCGACCGCACCGGGTCGATAGGGTGCTGACACCGCGAACCTGATAATGGGGAAGCGGACCGTGACGAAGCACATCGGCGAACGCAGCCTCGCCGAGCGCGTCACCCCTCGCACCGACCTACGCGTGCCCGTCTGGGTCCACGACGCCGGCCGCCGCGTACCCGGTGTCCTGCTCGCGTGGGACAAGCGCAACGGAACCTGGTGGGGGCTCGTCGCCTGGGACCCCGGCCGAGGACCGGAACGACTGTGGCTGCCTCAGGGGCGTCTGCAGCCCATCCGCCCGACCTAGGACCCAGTTCCCTTGCTGACTCAAGGGGCGACCCGCCGGCGATGTCGGGACAGAACAGTCGTGACCTTGCCCGGTCTTCTCAGCGTGTCGTGCACACCTCCTAGTAGGAGCCCGCGCGACCGCGCGGACTCGCTGCCGAGGCGGAGGTGCCGAGATGAACGACGTGCGGCTGCGGATGTCCCTGCTCGCGGCGGATCCGGGGGTGACCCCGAACAACGGTGGGCTTCCCGGTCTGTCCGTGCTCAAGCAGATCGTCGGAGCACTTCTGACGTGGGGCCTCGTCGCGTGCGTCGCGGCCCTGGTCGTCTCGGTGATCATCTGGGCATTGGGCCACCACGGCGGCAACTACTCCCAGACAACGTCGGGCAAGACCGGCGTCCTGGTCTCAGCAGGCGGCGCGGTCCTGATCGGTGGAGCGAACGCCATCGTGGCGTTCTTCTCCGGCCTCGGCGCGGGAATCCACTGACATGGCACTGCCGCTCAGCGATGTGTGTGCCGGCCCACTCGACCCGCTCTGTCAGGTCGCCGACGGTGTCGCGGGATCGGTCGGGGGCGCAGCATCCGATGCCATCCTCGGTGGCCTGGGATCCGCGTTCGTCACGGCCGCCGATCAGGTCTCGACGACGGCCCTGGCGGTTCTCGACGCCAGCTCGGGCATCGATCTCACTGCCGACTGGTTCACCCGCAATGTCGCGGTGATCGCCGCAGTGACGCTGCCGGCCGTGGTGGGTCTGTTCGCGCTGCAGATCCTCACCAGCGTGCTGCGCCGCGAACCCGGGGGCTTGCTGCGTGCCGTGCTGGGCGTGGGCAAGGCGTTGCTAGGTGCCGCTCTCGCGATCGCGGTGACGCAGACCGCTCTGATCGCGGCCGATCAGATCTGCGCCTTCGTCGCGGGGTCCGCAGGCACAACCGTCACCGCAGCGGCGGCGCGGTTCCTCCAGCTCAGCTGGCTCGCCGGCCCGCAGGCGGGTCCGGTTCTGCAGATCCTGCTCGCTCTGGCGGTGATCGTCGGCTTCTTGCTGCTCTGGGGCGTTCTGCTGTTCCGCAAGGCCGCGCTGCTCCTCGTGGTGGTGTTCGCACCCATCGCGTTCGCCGGTCAGGTCTGGGACCACTCCAGGGTATGGACGCGTCGGTGGATCGAAGTCGTCGTCGCGCTGGTCTTCTGCAAGGTCGTCATCGTGGTTGTGTTCGTCGTCGGCGCGAGCGCGTTCGCCGGGGTGGGGCCGACCGCGCCCGGGACCGCATCGGTGCCGGCGTCGTCGACCTCAACGGGCTCACTGTCCGACCTGCTAGTCGGTCTGCTTCTGCTGACCGTCGCGGCCTTCGCGCCGTGGCTCACCTGGCGCTTCGTGCACTGGTCGGGCATGGAGGCCGCAGCCGTCATGCACAGCGCTGTGGCCGCGGGCCCGGTGCCGACTGCGATCCGGTCCACGAGCTCGCAGGCACGGTTCATGGCGCAGTCCGCGGCCACGACGATGTTGCTCGGCGGCGCCGGTGCGGGTGCCGGAGCCGCTTCCGGTGGCGCATCTGCCGCGGGAGGTGCGGCTACAACTGCGGGTGATAGCGCCTCCGCTGCTGCCCGGTCGGCCGCAGCGTCACCTGGTGCGAGCTCGCCGCGTGATTCGCTGCTGGTCGGCGCGGGCGCGCGCCCGCAGAAGCCGGATCAGTCATGACCACGACCCCGACCGCGACCGCCGTGAGGTTCGGGAGACTCGAGCGCCGCGGCGTCATCCTGGGCCTGACTGCCGGACAAGTCGGCCTCGTGGCCAGTGCCCTGCTGGTCGTGGTCGGCGCTGAGTACACCACCGGAATGGCCGGCCTCGTGGTGAGCTCGCCGCTGTGGCTGTGCCTCGCTGCCGTAGGCCTCGCCTCCGTGCGCGGTCGTCCACTGGTCGCCTGGCTCCCCGTCATGGGCGAGTGGTCGGTCCGACGTCTCCTTCGAGGCCACGTCGAGATCGCTCGCCCGCTGCAGCAACCACCCACCGCGTCCCTCACGCTGCCCGGCATCGTGGGCCGCCTCACAGTCATCAAGTCGCCCGCGACCGGCGCCGCCGTCGTGTTTGACCCGCGGTCCGGGACGGCCACGGTCGTCCTTGCGGTCCAGGGCTGCGGATTCATCTTCGAGGATCCAGCGACCCAGGACGCCCTGGTCAGCGACTGGGGGCGACTGCTCGCCGGGCTGTGCCAGCAGGGCGATGTCGCCCGTGTGCAGATCCTGCATCGTCGATCCGTCGGCGGTACGTCACGGGTTCGCAAGTGGTGGGCCGAGAACGGACTCGTGGACGCTCCCTGGGCGGCGCGCGTCGTGGCCGAGCTGATCGCGGACGCGGACACGGCGACCGAGCGGCACGAGTGGTTCATCGCTGTCGCCCTGCGCACGTCTATCGGGTCCAAGCCCTCTCGAGCGGCCGGGCTGGGTTCGGTCGATCAGCAAGCAACCGCGATCGCCTCGGCCGTCACTGCGGCGGGCATAGGCCTACGGGGGTGGGTGACCCCGACGCGGCTACGCCGGGTCCTGCGCTGCGCGTACGACCCGACCGCGCTCCCGGACGAAGTCCGTGAAGCGGGCGAGGACGCGCTGCGCACCTTTATCGGGCCGATGGGGTTCGCGGAGACGTGGGACAGCGTGTGCACCGACAACGTGCACCACGCCGTCTACTGGATCTCGGAGTGGCCCCGCAGCGACGCCCACCCGGGATTCCTCCAACCACTCCTTCTCGCATCCGGTGCGCAGCGCTCCTTCTCCCTGCTCGTCGAACCCATCTCGGCAGCGACCGCGCTCCGAGATATTCGCAGGGCCAAGGTCGAGCACACCGCGGACGCGACCCAGCGTGCCCGGATCGGACGGATCGAGGACGAGTCCACCCGCGCCGAGGCGGCGGACCTCATCCGCCGCGAGCAGGACCTCGTGGCCGGCCACGGCGATTTCCGCTTCGCCGGGCTCGTGGCCGTGACCGCCCACTCACACGAGGAGCTCGAGGAAGCCTGCCGGGCGACGGAAACCGCAGCGGCTCAGTCCATGTGCGACCTGCGTCGCCTCGTCGGCCAACAGGGCCTCGCCCACGCGGCCGCAACGCTCCCACTGGCCCGGAGTCTGCTGTGAACCGCCAACCGGTGCCGACGGACCGACCGTCCCAGCTGTACGCGTCCTCGACTCGTCGGTGGCGCTCCTGGGTCCCGCTGCGTGTCGACGCTCATCGCGCCAGCTCGGCCACACTCGCTGGCGCGTATCCCTTCCTCGCCCCGGAACCCTGCGACCTGGGCGTCTACATCGGAATGGACGCACTCACCGGAGGACCGTTCTGCTTCGACCCGTGGGCCCTCTACGCCGCGGGAACGCTCACCAACCCCAACGTGCTCCTCGCCGGCGTGATCGGACAGGGAAAGTCCGCGCTCGCGAAGTCTCTTGCTGTGCGCTCGATCGCGGCCGGCCGACGGGTCTACGTCCCTGGCGACCCCAAGGGCGAATGGGCGCCCGTCGCCCGCGCGGTGGGCGGGAAGGTCCTGGCCCTCGGCCCAGGACTCGTGACCCGGCTGAACCCCCTGGAACCCGGACCTGCTTCAAGCGCTGACGAGGCCGACCGGCGTTCGATCGTGCGCGCGCGTCGCTTGCGGCTCCTGTCCGCCATCTCGGAGACCACGCTGCGCCGCGACCTGCGGCCAGTGGAGCACGGCGCCCTCGACGCCGCCGTCACCCTCATCGAGCACCACGACAATCCGACCATCCCGGCTGTCGTCGATGCACTGGGCGAACCGGACCACAATGCCGCGGCTGCGGATCGCACATCGCCGGCCGAACGTGCTGCGGACGGACGCGACCTCGTGCACGCCCTGCGTCGACTCGTCCGAGGGGACCTCGCGGGGATGTTCGACGGTCCGTCAACAGATCACCTCGACCCAGCGGCGCCCATGGTGGTACTCGACCTGTCAGCTCTGGGATCCGACGAGAACGCCCTCGCCGTGGCGATGACCTGCGCGTCTTCCTGGCTCGAAGCCGCCCTGACCCATGAGGCCGGCGGATACCGATGGATCATCTACGACGAGGCCTGGAGGCTGCTCCGTTCGGTGGCGCTGATGCGGCGGATGCAGGCGCAGTGGAAGCTCTCCCGCGCCTACGGAATCGCGAACCTCCTCGTGGTGCACCGGCTCTCAGACCTCGATGCCGTCGGCGCAGTCGGCAGCGAAGCGCGCGGGATCGCCGACGGGTTGCTCGCCGACTGCTCGACCCGCGTCATCTACCGCCAGGAGAGCGATCAGCTCGGCACCACCGCCGCGTCCCTGGGACTCACCCGCACCGAACGCGACCTCCTCCCCGCCCTGCCGCGCGGCACCGGGTTGTGGACGTTTTCCGGCCGGTCGCACCTCGTGCGCCACCGGTTGCACGTCGACGAGCTCGCCGCCTTCGACACGGACGCCGCCATGCGCGAGATGCCGGACACCAGGGGGACCCCGTGAACGCGCTGCACCTCGCCGAGCAGGCAACCCTCGGCGCGCTCATGGTTGACCCGCACCTGCCCGTCCAGGTGACCGGGTGGCTCCGCGCCGAGGACTTCGCGCACCCCTGGCACGCGAGCGTCTATGCGACCATCCGGGAGCTGCACACGGCGCACGAACCGGTCGAACCGGGACGCGTCGGGCGCGAGCTCGCACACCGTCTTGGTTACCGCACAGCCGACTTGCCGCAGCTCGTCGACCTCCTCCAGGCCGCACCTTCGCGGCCGGCGGGTCGCCGCTACGCCGCGATGGTCCTCGAAGCCGCGCTGCGACGTCAGACGGCGTGCCAAGCCGTCCTGCTGCAAGCGGCGGCACTATCGGCTGCCCTCGCCGGCCACAGTCGACCCGTCGTTCGCACCGCGCGCCAGATCGACGACACCCTCACGGCGGCAGAGACGCGCTGGGCGGTGGCGTCCCGAGTCAGTGCGGTACCCGCACGTGAGCCGCTGACCGCACGCCTGACCAGTCTCGGCGACGGTGTCGCTGCCGACCGGATCATGCAGGCCCACCCACCCCTCGACCTAGCTGCCGTCGCGACGGATGAAGCGGCGCTCGTCGCCAGTCTCGCCAGCCACCACGCCGCCATCCCAAGGACAGTGACGTGGCTGAAGCCCGACGCCCTGATCAACCCAGAGTGGAGAGCCGTCTACTCCGCCGTGCTGCAGCTGCACGAGCTCGGCGAACCCATCGATGCCGTCACCCTCGCCTGGGAAGTCCGGCGTACCAGTTCCCGACTCGGCCCCGGGCCGGCGACCCGCGACCTGCGCGACGGCATCGAGGTCGCAGCCTCCCGCGACCCGATTCACGCCGGCCGCGTGGTCGCCTCGGATCATCTCCGTCTTACTGCGGACCGGGCAGCAGACGCCTTGCGTCAGTGCGCCGCCAACCCCGGCATCGACCTGAGCGATGTGCTGGCCACGGGGCACCTGCTGACCGCCGCCGTCCGCGACAGCTCGCACCCCCTACCCGATATCGCCGCCGCACCCTCGGACGCCGGTCGCGAGAACGGAACACGGCGAACGAGGACGGCGACCACCCTGGCGATGACGCGATGAGCAGACCGCACCGGCGCGTAGTAGGCCCACGGCCACCCACCCTCGGCGCAGGCGGGGACTACTCCACGCTCGGACTAGCAGCGCTGCTCGCGGCATTCGGCGTCGCTGCGGTCCTCTGGGCCGGGGCAGCCGCCGGAGCCGTGTTCACCACGGGCAGGGTTCCCGACGGCGGGCTGCTTCCCGCCCTCAACGCCTTGGGTACACCGAGCAACCCCGCCCGTGCGTGGCCGGAACCGACGCAGCTCCCCGGCCCGGTCGTCTACTGGTCGGCCACTGCCCTGACCTGCGTCTCGCTCGCTGTCGCGAGTGCCTTTACCGTTCGGACCTATCGGCGAGTGGCGCCGGGGCCGCACGGAAGTCAGCACAACGATGTGCGGTCGTTGCCCGGGCTCGCGTCCTCGTCGGAAGCGCGCGCCGCGGCCGGGCGCCGCGCAGTCCTGGCACGTGCCGCCCACGCTCGACCCTCCCGGGGCGGCGCCAGCGACCCCTGCGATGTCGGCTACCTCCTCGGACGGTTGCGCGGCCGCGAACTGTGGTGCTCCGTCGAGGACTCCGCTCTCCTGGTCGGACCACCCCGCATGGGCAAGGGCCTCCACGTCGTCATCCCGTGGATCCTCGGAGCACCAGGGCCCGTCGTCGCGACCTCAACCAGACCCGACACTCTCGCGGTCACGCTGCGCGCACGTCAGACGCGGGGACCGGTTGCGATCTTCGACCCGCAACGCCTCGCCGGCCTGCCCGACGGGCTGCGTTGGTCACCCGTGCGCGGCTGCGAGACACCGCGGATCGCGTTGGTCCGCGCTCGCGGACTTGCAGCCGGCGCTGGGTTCAACGCCTCGGTCTCGGACTCGGACTTCTGGTCCGGACAGACCGAGACCGCGCTGCGCTGCCTGCTCCATGCGGCGGCGCTTGACGGACGAAGCGCCCTCGACCTCTATCGATGGTCGCTGAACCCCGTCCTCGCTCAGGACGCCGTCACCATCCTGACCCGTCACCCAGACGCCGCACCCGGCTGGGCCGACGCCCTCGACGCCACCGTCCACGCCGACCCCCGCACCCGCGACAGCGTCTGGCTCGGAGTCCGCCAGTCTCTGGCCGCCCTCGCCGACCCAGACGTGCTGGCCGCGGTCGACCCCGACGCCGGGGAGGAGTTCGACCCCAGCGCGTTCCTGCACGACAGCGGGACACTGTTCCTGCTCGCGTCATCCGTCTCGTCGGGCACCTGCGCTCCGCTCGTCGCCGCGTTCGTCGAAGACATCACCGATACGGCGCGCGCCCTGGCGGCCCGTTCCACCGGCGCGCGCCTGGACCCGCCGCTGTTGCTCGCCCTCGACGAGATCGCCAACCTCACCCCACTGCCCTCGCTGCCCTCGCTGATGGCCGAGGGCGGCGGATCGGGGATCACCACCCTGGCCGTCCTCCAGTCCCTCGCCCAAGCGCGGCACCGCTGGGGCGAACACGCAGCCGACGCGATCTGGGACTCCGCCACCGTGAAGCTCGTCCTCGGCGGCCTGGCCAAGATGCGCGACCTCGAGGACGTCTCACGGCTCCTCGGCGACATCGACGAACCCACCCAGACGCTGTCCCACGGACGTGCCGGCGAACGGTCCACCTCGACCAGTCTGCGCCAGGTCCCCGTCATGCCCCCCTCGATCCTGCGCACCCTCCCCTTCGGAACAGGCGTCCTGCTCCTGCGCCACGCCCGTCCCGCCGTCATCGACCTCGCCGCCTGGCCGACCCGCCCCGATGCAGACCGCCTCCGTCGAGAGCAGCAAGCGGTCGAAGCTGCAGCCTCCGCTCGAAGCGCGCGCTCCCCGGGCGGTGATCCTCGGTGAGCAAGATCCTCGGAATCGCCGCAGCAGCAGCGGGAATCCTCGCCGTCCCGTTCATAGCGCTCCTGACTCTGCTCGGTCTGGCCGGCAATGCGATCGCCTGCGCCCAGCTCCCTGCCGCCGGGATCGCCCCCACAGCACCGGTCCCGGCACCGGCCCGGCTATGGATCGCGCTGACCCACGCCTCCTGCGGCGAACTCCCCGAGCCCTGGATCGCCGCAGTCATGTCCGCCGACTCAGCGTTCGTACCGACCGCGCACACCGCGTCAGGCCGCGGCCTGCTCGCGCTCTCTGACGAGGACTGGCAGCGCACCTACGGCGCGCGATGGGATGCAGACCTCAACAAGAACCACGTTCCCGACGTGTTCGACCCTGAGATCCACGCGACCGTCGCCGGCACTCAGCTGTGCCACCTGCTCGATACCACCCGACAGTTGCGCACCGCGCGCGCGCAGGCGTCGGCTCCGGCGCTGGCTTCGTTGGAGGCGTTGGCCCTCGCGCACCACGCTGGTGTCTCCGCGCTGGCCAGCTACCCCGACGTTCCCTCGGCCGCGTTGACCTACTTGAGCAAGGTCACGGCCGACGCCACCGCCTGGACCCCCACCTCAGCAGCATCCCCGACGTCAACATCCACGACCGAGCCTTCGGCCGTCGCCGTGGACGCAGGATGCGTGGCGAGCCTCGGCTCGGTCGGCACCGTGGTCGTTCCACCTGGCACCTCCACCGACGTCGCGACCGCTGTCCGCAACTCACTCGACCTCGTCGGCACCCGCTCTGGGTGGAACAACAAATGCGATCGCCTCGCCTGCCGCGCCTACGGGTTCGCCAACAGCGGCTACGAGTCCGCCTCCGTCCACTGGTCCGTCATGGCTGCCACCGGTCACGCCCACCCCGGTGACCGCTGCCCACCCGTCGGCGCGTTCGTGTTCTGGGCCACCCGGAGCCCTGACGGCCACGTAGCCCTCGTCGTCGCCTCCGACACCACTTGCTCGCCTGACCGCATCAAGCTCGTGAGCAACGACGTCCTTAACAACCGCACCGGATTCGACGGCGGCGTCTACCTCGTCACGCTCACCGAGATCGAGTCCGGCTTCGTCACCCGCACCGGCTACCGCGGCTGGTCCGACCCCGTCTGTGCGGGTGTTCGCCTGACTGGCAACGCGTCGGCCGGATAACAGGGAGGGCGCCGTATGACGCAGCGCGAGACCCAACGGGCAGAGCGGCTCACGGCGCTCCACGCCCAGCTCACCGCAGCCGTCCAGGACCTGGCGACCAGTGTTGCGTGGAGGCGCATGCTGGAGGTCGCAGCGCGCCTTCCTACCTATAGCCCCTCGAACGTGCTGCTCATCTCAGTCCAACGACCGGACGCCACACGGGTTGCAGGATTCCAGACCTGGAAGACCCTCGGCCGCTCCGTCCGCAAGGGTGAGAAGGGGATCGCCGTCCTCGCCCCGTGTCTGTACCGCGCCGTCGACGGGGAGCCAATGGCGGACCCTGTTGCGAACGTCCCTCGAAGGGATGCTGTCGCGCGCGAGCTCCGCGGTTTCCGCGTCGTCCACGTCTTCGACATCAGCCAGACCGACGGAGAGCCGCTGCCGGACGTCGCTCCCGAACTGATGACTGGTCGAGCGCCCGAGCACTTGTGGGACCGGCTCGTCGATCTCGTCGAAGACGATGGGTTCGCCGTCGAACGCGGAGACTGCCGCGGCGCCAACGGCTACACCCGGTTCGACGATCGCACGGTTCGCGTCCGTGACGACATCGAACCCGCGCAGGCTGTCAAGACGCTCGCCCACGAGCTCGGACACATCCGTGCCGAGCACGAATCCCGCTTCGCGGATGAGTACCACCGATCGGTGGCGTGCCGAGGCGTGGCCGAGGTCGAAGCGGAGTCGATCGCCTACCTCGTCACCGCGACGGCGGGACTCGAGTCCGCCGGCTACTCGGTGCCCTACGTCGCGGGCTGGGCCGACGGGAACGCGGATCTGCTACGCGAGACCGCCACGCGAGTTGTCAGTACCGCAGCCGCCATCGAGCGTGCCTTGAACCTGATTCCGGAGCGATCCGTCGACGGCTTCTCGGGGCGCTCCCGGACGCCTGTGCTGCCGGAGGTTGTCCCTGCTGCCGGCCCGCAATCGCGGGCATTGCGTTGACGTGGGCGCTCACAGATCGTCACGATGCTCCGAGGCGCGACATCCAGTGCGCGCCACCCACGTCGCGAGTCGGTGCCGTGCGGCGTCGAACTCACCGTGCCATCGCAACGGCGCGTCGCCGAGGGCGTCCGGCGAGTAGGCGGTGATCCAGCCGGTCCGCAGCGCGGAGAGCTCCTCCTGCAGCGCACCGTGCTCGGCCCAGCACGGCGGGATCGTTCGATGGTCCAGGGCGTAGCGCCGAGTCACCCAGGCGACCCAGTCGGCGAGGTCCTCCAGGTGCGCAGTCGTCTCCTCGGGGCTCAGCGTCGGCAGACAGATGGGGATCGGTGAGAACGGATCCAGGGTGATGGTCAGGTGCGGGAGGAAGTCGCGAGGTCCTCCTGTCTCGCTGCTCATCGCGACACCGCCCCGTTGTCGGGTGTCGACAGGCGGTGGGCGTCGCGAGCGGCGAAGGCCGCGCGGCGTCTTGCCTGACGCGCCTGGTCGTCGCCTCCGGTGTCCGGGCCGAGGACTGTGGTTGCGGTGATGGCGTTGAGATCGCGGTACGCCACGACGGTCGCGATCGCCTCACGCCAGGACGCGACCTGCTCCGGGTCCACCGCAGTGGCGAGGGGTCGCATCCACGCGGGCTGGTGGTCGATGGCGGCCGTGGTGAGGACGTGGACACGGGCGTCGATGAGGTCTTCGAGTTCCGCTATGGCAGCCGACGCCGCGTCCTCCGACATGGAAGTTGCCCGGTGGGTACGCGGTGTCACGGCTCGTGCCGACGCTGGAGGGCGCTCGCCGAGCCACTGGGTGACGCGTTCGTGCAGGACGGCGGCCAGGTCTTCGACCGGGTCGTCCAGGGACACCAGGGATCGCGTGCGGATCAGGGCGGTCAGGGTTCGGGTCATGTCATGTCCTTCCTGTTCGCCGACGCGCAGCGCTGCGAGGAGCGGGCCGCAGGCTGCCGAGCGGAAGACGGTGTCGACCTGATCGGGGGCCAGCCCGGTGGTGGGAAGCACTTGTTGCCATCGTCGAGTGTCGGCGTCGGCGGTGAGGGTGGCCCGGATCGGGTCGAGGGTCGCGAGTGACGTCGCCTTGTCGTGGCAGGCGCGCAGCGTCTCGGTGGCTGACTTCTCGGCCCCCGCGCTGGTCAGGATCTTGGCCAGGACCTCGTGACCCGTGGCGACGGCTGCGGCATCAGGGACCCCGTCGCAATCGGGATCGACGGCGTCGGTGGTGACGTAGGCGTGGTTGGTGTCGCGGCCACGGGTCATCGCGACGTAGAGCGCTTCTCGTGTCATTCCGCTGGTGGCCAGGACGTGCGCGTGGTCGACGGTGACGCCTTGCGCGCGGTGAACGGTGGCGGCGTACCCGAGCTCGACATGCTGGCGCACGTAGTCGGCGGGCAGCACAACTTCTACGGCGGCTGAATCGCCGCCGGCCCCGGTCGCCGCGGCAGGTCGAAGGGTGAGACCACCGTCTGGGTGCGTATCGCGGACGGTCCAGAGCGCACCGTTGCGGACGTGACCCCCGTCAGGGAGTGCGAGGGCCCGGTTGTTCCGTCGCGTCAGCACCAGGTCTCCGACGCTGAGGATCACCCCGTCAGCACCGCAGACTCCGGTAGGAGCGACCAGGCCGGCGGCGACTCGGTCTTCGTGGGCACGGGTGTTCAGCGCAGCGACGGTGTGCGCGTCCGCCGCGAGCAGGAGTGCCGATTCACCGGCGCTCTGGTGGTTCTGCCAAGCCGTGTAGGCGGCCTCGAGCATGGTGTCGGCATCCCCGTCCTGGATCCGCTTGTGAGTGTCGTACTGCTCGAGGACCGACGGGTCGCCGTCGCGGAGCAGTCGGGACGCGTTGGCTTCCCACCGGTGGCGGAACCGCCACAGCGACCGCAGCTCGCTCGACGCCCCGGTGCCCGCGAGCAGCCCGAACGCTCCGCCGGCGTCGACGGCGGACAGCTGCCGGTGGTCCCCGACGAGGAGGACCTTCGCTCCGGCGGCGGTGGCCTGGGAGGTCAGGGTGTCGAGTGTCAACGTTCCGGCGAGTGAGGCCTCGTCGACGATGAGCAGCTGTCCCGGCCGCAACGACCAACGCCGCTGCTCGCGAACCAACGTTCGCGACGCAGCGTCGATGTTCCGCACCGTGCGCAGGTCTCCGGAGAGGATCGCGTCGTGCCGCCGGACCGTGAGGCCGTCGAGGGTGGCGGCGCGTTGCAGGGCACCAGGTCCGGTCGTCTCGTGGAGCCACTTGGCGGTGTTCTCACAACTCACCTGCAGCGCTGTCCCGAGCTCGTGGGCGGCGGTGGCGGAGGGTGCGAGACCGATGACGGATCCGCGTCCATGCGCGGACTCCCAGGCCTCGCGGAGGGCCCGCAGGGTGGTGGTCTTCCCGGTCCCCGCGGGGCCGACGAGCACGTCGAGGCGTCGACCGGAGGTTGCGATCGTGACGACGGCGTCGACCTGGTCGCGAGCGAGACGCACGGGAGCCCCGCCCTTCTGGCGGGAGGGTTGCGGCGTGGTCGCGATCCGGTGTGCAGTCGCCGCCGATGTGGTCGGTCCCGCCAGGTCGGCGGTGGCGTCGAGAAGGCGGGCCTCGGCGTCGAGCACCTGGGGGTGGGTGAACGCGTCCTCACCCGGGCGGGTGAATGCGCTGCTGCCGTCGGGGCGGCGGTAGTCCGGCGGTGTGGTGAACAGCTCCCCGGGATCTAGAGCTAGGCACCGCGCCAGTGCGGCGGTCACGACGCGGTCGTGCAGCGCGTGGCGGTCTGCGGGGGTCGCCATCCGTAGGCCCCGAGTGGTGCGGGCGGCGTCGGCGAGCAGGTTCCACCGCGTCCAGGTCGACCGACGCGCCATCACTGAGGCCACCGACGCGTCCGCGAGTCTGTCGACGAGGCCGTCACTCACGTCGTCGGAATGCAGGGGCCGGGGCGTTGACCTGCGGCGTCGGTCTCTGGGGAGGGCCGACGCGGTGAGTCGGTCGGGGGAGTGGCCAGTCAGCGCGAGGGCCCGGTCGCGCCATTCGCGTAGCAGCTCGACCAGGGGGCGTGCGGTCTTGGCGGGGCGGGTGGATCGGGTGACCTGCTGACGCAGTTGCATCGTCTCGACCCGCGTCGGTCCTCTCCCGTGTGCGGCGTGGAAGTCGACGAGGGCCGTCTGCAGCGCGGTGTCGATCTGCGCGGCGCGAGCGGAGAACTCGCGTAGCAGCGGGTCGTCGATGCCGTCGATCTCGAACGCCGGGGTTCGTCGCGGTCCCCGCGGGCGCCAGGACCAGCGCACCCCGCTATCGCGGGAGAGCTGGTCGGCGAGGAGGTTGTCGTAGATCTCCGAGACCGCGACGACCGCGTGGTGCAGAGCCCGGGAGTCGACTGAGCGCCAGCCACCGTCCGGGCCCTGGACCTTGTTCGCGATCACGACGTGGGTGTGCAGGTTCGGGTCCGAGGTGCGGGTGTCCCAGTGATCGAAGGCGGCCGCGATCATCCCGCGGGTCGCGACCTGGGCGCAGCCCCGCTGCCCGACCCGGGTGAAGAGCGCGCGCTCCTCCAAGACGCCGAGCGCCTCTGTGACCGCGGAACGATGGGCGTCGACGATGCGGGCCTGCGTCTTCGGATCCGCGAGCGCCCACAGCACGCTCGCCGACTTCGGCGCGGTGAAGGTGAGGTCGAACCCGGCGATGGCAACCCGCGTCGGGCGCGCCGACTCGGCGTCGCGGATCGCCCGCTCCGCCGCTGCCCGTGCGTCGGCCGTCATGCCCTCGGGTAGCGCTGCGATGCGGGAGGCGACCCGCTCGCGGAGGCTGCGGAACCTCGGATAGGGGCGACCCAGTGCCTCACCGGTCACCGGGTCACAGCCGGCACCGAACACGGCCGTCATCGCGTCCTCGGTTACTGCCGAACCGGCCTGCACGCCGTCGGTGCCGGGTGCGCCGAGGCCGGCAAGCCCGGACCCAAGCCACCGACCGGGTGGGTAGCCGTCATCGGTGTAGTACGCGGTCAGCGGCTTCGACGGATCCCGTTCGACATCGCCGCAGGCGGTGTGCCGCAGCAGATACCGGTATCCCGCGCCCGCGGACAGGCGATGCAGCGACATCACGACGCACCACCGACCGCGAGTGCTGGTCGGGGCCGGTAGGCGCCCTGCTGATGGGTCCTCATACCTAGTGGTGCGCGGGACACGCCGAGAAGACCGAGCAGCCGTGCGCACCAATTCCTCGGGTGCCAGAGGAGTCCGAACAAATGATCTTGCCCGTCGGCCTCGGTCTTCTCGGCGTGTCGTGCACACCTCCTGATGAGGGACCTGTCCTCCACGGTTCGCCTGCTGGGCGACGCGGTCCTGGGTGCCGAAGGTCCATGGTCAAACGCCGGCGAACTGCTCGGCGGCGCGTTGGAGGGGAGCGGGAGATGTCAAACCTGTGGTCACGCTCGATCGGAGTCCTGATCGGGCAGGTCTCTGACGACCTCAGCGGGATGTGGTCGCTCCTGGCGACCGGTCGGTGTGCGGCTCTGTCTCTCGCATCAGACCCCGAGCTCGATCGGCAACTGACATTCACCTTCGCGGCACTCGAGCTCAGCGAGGCGCTGGCGGATCTCGAGTGGGCGCACCCCGAACTGACCACGATCTCGGCGACCGTCGACCTCTACGAGGTTCCCGACGGCGCCGCCGCCGATGCCCACCGGGCACTCGTCGACCTCCTGACCTCGACCGTGGGCACCGCAGCACGCATCCTGCGGCAGCAGGACGACGTGCTCGCCACCGGCGACATCTTGTGCCTGGCCCGCGTCACTCACCGGGTCTCTGCCGCACACGCCCTGCTCGTGCCGGAACCGTCATGACCCGGGGAGACGGCCGCACGACTTACGCCGACCTCTTGCACCTTGCGGCCCGGCGCGTGGGCACGGCCGCAGCGACGCTCGCCAACGAAAGATTCTCCGACGCCGAAGCCGCGCGGGCCGCCGTCGAGTCCTACTGGGGTTTGCTCGGGGCCGTGCACTCCCACGCCTGGCAGCTTGCCGGCGGTACGCGGCGGGTAGAGGGGATCTGGGCTTCGAGAGAACCTGAGCCACACGACCGAGCCGCCGCGCGACTGATCGACACATTGGCTCCAGCCGCCCGCCACGTGATGGCCCGGGACGTCCCCCTAGCTCGGAGCGGCGTGGGAGGTGCCTGGGAGTCAGCGTCACAAGCACTGGGCGCCGCCAGCGACCTGCTCGCCACGCATCGCGACCACCGAGGGGTCTATCGGTCGCCCGACGGAGCGCACCTCGAGGACTCCAGCTTTCGCGCCACCGCGTACGCCGGCCTCTCCGACCTGTGTCTCACGATCACCATGGCCGACCGAGACCTCGCCCTGCGCAGCGGGCAGGCGGGCGTGCCATGGCGGGAGGTCGCCCGACGTCTTCCTGACGTTGAGGCAGTGGCGCAGGA
The DNA here is from genome assembly GCA_020161245.1 of Actinomycetota bacterium. GTDB lineage: Bacteria > Actinomycetota > Actinomycetes > S36-B12 > CAIYMF01 > Longivirga. The sequence goes on along the minus strand of JAIUOK010000002.1, from coordinate 3,560 downwards.
AGCGCGAGCTCTCGCAGCCATTTCGTCACTGACGGCAGCGGGAGCCGAAGGGGCGATCGAGTTGACCGTCGCCCGACCGAAGATCCGCACGGCTGACCCGTTGCTGGAGCTCGGGGATCGAATCCTCAGGCTGAGGGCCAACGCGTGGTCGTTGAGTGGAGAAGCGCACGTGGGAATCGCAGCTCTCAGCGAGTATGCGGCTGCCGGTGTCATCGTCCACACGCACGTGTGCGCATACCTCGCCGAGGCGGGCACGAAAGGGTCCCTTTCATCAGCGAAGTCGGCTGTCGAGTCGGCGGGGCGGTCGCGAACGGCGTGGGCCAACGTCCACCGCGGCCTTAGCGAGCTTCGGTCGGCCACGCCCGGGTCCGCCGCACTTCGAGGCGATGTCAGCAGGATTCGAGACCTTTGCCAGACCGTGTTCCCCCTAAGGCGAGACGCGGGAGGTGTTCACCCGGCGGACGGCGGTCGAGGACTGAACTCGTTCGCGAATGGGTCAATGCGCAGCTTCACGCAGATAGCCGGCTGGAACGCAAAGACGTTGATGGCGATCGCCGACAGTGGGTTGGTCTTCGCTCCGGGTAACGTGCTCTCAGGCGCTGACGTCAGCGACGACCCAAGGCTTGTTCGTGCCAAGCTTGAGGGGACTCTGGTCCGCGCTCCCGGGCAGCTGTTGGACAGGCTCGCCGAGGCCTACCGGTCGGCTGGCACGTCGGTCTTGCTGCAGGCAGCGAGTCCTCACGGCGCCCCTGGTGGGAGTCCGTCAGTTCGAGACGGTCTTGGGATCGGCGTCTGAGCTGGTCGACTTCTTGGCGCACTCTTCCACCATCCATGCGAGGGGAGTCGCTGGTCGCCGACCGGCGCTTCGAAGGACGACCTGCTGGCCGTAGGCAGGAGTGTCGCAGGAACGTAGACCACCTTCACGACACCGGAACGTCGAGGGCACTTCTAGGGGTTCAGCGGATCGACGGTTCTTCCACTTTGGGCTCGCAGCGCGAGGCGCACGAGCAAACGATCATCCGGGCTTGCGAGGTCGACCAACGCGGCATGCGCTGCTCGCTTCAGCCTGTAGCGCACGGTGTTGACGTGGACCTGGAGACGCGTAGCCACCTCCGCAACGTCGCCCTCCAGCTCCAACATGAGCAACAGCGTGGTTCCTTGGTCGGTCATGCTTCCGTCGGGCCCGAACAGTCGTTCCAGCCCAGGGTGTTCGAGTAGCCCGCCATCTCGGGCGACTCGGACGACCTCGTTGAGCATCAAGTGGGAACGGACCTCGCTGTAGCGGGAGAATCGGTGATCTCGTGACTGGCCAAGTTCGCGGCTGGAGTCTGCCTCCTGGCGCAGCTTCTGCAATTCCGCTAGAGACCTCTCGCTTGAGACACCGACAACCAGATCGAGCTTCAACTCTCGGGAGAGCCGTCCAAGGGCCCTTTCAAAGTCATTGACGTCGTCCTTGTTCGCCTCAGGAAGCAGGAGGTACATCGTGCTGCCAACGACGGCGACCACTGCCTCCCTCTTGCAGGAGGCGGCCCACAGCTCGAGGCGACCAGCGAGACGGCCACGCCAGGCTAGCTCGCGGGTGGCTCCCGTGGGTTCCTGCTTCACCGTCACACTGGCCAACATGACTTGACGGGACGTGCGGATCCGCAACTCGGCCGCGGCGAGCGAAGGCTCCGTGCGTTGGAGCAGAGCATCCCTAAGAACCTCCGACCGCGACCGGGCACGGATTCGTGAGCCCTCCAATTCATAGGCGGCCAGCCGCGCCGCACCGATCAACGCTGTGTCGGTGTGCCGGGCCAGCGGTCGCGCACCCTGCTGGATCCAGATCGTGCCTAGGTGCTGATCGCCAGCGAAGATTCCCGCCGCGATTCGAGCGCTCCAGCCAAGGACGTCATCGGGTGGGACGTTCACGATTGCGCCGGGGACGCGCAGGCGTTCATAGACCCCACGGCTGCGCAGAATCTCAAGGAGGTCCTCGGGGCCTTCTCGCCCGAGAATTGAGTGGACTCTGAGCACGTCCGCCTCGCCGGGAACCGCGGCGTATGCCAGCACCCGGTGTGCGCTGTCCTCGATGCTGACGCTGCCTCCGGTGGTGGCCAGGAGCGTACGTGCGAGCGCGAAGAGGGCCCCGTCGTCACTCGGTGGGAGTTCACCGGCAGCAGCAACTGCCGCCGCCGTCAGGTCCCGGACCTGGTCCCAGGACGTCGTCGGTGTCAGCGACAGAAGCGCCACTTCCGGTGGTTCCACTCGGGTGAGGTCCCGAACCCCCTGCTTGCCAGCGCTGGGGAAGACAAGGGCCGCAGCTCCACCCCGCTCCGCCGCCTGGACGATCGGGCGCAGATCGTTGGGTCGCGCGCCCAGGACCAATCCGACGAAGCCAGTGGGGACCTCCGCACGGTTGACGGCATCGACCAGCGTCACGCCTCTGACTGGCACAGCGAGCCCGCCCCGTGGTTCCACGACATCGCTCAGGTGACCCCCGAGGGCCGCCACGACGTCAGCAAGCGTCGCCTGCGCGCCGGCTCGAGTCGTCATCTCGCACCTCCTATGGCGGCCGTGTAAGTAGGGTCATGTGCATCCCGCCAACTATGGCCACTCATAGTTTAGCGAAATGGCCAAAGACGATGTTGGTGCGCCGATCGTAGGTTTCGGCCACGGACCATGAAGGGACATCCATTGGCCACCTACGCTCCTGTTCCGGAGCCGTACAACGAACCCATCGAGCAGTACTCCCCCGGCACGCCCGCGCGCCGACGGCTGGAGCAACTGCTCGGCGCGGCCGCGCCGGCCGTCGAGTTGAAGATGACCATCGGCGGGCGGAAGCGTCTGGGCCAAGGAATGGCCGTCGACGTGGTGCAACCCCACAGCCACGCTTCAGTACTGGGCACAATGCAGGAAGCGTCCGCGGCTGACACTGCCGAAGCCATCGAAGCCGCGCTGCAGGCGGCCGTCCCTTGGCGACGGATGTCCTTCGAGGACCGAGCCGCGATCTTCCTCAAGGCTGCCGACTTGTTGGCGGGCCCGTGGCGTGAGCGACTTGTGGCGGCCACGATGCTCGGTCAGTCCAAGACCGCGATTCAGGCAGAGATCGACGCCGCTTGCGAACTCATCGACTTCTGGCGATTCAACGTCAAGTTCGCGGAGAACATCGCGTGCGACCAGCCTCGCTCAGCGCCAGGGGTTTGGAACCGCAGTGACACTCGCCCGCTCGAGGGGTTCGTGTACGCGATAACGCCCTTCAACTTCACGGCGATCGCAGGCAATCTGCCGACGGCACCCGCATTGATGGGAAACGCCGTGGTGTGGAAGCCATCCAGTACTCAGCTGTTTGCCGCGACCATGACGATGGAACTTCTCGAAGAGGCTGGGCTCCCCGCGGGCGTTATCAATCTCGTTACGGGCCATGGGCCTTCGGTCAGTGCCGAGGTACTTCCGCACCGCGCGCTCTCGGGCATCCACTTCACTGGGTCCACTGCGGTGTTCCAGTCAATGTGGCGGACGGTCGGAGAAAGCATCTCCGGTTACGACTCCTACCCGCGACTTGTCGGTGAGACGGGCGG
>JAIUOK010000074.1 GCA_020161245.1 Actinomycetota bacterium | reverse complement strand
CGCACTGGTTGAGGTCGCCGGTGCGGAAGCCCGTCGTGAACCACTGCTGACGGGCGGCCGCCGAGCCGTGGGTCCACGACTCGGGGGTCACCCGGCCCTGGGTCTTCTCCTGGATGCGGTCGTCGCCGACCGAGGCCGCGGCCGAGAGGGCGTCGCGGATGTCGGCGTCGGTCAGGGTCTTGAGGAAGGGGGTGCCGGTCCTCGGGTCGGGGACCGTGCTCGCGTGGTTGGCCCAGACGCCCGCGAGGCAGTCGGCCATGAGCTCGGTGCGCACCGAGCCGGACTGGGCGCCCTGGGGGTCGCGCTGGGCCTTGCCGAGCAGCCCGAGCTGGTCCTGGAGGGAGTGGCCGTACTCGTGGGCGACGACGTACTCCTGCGCGAGCGGGCCACCGCTGCTGCCGAACTGCTGCTCGAGGACGTCGAAGAAGCTCGCGTCGATGTAGACCTGCTGGTCGAGCGGGCAGTAGAACGGCCCGACCTGGTTGCTCGCGGTGCCGCACGCCGACTGGGTCTGGCCGCTGTAGATGATCGTCTTCGTCGGCCGCCACTGCTGCTTGTAGCGCGTCAGCTCGTCGGTCCAGAACGCCTGCACCGAGTTGACGGTGCCGATGATGCGGCACGTCGTGTCGCGGTTGGCGTCGGCACCGGTGCGGCACTGCTGGAAGGCCGAGGCGTCCTGCTGGCCGCCCGCCTGCACCTGCGACTGGCCGGTGTCGGCCGAGCCGCCGCCCGTCGGGAGGTCGTTCGGGTTGATGCCGAAGATCATCGCGATGACGAGGAGGACGAGCCCGCCGAGGCCACCGCCGACGACGAGGCCGCCGGGCCCCCCACGACCGCCGCCGCCACCCCCGACCTGCGAGGTGTCCAGCTGGACGTTGTCGTTGAAGCTCATCGGACCGCCTCCGTGCTCGCACGCCGGTGCCGGGCTCACGCCGGGCTGGACCTAGACTAGGGGTGACCGCGGCGCCGCGTGCTCGTGCACCCGCGCCCGTCTCCCCGACCCGAAGGACCCACCGTGATCACCGCTGCCGCCGTCGAGCTGCGCGCGGGCTCCCGCCTGCTCCTCGACGCCGCGACCTTCCGGGTCGCGCCCGGCGACCGCATCGGCCTCGTGGGGCGCAACGGCGCCGGCAAGACCACCCTCACCCGCGTGCTCGCCGGCGAGGGGGAGCCGGCCGCCGGCACCGTGGCCCGGGGCGGCGAGATCGGCTACCTGCCGCAGGACCCGCGCGACGTCGACCTCGAGGAGCTCGCGCGCGAGCGCATCCTGTCGGCGCGCGGGCTCGACGAGGCCGTGCGGCGGATGCGGGCCAACGAGAAGCGGATCGCCGACGCCACCGACGATGCCAGCCGCGACAAGGCCATGCGCCGCTACTCCAACGCCGAGGCCGAGTTCCTCGCCTCGGGCGGGTATGCCGCCGAGTCCGAGGCGGCAGCGATCGCCAGCAGCCTCGGCCTGCCCGACCGCGTGCTCGAGCAGCCCCTCGGCACGCTCTCCGGCGGCCAGCGCCGCCGTGTGGAGCTCGCCCGCATCCTGTTCAGCGGCGCCGACACCCTGCTGCTCGACGAGCCGACCAACCACCTCGACGCCGACTCCATCGTGTGGCTGCGCGACTTCCTCAAGGCCCACAAGGGCGGCCTCATCGTCATCAGCCACGACGTCGACCTGCTCGAGGCCACGGTCAACCGGGTGCTGCACCTCGACGCGAACCGTTGCGTCATCGACGTCTACAACGTCGGCTGGAAGGCCTACCTGGCGCAGCGCGAGACCGACGAGCGGCGCCGCAAGCGGGAGCGGGCCAACGCCGAGAAGCAGGCTGCGGCGCTGCAGACCCAGGCCGATCGCATGCGTGCCACCGCCACGAAGGCCAAGGCCGCGCAGAACATGGCCAAGCGCGCAGAGCGGCTCCTCGGCGGTCTCGAGGAGGTCCGCAAGACCGACCGCGTCGCCAAGCTGCGGTTCCCGACACCGGCGCCGTGCGGCAAGACGCCGCTGCGGGCGTCCGAGCTGTCGAAGTCGTACGGCTCGCTGGAGATCTTCACCGACGTCGACCTCGCCATCGACAAGGGCAGCCGCGTGGTCGTGCTCGGCCTCAACGGCGCGGGCAAGACGACGCTGCTGCGCATCCTGGCCGGCGTCGACCGCCCCGACACCGGCCAGGTCGAGCCGGGCCACGGCCTGCGGCTCGGCTACTACGCCCAGGAGCACGAGACCCTCGACGCCGGCCGCAGCGTGCTCGAGAACATGAAGAGCGCGGCGCCGGACCTCAACGAGACCGACGTGCGCAAGGTGCTCGGCTCGTTCCTGTTCACCGGCGACGCCGTCGACCAGCCGGCCGGCACGCTGTCCGGCGGCGAGAAGACCCGGCTCGCTCTCGCGACGCTCGTCGTCTCCGCCGCCAACGTGCTGCTGCTCGACGAGCCCACCAACAACCTCGACCCCGCCAGCCGCGAGGAGGTCCTCGGAGCGCTGCGGTCGTACGAGGGCGCGATCGTCCTCGTGACCCACGACGAGGGCGCCGTCGACGCGCTCGACCCCGAGCGGGTGCTGCTGCTGCCCGACGGCGTCGAGGACCTCTGGACCGCCGACTACGCCGACCTCGTCTCGCTCGCCTGACGCCGCAGCGCCGCCCGCGTCATGCGCGAGATCCGTCCGGCTGCGGAGGTTGCAGGGGGTTGGCCGCGGGGTACCGTTGATCATCGGTCCCGATCGGTGCAGGAGGCAGCGGTGGCAGATCTCGGCAAGGGACGACGGGTCCAGGGCGGCGAGCGCGACAAGCTCGCGAACGACCTCAAGAAGAAGTACGCCGCGGGTGCCAGCATCCGCGAGCTGGCGGCCTCCACGGGCCGCTCGTACGGCTTCGTGCACCGCATCCTCAGCGAGTCGGGCGTGACGCTGCGCGGCCGGGGCGGGGCGACCCGCACCAAGGCCAAGACCAAGAAGTGAGCGTCGGCACCGCTGCCGACGGCCTCGACCAGCTCCTCGAGCACGGCGGGGTCGACGTCGCCTGGACCGGACCCGCGGGGGAGCCGGTCGTCACCGTGACGCTCGACCGTCCGCAGACCCGCAACGCGCAGACGCCGGGCACGTGGCGCGCGCTCGCGGCCGTCGGCGAGAACCTCCCCGAGCACACCCGGGTCGTGGTCGTCCGCGGCGCGGGGCCGGTGTTCTCCTCGGGCATCGACCTGCGCACGTTCTCCCCGGACGGCGTCGACGGCGAGAAGGTGCTCGAGCGCATCGCGGCCGTGGACGATGCCGAGGCCGCCGACCTCATCGAGGTGTTCCAGCGCGCCTTCTCGTGGTGGCACGACCGCGACGACGTCGTCACGGTGGCGGCCGTGCAGGGCGCGGCCGTCGGTGCGGGCTGCCAGCTCGCCCTCGCCTGCGACCTGCGGGTGATCGGGCCGGACGCGCGGTTCGCCATGCGCGAGACCTCGCTGGGCCTGGTGCCCGACCTCACCGGCACCCACCCGCTCGTGCGGGCCGTGGGCTACGGCCGGGCCCTCGAGATGTGCGCGACAGGCCGCTGGGTCGGTGCCGACGAGGCGGTGGCGTGGGGTCTGGCCACCAGCGTGCAGCCCGACCTCGACGCCGGCGTCGAGTCCCTCGTCGCGTCGCTGCTCGGGGCGCCCGAGGCGTCGCTGCGCGCCACCAAGAAGGTGCTGCGCGGCGCGCTGGTGCACGACGCGCCCGCCCAGCGCCGCTACGAGCGCGAGACGCAGGTGGCGCTGCTGCGCGGGCTGCTGGCCGCCCTCTGAGCCGTCCGGCGACACGGACGGCCGCATGCCGGTCGCCTCGCGCCCTGCCCGGCGGTCGGCGGGCGATGATGTGCCGGTGACCGCCACCCGTCCCTCCGTCCGAGCGCTGCTCGCCGGCATCGCGTCGGTCTGCGCCCTGGCCGTGGCGATGCTGCTGGGGCCGGCGTCGCCGTCCGACGCCGCGGTGCCGCTGCCGGCGTCGATCGACCGTCTCCCCGCAGGGGTGAGCCAGGTGATCACCGTCGAGGGCGGCTACACCTCCACCTACGCCACGCTCCGGGCCTGGGGCCGGCACGGCGACACCTGGATCCTGCGCCGCACGGTGAAGGCCCGCGTCGGCTGGAACGGGCTGTCCAGTCTCGGGATCGGCAAGCGCCGCCAGGGCGACGGCACCACCCCGACCGGCCTCTACGCGATGGGTTACGGCTTCGGCCCGTCGACGAACCCGGGCACGCGCATGACCTGGGTGCGCTACGACTCGAACGACTGGTGGGCGCTCGACCCGCGCGACCCCAAGACCTACAACATCCGGCAGTCGCGCCGCACGGCCAACGCCGTCTGGCGCACGAGCTGGGCCGAGAGCCTCTGGGCGATGCGCTCGCAGTACCGGCCGGCGTTCCTCATCAAGTTCAACCTGCCTCGCGCGACGCCGTACATGCGCGCCGACGGCCAGCGCGTCACCACGCGGCCCGCCGACACCTCGCTCGGCGGAGCGATCTTCCTGCACGTCAACGGCGACAAGGGGTTCACGGCGGGGTGCGTGTCGGTCCCGCAGGCCGACATGACCTGGCTGGCCCGCTGGATGGACCCCGCGCGCAGGCCCCAGATCGCGATCGGCACCACGGCGCTCATCCGCTCGCTGTGAGCCGGTGCCCGGGCGGCGGGAACATCCGGGCTGTGCGACGGTGTTGACCACCGGTGGCCGGACCCACGCCGGCCTCTCGCGGGCCCGTCGAGGCGCCCGGCCCGCTGTCCGTGGTCCGCAGGAGGATGTGCGTCGTGTCGATGTCGAGCCAGCACATGGTGTGGCGCTCGTTCCGTCGTGATGACGACGTGGTCAACAAGCGTCTGCGCAAGGGGACCTTCCGCCGGATCCTGGCCTACGCGCGGCCCTACCGCGGCTACGTCGCCGGCTTCCTCGTCACCCTCGTCATCGGCGCCGTGCTGGTCGTCGCCCAGCCGCTGCTGTTCAAGCGGATCATCGACGATGGCGTCACCCCGGGGAACTCCGCCGTCGTCACGCAGACGGCGATCTTCATCGCCCTGCTGGCGGTGTTCAGCGCGGGCGTGACCCTCATCGGCCGCTGGTACTCCGCGCGCATCGGCGAGGGCCTCATCTACGACCTGCGCACGCAGGTGTACGACCACGTCCAGCGCATGCCCGTGGCGTTCTTCACCCGCGCCCAGACCGGCGCCCTCGTGTCGCGGCTCAACACCGACGTCATCGGGGCCCAGCAGGCCTTCACGTCCACGCTGTCCGGCGTCGTCGGCAACCTGATCAGCCTCGTCGCCGTGGTCGTCGCCATGCTCGCCCTCTCGTGGCAGATCACGGTGCTCTCGCTCGTGCTCCTCCCGCTGTTCCTGCTGCCGGCCCGCTGGATCGGCCGGCGCCTGCAGTCGATGACGCGCGAGCAGATGACGGTCAACGCCGAGATGTCCACGCAGATGACCGAGCGGTTCAACGTCGCCGGCGCCCTGCTGGTGAAGCTCTTCGGCCGCCCGGACGAGGAGGCCACGGCGTTCTCCGGACGGGCCGGCCGCGTGCGCGACATCGGCGTCTCGATCGCGATGATCAACCGCGTCTTCTTCTCCGCCCTCGCCCTCGTCGCCTCCCTCGCGACCGCGCTCGTCTACGGCATCGGCGGCAACCTCGTCATCTCCGGCGTCCTCACGATCGGCACGCTGCTCGCGCTCGCCGGCCTGCTGGCCCAGCTCTACGGCCCGCTCACGGCGCTGTCGAACGTCCGGGTCGACGTCATGACCGCGCTGGTCAGCTTCGACCGCGTGTTCGAGGTGCTCGACCTCGAGCCGATGGTGGCCGACAAGCCCGACGCCGTGGCCCTGCGGTCCGGGCCGGCGACGGTCGCGTTCGAGCACGTGCGCTTCCGGTACCCGTCGGCCGACCAGGTGTCGCTAGCGTCGCTCGAGTCGGTGGCGCGCCAGGACGCCGCCCCCGTGCGCGACGACGTGCTGCGCGACGTCACGTTCACCGCCGAGCCCGGCCAGATGGTGGCGCTCGTGGGGCCCTCGGGGGCGGGCAAGACCACGATCACCGCGCTGGTGAGCCGGCTCTACGACGTGACCGAGGGCTCGGTGCGCGTCAACGGCGTCGACGTCCGCGACGTCACCCAGCAGTCGCTGCACGACCTCGTCGGCGTGGTCACGCAGGACGCGCACATGTTCCACGACACGATCCGCGCCAACCTGCTCTACGCCCGCCCGGGCGCGACGGACGACGAGCTCTACGCGGCGCTGCGCGACGCGCAGGTGCTCGCGCTCGTCGAGGCGCTGCCGGACGGCCTCGACACCGTCGTCGGCGACCGCGGCTACCGTCTGTCCGGGGGCGAGAAGCAGCGCATGGCGATCGCCCGCCTGCTGCTCAAGGCTCCCGACGTCGTCGTGCTCGACGAGGCCACGGCGCACCTCGACTCCGAGTCCGAGGTCGCCGTGCAGCAGGCGCTGGCGACTGCTCTGCAGGGGCGCACCAGCATCGTGATCGCGCACCGGCTCTCGACCATCCGCGAGGCCGACCAGATCCTCGTCGTCGACGACGGCCGGATCGTCGAGCGCGGCGGCCACGACGAGCTGCTCGCCGCGGGCGGCACGTACGCCTTCCTGTACCGCACCCAGTTCGCTGTCCAGGAGCCGGCCGGGGCCTGACGCCGGAACTCGCGTGCGGGTGTCGGTGGTGCTTGGTTGACTGGACGCATGACCGACCCCGCCGCCGCCGTCGCCGATGCCGGGGTCGAGCAGCTGCCGCACTGGAAGCGGCACACCACGTTCTTCCTCACCGGTCAGTTCGTGTCGCTGCTGGGCTCGTCGCTCGTGCAGTACGCGATCCTGTGGCACCTCACCCTCACCACCCAGTCCGGCCTCGTGCTCACGCTGGCCACGGCGTTTGGGTTCCTGCCGCAGGCCGTCATGGCGGTGTTCGGCGGGGTGTGGGCCGACCGCTACAACCGCAAGCTGCTCATCATCGCCGCCGACTCCACGATCGCCGCGGTCACGCTGGTGCTCGCCGTCATGCTGCTGCGCGGCGAGGACTCGCTGTGGCCGGTGTTCGCCGTTCTGGCCATCCGGTCGCTCGGTGCCGGCGTCCAGCAGCCGGCCGTCAACGCTCTGCTCCCGCAGATCGTGCCCGCCGACCGCCTCATCAAGGTCAACGGCATCAACACCACGCTGCAGTCGTCGCTGATGCTGCTCGCGCCTGCCGTCGCGGCTGCGCTCTACGCGGGTCTCGGCATCCAGGCCGTGCTGCTCGTCGACGTCGTCACCGCCGTGATCGGCATCGCGCTGCTGCTGGCCGTGCCGGTCGCGCGCCTCGCCACCACCACGGCGGGCGAGGGCTACCTCGCCGACGTCCGCGCCGGGCTGTCGTACGTGCGGGCCCACCCCGTCGTGCTGCGCGTCCTGCTGCTGTTCGCGGCGGTCTACTTCCTGTGCGCCCCGCCGGCCTACCTCACGCCCCTCATGGTCGCCCGCACGTTCGGATCCGACGTGTGGCTGCTCACCGCCAACGAGATCGCGTTCGGCGCGGGCATGCTCGCGGGCGGCGCCGTCGTGGCTCTCACCGGGGGGCGCCACGACCGCGTGCGGCTGGTGCTGCTCTCGTCGGCTGCCTTCGGCGCCACCACCATCGGTATGGGGCTGTCGGGCGCAGTCTTCGGCTGGCCCGGCATCTTCTGGCTGTTCCTGGGCTTCATCCTGGTCTGCGGCGTGAGCATCGCCTACTTCAGCACCGCGTCGACGACGCTGTTCCAGGAGCAGGTCGAGCCAGAGATGATGGGCCGGGTCTTCTCGCTGAACTCGATCATCTGGTCGCTGGGCATGCCCGTCGGCATGCTGCTGTTCGGCCCGCTGTCCGACGTCGTGAGCGTCGAGTGGCTGCTCATCGGCACGGGTCTGGCCACGCTCGCCGCGACCGCGATCGCCGCCGTCGGCGCGCCCGCTGCCCCCGCGCCCGAGCCCGAGAGGTCCACGGCGCCGGCCTGAGGCCCTACGTGGCCCTCGTGCGCAACTCCTGCGCGATGTCGGCGGCGTCGGACGCTGTCTGCGACCACACGGTTCGGTCAGAAGCTGCGGAGCATGCCGCCGTCGACCGGCACGATGCTGCCGGAGACGTAGGAGGCCGCGGGGGAGAGCAGGAAGGCGGCCACCTTGCCGAGCTCGTCGGGCTCGCCGTAGCGGCCCAGGGGGATGGCGCTCTCGTTGCGCCGCCGCACCATGTCGGGCGCGCCGAGGCGGGCGTCGATGGCGAACATGCGGTCGGTGGCCAGGCGTCCCGGCATGATCCCGTTGACCCGGATGCCGCGGCCGCCGAGCTCGTCGGCGAGGTCCTTGACCATCATCGCCAGACCGGGGCGCAGGCCGTTGCTCGTGGTGAGCCCGGCCACGAGCTCCTTCGACGACGACGACAGGATCAGCAGCAACGAGCCCTCGGACCCGGTGAGCGAGTCGGGCGGCGTGGTCATCGCGTTCGCCGCGGCGCGCGCAACGCGCAGCGCGCCGAGGAACACCGTCTCGAAGCTGATCCGCCAGGTCTCGTCGTCGGTGGTCATGGGGGTGCCTGCGGCGGGGCCGCCGACGCTCACCAGGGCGCCGTCCAGACGGCCGAAGCGCGCGACGGCCGCAGCCACGACACGCTCGGCCGCCGAGGCGTCGGAGAGATCGGCGGGGACGCCGACGGCGTTGGTGCTGCCGAGCTCGGCGACCGCCTCGTCGATGCCCTGCTGGTCGCGGGCCGAGACGACGACGCGGGCGCCCTCGCCGACGAGCTGACGGGCGCACGCGAGGCCGAGGCCACGGGTGCCGCCGGTGACGACGTAGACGCGATCGCGGAGGCCGAGGTCCATGGCGCCCAGTGTGCCTGCCGCGACGCGCAGTAACGACGACCGACGCGGCCGAACGGGTGAGCCCGTGCTCACGGTGATGGGGCCGTCCGGGTGAACGATCGACGGAGCGTGACCTGACCGGTCACCGCGAGCGCGCCCGCGGACCCGAGCCGTCAGGGGCCGGCGTCCGGGCCAGCGGCCCCCGCTGCACCTGCCTCGGCGGCCATCGCCTCCTCGGCGGCGGCGTACTCGCGCTCGCGGCGGATGAGGATGACGAAGCCCACGACGGCGACGACGGCGAAGAAGATCCACTGCACGGCGTAGGAGAGATGCGGGCCGTCGCTGAGCTCGGGCAGGGGGATGGGCGTGAGGCCCTCGGCCTGCTCGGGGTCGCTCGACACGAGCTCGACGTACCCGGGGTAGGCCGTGGCGCCTGCCGCCACCAGGGGCACGGAGAGGTCGGTGACCTGCCCGGCCGGAAGGTCGCTCGGCTGCTCGGCCGGCGCCTCCTCGGAGGGCTGCACGCGGCCGACGATGCTGACCTCGCCTGCGGGCGGCGGCGGAACGGCCTGGACGTCGGTGGCGCCGCCCTCGGCCTTGATCCAGCCGCGGTTGACCGCGAGCACCGCGCCGGACTGCGTGATCATCGGCGTGACGACCCAGAAGCCGTTCTGGCCGTCGAGCGGGCGCTTGCGCACGAGCACCTGGCCGCGCTCGTCGTAGCGGCCGGTGGCGGTCACCGGCAGCCACCGCTGCGCCTCGCCGACGGATGCCGGATCGCCTCCGGCGGCCATCACCTCGTCGACCGGTACCGGCTGCGCCGCCCCGTGCTCGGTGACCAGCGCGTTGAAGTGGCGCCGCTCGTCGAGCCGGCTCAGCTGCCAGCGGGAGAGCAGGAAGAACGACGGGATGATGATGAGCACGATGAACCCGAGCGCCAGCCATCGCGGGCGGCGCAGGAACCCGTAGCTGCTCACCCGACGAGCGTAAGCGGCATCCGACGTCCGGGCGCGCCCGGGTCGGCTCCGCAGATGCGGCCGCGATGCGGCCGTAGACCCTCGTCCTCGGCTCCGACTGGGCGTGACGGTTCCGGCCCGGACATGCCGCGCGCGCATGTCCTGACCTGCGCCTACGCTCCACGCATGCGTCTCGTCGACGGCTTCGGGCGGGTGGCCACGGACCTCCGTGTGTCGCTCACCGACCGCTGCAACCTGAGGTGCACCTACTGCATGCCCGCCGAGGGGCTGCCGTGGCTGCCGAGCGACACGCTGCTCACCGACGACGAGCTCGTGCGGGTCGTGCGGGTGGCGGTCGACCTCGGTGTCGAGGACGTCCGGTTCACCGGCGGCGAGCCGCTGCTGCGGCCCCGGCTGCCCGAGATCGTGCGCGGCATCGCCTCGCACCCGTCCGGGCCCAAGACGTCGGTCACCACCAACGGCATCGGCCTCGGGAAGATGGCGCAGGCCCTCAAGGACGCCGGCCTGCACCGCGTCAACGTCTCGCTCGACACCCTCGACCCCGAGCGGTTCAAGGAGCTGACCCGCCGCAACCGGATCGACGACGTGCTGCGCGGCCTCGAGGCGGCCGCCGACGCCGGGCTGCTGCCGGTGAAGGTGAACGCGGTGCTCATGCGCGGCGTCAACGACGCGGAGGCCGTCGACCTGCTCGCGTTCTGCCTCGAGCGCGGCTACGAGCTGCGCTTCATCGAGCAGATGCCGCTGGACGCGCAGCACGCGTGGAACCGCGAGGAGATGATCGCGGCCGACGAGATCCTCGACCTGCTCGGCAAGGAGTTCACCGTCGTCCCCGACGAGGAGCCGCGCGGCAGCCAGCCGGCCGAGCGCTTCAGGGTGCTCAAGGACGGCGTCGACCTCGGCACCGTGGGGATCATCGGCTCGGTGACGCGGCCGTTCTGCGGCGCGTGCGACCGGGTGCGGCTCACAGCCGACGGCATGGTGCGCAACTGCCTGTTCGCCCGCGACGAGCACGACGTCCGGTCGGTGGTGCGCGGCGGCGGCAGCGACGACGACATCGCGGCGGTGTTCCTCGGCGCGATGGCGGTGAAGAAGGCCGGGCACGGCATCGACGACCCGTCGTTCGTGCAGCCCGACCGCCCGATGTCCGCCATCGGCGGCTGAGCACCCCTTTGCGCTCCGGCCGCTGCGGCGTCAGGCCGCGGTCTTGCCCCCGGAGCCGTCGGCGGGCGGGCCGTCCGGGGTGCCGGTCTGGCCCAGCATGAGCCGCTGATCGGGCATCGCGATGGCGAACCCCTGCCGGTCGGAGCGCTCGCGCCCGCCGTTGGCGAGCACGACGGCGACGTAGGGGAGCCCGATCGCTCCGACGACGAGCAGCCAGCGCCACGGCGACGGCGCGAGCACCGCGCCGACGAAGCAGGCGGTACGGATCCCCATCGAGATCAGGTAGGTGCGCGTACGCCCTACCTGCTCGTCGCTGAGGGCGGCACCGGCGTCGGTGATCCGGTGCACCTCCTCGCGGGGGTTGCGGTCCAGCACACCGGAACGGTACGTCGTGCATCGCCGGTCGGCATCTCCGGGTGCCTGTGAGACCTGCCGCGCGGGGCGCCGCCGCCACGACGACCCGTGCAGCGGAGCGGACCAGGCGTCCACCGGACGGGCCGGGTGATGCGCCAGGATGCACGCATGACGAACCGCACCTACCGCGTGACCGAGATCGTGGGCACCTCCACCGAGGGCCTCGAGGACGCCATCCGCAACGGCATCGGCCGCGCCTCCGAGACGCTGCGCCACCTCGACTGGTTCGAGGTCACCGAGGTCCGCGGCCACATCCGCGAGGGCCAGGTCGACCACTTCCAGGTGGGCATGAAGGTGGGCTTCCGCCTCGAGGACGCGTGACGCGCGTCGCGGGTCCCGGGCCCGGCGTCCGCGAGGTCGTCGTCACCCATCTCGAGATGCTCGACCCGGCGCACCTGCGCCCGGCCGCGCCGCCGCGTGTCGACGCGTCGCTGATCCGGGCCGAGCGCCCCGCACCGGAGTTGTCGCGGTTCTTCTACCGCGCCGTCGGCGGCGACTGGTACTGGCTCGACCGGATCGGCTGGACGTACGACCAGTGGCTGGCGTGGGTGTCACGCCCGGGCCACGAGCTGTGGAGCGCCTGGGTCGACGGCGTCCCTGCCGGCTACGTCGAGCTCGACCGGGTCGGCGACGAGTGCGAGATCGCCTACTTCGGGCTCATGCCCGGATTCGCCGGCGTCGGCCTCGGCGGCTGGCTGCTCACGCGCGCCATCGAGCGGGCCTGGGAGGTCGACGGCACGCGCCGGGTGTGGGTGCACACCTGCGAGCTCGACTCCGAGGCAGCCCTGCACAACTACCAGGCCCGCGGCCTGCAGATCTGCGGCACCGAGATCGAGCACTGGGACCTCACCCAGCCCCCGCCCGGCCCCTGGCGCGGCTCGCGGTAGTAGTCCCAGCGATCTGGTGGATCCGGAGCGAGCCGAAGGCGAGCGCAGGACCACCCGATCGCGAGCGGACGGCGCCAGGCGACCGGCCACTGCAACCCGGCCGCAGCGCAAGCCGCGCCCATCCGCCTCGAGCTGGGGGTCGAAACGCGCTCTCCACGACGCGATGCGACCCCCAACTGGGCTGGCCATGCGGTTGGGGGTCGAAACGCGCTCTCCACGACGCGTTCGGACCCCCAACTCGTCCTCTGCGGAGGCGCCTACCACGTCGCGTCGGTGCCCGCTGGAGGCGTGTCGCGGTTCTGTGGACGACACGCCGCGATTGGCTGGCTGTGGATTTTGGATGCCGAAACCCGTTGGTGCCCAACGGATCACGGCCGGAGTGACTGTCAGAGGTGGGTCGTAGCGTTGCTGTCATGACCACGACCGCAGGTACCTCGCTCGGCGACGACGTCGCCGTGCTGCTCGAGGTGTCCGCGCGGGTCGGTGCCCGGATCGCCGCCGGCGAGCACCTGCAGCTCGACGGCGCCTCGCAGGCAGGGCTGGCCGCCGGCCTGGTCGGGGTGTGCGGCCTCGGGCAGGCCGGCACGGCGGTGCTGGCGAAGGCCTGCCGCGACTCCGGTGACCTGAAGGCGTCGGGGTTCTTCTCGGTGAAGACCTACCTGCGCGACGGCGTCGGCATCTCGGGGGCGACCGCCTCGCAGGCCCAGCGCCTCGGCACCGTCCTCGACCGCTACCCGGCCCTGCGGGCAGGTGTGCTGGCCGGGCGGATCCACCCCGACGCCGCCCTCGCAGCAGGCCGCGGGATCGACACCGCCGTCCAGGACCTGCGCGGTGCCGCCCGCGACGACGCCCGGGCGGCGGGCGAGGAGATCATCGTCCCGGTCGCCGAGACCGCCACCGTGCTCGAGGTCGAGAAGGTCGCCGCGGCGCTGATCTTCCACCTCGACCCGCAGGCCGCCGCGCGCCGCGCCCTCGAGGCGCTGGAGCGCCGCGAGGTGAGGATCGCGACCGTGGGCACCCAGGCGCGGGTCACGATGGTGCTGGACGCCGTCACCGGGACGGCGTCCAAGACGCTGCTGGACGCGGAGGTCGACCGCCGGTTCCGCGAGGGGTCGCTCCCGGAGGACCTGCGACCGACCGGGGACGAGGCCGAGGACGAGCGCCGCGCCCGCCTCGCGCGCCCGCGCCTGTATGCCGAGGTGTTCGAGGCCCTCATCCGCCGGCTGCTCGACGACCAGCTCGTCGGCACCAAGCACGGCGAGGCACCGCATGTGTCGCTGCTCGTCTCCGAGGACATCCATAAGGCCGGCGGCCCCGCCCAGCTCCTCGTCCCCGGCCAGGAGCCCGTCACCGTCGCGAACGAGACCGCCGCGCGGCTGATGTGCGATGCGAAGGTCACCGAGATCCACATCGACGGCCTCGTCCCCGACCGCACCCGCCTCGCCCCGACCACGCTTACCTCGCTCGCCAAGCAGCAGCGGTCCACCCGCGACGCCGCCGCCGGCATCCACCCCGACCAGCTCACCCCCTGCACCTGCACCCGCGGCCGCGAGCGGCTGGTGGACCTCGACGGGCTCGTCGACCCCGCCGACGCCCACGACCTCGTCGGCCGGTGCGCCTCGGTGCACTGCGTGGGCCGCGAGTCCCGCACCGCCACCAAGGCCCAGCGCAAGGCCCTCGCCGCGGCGCACCAGCACTGCATGTTCCCCGGCTGCCGCGTCGACGCCTCCAGGTGCGAGGCCCACCACGTCCGCCCCTGGGAGCGCGGCGGCGCGACCTGCCTGAGCGATCTGATCCTGCTCTGCGCCCGGCACCACCACCTCGTCCACGAGGGCCGATGGCGGATCCTCGCCGACCCCGACCACCCCGAAGGCGACCCAAGGCATTGGGTGTTCCGACCGCCGGAGACCGGCTACCTCGGACGCGACGGCACCCTGCTCGCCGAACGCCTCCGCCGCGGCCACCCACCCGAACCACCACCGGGCTCGCCGTTCGCCGCCTGACCCGGACTTCCGGCACCGCCTGAGCCCGACGCCCGAGAGAGGCGCTCGGGCCACAGGCACGTCACCGGCCCGGTCGCAGATGCAAGCCAAACCGAGAACGAACTGGATTGATCTCAACCGGTCAGCGCAACGCGCGCTCCAGGACTTGTGACGGTGTCATGAAGCCGAGGGTCTGTCGAGGTCGACCGTTGAGTCGGGCGGCCACCTCGTCGAGGTCATCCTGGCTGACGGCG
>JAIUOK010000073.1 GCA_020161245.1 Actinomycetota bacterium | reverse complement strand
CGTGCTCGCAGCAACAATCAGACACACCCGAGGTCCCCGCACCGGACTCTTCTTCGGGCTCTCCGGCACCAGAGTGAAACGGCGTCGCCGAGCGGCCCCACCATTCTCATCCTCACATCCCGACGATCAAGATCGTCAGCGCGGACTCCTCTGGCTCCTAGGAGCGGAGCGCCGCCTTGGCACGGTTCCGCATCCGTTGCAGGCTCTCTCCCGCCCGGACCAGCCGGCACGAGACCTCCCGAACCGACAGCACACAAACTTCGGTCCTCCGCTGAGCCTTGAGCACCTCGGCCGAACAACACCAGCCAGCCGAGCCCGGGCAGCATGCTCACGACGTCGGCCGGCGACTCCGTCACGAGCAAGACCCCAACCACGGCACACACTGGTATCTGGATAGCCTGAGGCGCCGGCCTCTGACGGCGGCGCGACCGTGGATACGACCCGAACGCGACTGGAGACGGCGAGCGAGCACGTAGGTTCGGCAGCGATTCATGATTCGCTACCGTGCCTCGCGTGACCGATGCCGATGCAAGCGTCGTGGCCTCGCGTTCCAGGCCGGTTGGCAGCCCGCTTTGGCTGGCGGTCGTGTCCGGCCTCGGCGTGGGCTTGCTCGGCGGCCTCGTGGGCCTGGGCGGAGCCGAGTTCCGGCTCCCGTTGTTGATCGGCCTGTTCGGGTTCGCCGCACTGCAAGCGGTCATCGTGAACAAGGCCATGAGCCTGATCGTGGTGCTGGTCGCCATCCCCTCGCGGCTCCTGGCCGTCCCGCTCGCCGACGTGGCCAGCGAGTGGACCGTCGTGATCAACCTGCTGGTGGGCTCGCTTGTGGGGGCGTGGATCGGCGCGTCCTGGGCGACGCGGATGCGAGCCGCCACGCTCTACCGGGTGCTGGCGATCCTCCTGGTGGGCATAGCCGTGGTGTTCGCCGCGGAGCACGTAGGTGCGCTGCCGCCAGTGTCCCTGCCACCCATCGCGCAGGCCATCGTCGGTGTGGCGGCCGGATTTGGTATCGGGGTTGTCGCCGCGATCATGGGCGTCGCTGGAGGTGAACTGCTGATCCCCACCATCACCGTGCTCTACGACGTGAGCCCGAAACTGGCGGGGAGTCTGTCGCTGCTCGTGTCCCTGCCGACCATGCTCGTCGCGTTCTTCCGCTACAGCCGGGACCAGGCGTTCACCGTGCTCGGCCAGCACCCCCGCTTCATCCTGGCAATGGCAGCCGGATCCATCCTGGGCACGTTCCTAGGCGCTCTGCTCCTCGGTGTCGTCTCCGAGGCCGTGCTCGTCCCGCTCATTGTCGGCCTGCTTCTGGTCTCGGCCTACAAGGTATGGCGGCACGCCTGACCAAACCGCACCTACTCCGGGCATCGCTCGGGTCGTCCATGGACGAGCGCGGCCCCGTGCCCGGCCGCTTCAACTCCCGGCCACGGTCGACCCTGGCCTGTGGGGGCGCTCCGGCCCACGCGGCCCGGCCCGGCTGGACGACTGCCCGCTGGTCGACGTCGCACTCCATCACGACTGGCCGCTGCAGCAGATCAGTCGAGGGATCTCTCCCGAGCTTGCCCACGCCATGATCGACTCCGTCATCGACTCCGTCACGAGAGTGACGGGGCGGCGCTCGACTCCGTCATGGACTCCGTCACGAACTCCGTCACGAACTCCGTCGCCCTCGGCTTCGGCGCGGACCCGCCCGCGGGAGCGACGCGCACCTTCCCCAGCCAGCTCGGTTCGCAACGCCGAGTTGGGCGTCGACTGGGCGGAAGCCGAGAGCGGCATCGGCGCCAACTGAGTCGGGGCCGCGCCGGTCTCGGCGTGCGCTCGGGGTGCCTGAAGTGGTCGGAACGGGGTCTGACGGGGATCGCCCGGCGCCCGGCAGGGCAAAAGGCGAATCACACCCGTGGGAGCCCCTGAAGTCTCCAAGTGGCACGAAATGTGGCACGAGATCCAGGGAATCGCTGAAATCCCTTGGTATCATTGAAGAAGTTGAGTGCCCCCGGCAGGATTCGAACCTGCGCGCATGGCTCCGGAGGCCACTGCTCTATCCCCTGAGCTACGGGGGCCAGGGCGGGGACGACAGTACCAGCGCCGCGTGGCCGGTCCGAAACCGGAAGGACGGGGCGAGGGGCGTCGCGTCGGCGATACCTCGTCGGGACGTGCGCCGGCTCACGACTAGGCTTCGCGAGCATGACGCCCGACCAGCTCGCCGCCGCTGTGCGCGGCGCCGTCCTCGCCGCCATCGGCGACGGCGACCTCGCCCTCGACCCGTCCCAGGTGCCGGCCGAGGTGACCGTGGAGCGTCCGCGCAACCCCGAGCACGGCGACTACGCCACCAACGTCGCGCTGCAGCTGGCCAAGCCCGCAGGGAGCAACCCCCGCGCGGTGGCCGAGGCGGTCGCAGCGCGTCTGCGCGAGGCCGACGGCGTTGCGAAGGTCGACATCGCCGGGCCCGGCTTCCTCAACGTCACCCTCGACGCCGCATCGCTCGGCGAGCTGGCGCGCACCGTGGTGACGGCGGGGGAGGGCTACGGCCGGATCGACCGGTACGCCGGCACCAGGGTCAACGTCGAGTTCATCTCGGCCAATCCCACGGGCCCCCTGCACCTCGGCCACACCCGCTGGGCGGCGGTCGGCGACGCGATCGCGCGCGTGCTCGAGGCCGCAGGCGCGGACGTCGCACGCGAGTTCTACATCAACGACCGCGGCGTCCAGATGGACAAGTTCGGCATGTCGCTCGAGGCGCGGGCGCTGGGCACCGACGTGCCCGAGGGCGGCTACCAGGGCGCCTACGTCGACGAGCTCGCCCAGCAGATCGTCGCGGCCGACCCGGGCATCGTCGGGCTGCCGGCCGACGAGCGGCTCGTCGCCTTCCGCGAGGCGGGCTACGCGCTGCAGCTGCAGCAGCAGAAGGACACCCTCGACGGGTTCAACACCCACTTCGACGTCTGGTACTCCGAGCGCACGCTGCACTCCAGCGGCGCGGTCGACCGCGGCTTCGAGAAGCTGCGCGAGCAGGGCCACATGTTCGAGGCCGACGGAGCCGTGTGGCTGCGCACCACGGACTTCGACGACGACAAGGACCGTGTGCTGGTCAAGGCCGACGGCGAGCTCACGTACTTCGCGAGCGACACGGCCTACTACGTCGACAAGCGCAACCGCGGCTTCGACGTCTGCATCTACCTGCTCGGCGCCGACCACCACGGCTACGTCAACCGGCTGCGGGCCGTCGCGGCGTGCGCGGGCGACGACCCGGACTACAACATCGAGGTGCTCATCGGGCAGCTCGTGAAGATGTTCAAGGGCGGCGAGGAGGTCCGCCTGTCCAAGCGGGCCGGCAACATCATCACGCTCGAGGACCTCGTCGAGGAGGTCGGCGTCGACGCCGCCCGCTACTCGCTCATCCGCTACCCGGCCGACAGCCCGCTGACGCTCGACCTCGACCTGCTCGTGCAGCGCAGCAACGACAACCCGGTCTTCTACGTGCAGTACGCGCACGCCCGGATCTCCTCGGTCCTGCGCAACGCCGGCGACCTCGGCATCGACTGGCGCTCGGCCGACTTCGACGCCGCGCTGCTCGACCACGAGCGCGAGGCGGCGCTGCTCGGCGTCATCGGCGAGCTGCCCCGCGTCGTCGGCGCCGCCGCCGAGCTGCGCGAGCCCCACCGCGTCGCCCGCTACCTCGAAGAGCTCGCGACGGCGTACCACAAGTTCTACGACGCCTGCCGCGTGCTGCCCGGCGCCGACGCCGAGCTCGAGCCGATCAACGTGGCCCGCCTCTGGCTGTGCGGCGCTGCCCGCCAGACCCTCGCCAACGGCCTGGCGATGCTCGGCGTCTCGGCCCCGGAGCGCATGTAGCCCGGTCTGGTCGTCGGATCGCGCGGTGGAGAGCGCGATCCGACGACCAGACCGGCGTCCACGGAGTGATACGGGCGCGTGCCGCATCGTGGACGCTCGGTAGCCTTCGGGCATGCGCGCGCACCCCGCTGGCCCCCGCTTCGGCGAGATCCTCGCGCCCGCGGGCGCCCCGGCCGCGCCCGTCGACGCCGAGGCGATGCACGCACTCGCGCCCGGCGTCTGGCCGAGCACCGCGGTGCGCCAGGGCGGCGAGGCGCTGACCCAGCGCGCGGTCACCATCGCGGGCGTCGACCTGCGCGACCTCGCCGAGGAGTACGGGACCCCCCTCTACGTCCTGGACGAGGCCGACTTCCGGCAGCGCGCCGCCGCCTTCCGCGACGCCTACGACGATCCCGAAGCGCCGGCCGATGTGTTCTACGCGGGCAAGGCGTTCCTCTCGACCGCGGTCGCGCGCTGGGTGGACGAGGAGGGCCTCGGGCTCGACGTCTGCACCGGGGGCGAGCTCCTCACCGCGCTGCAGGCGGGCTTCCCGCCGGGCCGCATCGCCTTCCACGGCAACAACAAGTCGGTGGCCGAGCTCGAGCTCGCCCTCGAGCACGGGGTGGGCCGCTACGTCGTCGACTCGTTCGAGGAGATCGTGCGGCTCGCTGCGCTCGCCGCCGAGCGCGGCGTCGTCGCACAGGTGCTGGTGCGCGTCACCGTCGGCGTGGAGGCGCACACCCACGAGTTCATCGCGACCGCCCACGAGGACCAGAAGTTCGGCTTCTCGCTGGCGGGCGGCCAGGCGGAGGAGGCGGTGCGCCGCATCCTCAAGCTCCCGTCGCTGCACCTGCTCGGCCTGCACTCCCACATCGGCTCGCAGATCTTCGACACCGCCGCCTTCGAGGTCTCCGCCCACCGCCTCGTCGAGCTCGCAGGCCGCGTCCGCGACGAGCACGGCGTCGAGGTGGCGGAGCTCGACCTCGGCGGCGGCATGGGCATCGCTTACGGCGACGACGACGACCCCATGACCGCCAAGGAGATGGCCGAGCTGCTGCGCGGCATCGTGCGCCGCGAGTGCACGGCCCTCGGGCTGCGGCTGCCGCGCATCGCCGTCGAGCCGGGCCGCGCGATCGTCGGCCCCTCGACCGTCACCGTCTACGAGGTCGGCACGGTCAAGCCGGTCGACCTCGGCCACGGCCACACCCGCCACTACGTCAGCGTCGACGGCGGCATGAGCGACAACATCCGCACGGCGCTCTACGACGCCGAGTACACGGTGCGGCTCGTCTCGCGCGTGTCCGAGGCGGCCCCGGTGCTCAGCCGCGTCGTCGGCAAGCACTGCGAGAGCGGCGACATCGTGGTGCGCGACTGCTGGCTGCCCGGCGACCTCGCGCCGGGCGACCTGCTCGCCGTCGCCGCCACCGGCGCCTACTGCCGCGCGATGGCGTCCAACTACAACCACACGCCCCGCCCGCCCGTGGTCGCCGTCCGCGACGGCGCGAGCCGGGTGCTGCTGCGCCGCGAGACCCCCGACGACCTGCTGGCCCTCGACGCCGGGCTCGGCTGACACGGCCGGCCGCAAGCCCGGCACCGACACGGCAGCACCGATACCTGGGCGGCACCCGGCAGGGCCGGGGTGGCACGCTAGGCGCACGACCCCCTGGGAGGGACCGACATGACGACGCCCGACGCGGCGCCCCGCGAGCTCACCGTCGCCCTGCTCGGCGGCGGCACGGTCGGCAGCCAGGTGGCCCGGCTGCTCACCGAGTCCGCCGACGACCTCGCCGCCCGCACCGGCGCCCGGCTGCGCGTGGTCGGCGTCGGTGTCCGCGACACCGTCCGCCCGCGCGACGGCATCGACGCCGGGCTGCTCACCGACGACCTCGCCGGACTGGCGGCCTCGGGCGCCGACATCGTGGTCGAGGTGCTCGGCGGCATCGAGCCGGCCCGCAGCCTCATCCTGGCCGCCATGGAGGCCGGCTCCTCGGTCGTGACGGCCAACAAGGCGCTGCTCGCCGAGGACGGCGCGACGCTGTTCGCAGCCGCCGAGAAGCACGGTGTGGACCTCTACTACGAGGCCTCGGTCGCCGGCGCCATCCCGCTGCTGCGCCCGCTGCGCGACTCCCTGGCCGGCGACAAGGTCCGCCGCGTGCTCGGCATCGTCAACGGCACCACCAACTTCATCCTCTCGGCGATGGACGAGAACGGCGCCGACTACGCCGACGTCCTCGCCGAGGCGCAGGCCCTCGGATACGCCGAGGCCGATCCCACGGCCGACGTCGAGGGCTACGACGCCGCTGCCAAGGCAGCGATCCTCGCGAGCCTCGCGTTCCACACCCGGGTGCGGCTCGAGGACGTGCACCGCGAGGGCATCACGACGGTGTCGGCACAGGACGTCGCCGCCGCCCGCGACATGGGGTTCGTGATCAAGCTGCTCGCGGTGGCCGAGCTGGCCGAGGACGAGCGCGGCGTCGTCGTCCGCGTGCACCCGGCGATGGTCCCCCGGTCGCACCCGCTGGCCGGGGTGCGCGGCGCCTTCAACGCGGTCTTCGTCGAGGCCGACGCCGCCGGGCAGGTCATGTTCTACGGACGCGGTGCGGGCGGAGCCCCGACCGCGTCGGCGGTGCTCGGCGACATCGTGGCGATCGCGCGCCACCGGGTCGCGGGATCGCTCGGACCCGGCGAGTCGACGTACGCGCGCCTCGACGTGCTGCCCGTGGGCGAGGCCGTCACCCGCTACTACGTCAACCTCGACGTCGCCGACAAGCCGGGCGTGCTGGCCACCGTGGCCTCGGCCTTCGCCGACAACGGGGTCAGCATCCAGAACGTGCGCCAGGACGGCCGCGGCGATGCCGCGCGCCTCGTCGTGCGCACCCACACCGCCCACGACAGCGCGCTGTCGGCCACGATCGACCGCCTGCGGTCGACCGACGCCGTACGTGCTGTCGTCGGCGTCATGCGAGTCGAGGGCGAGGGCGGGTCGTGAGCACCACCGTGGGAGCCCACCAGTGGCGCGGGCTCATCGAGGAGTACCGCGACCGGCTGCCCGTCACCGACAAGACCCCCGTCGTCAGCCTCCGCGAGGGCGGCACACCGCTCGTCTACGCCTGCGTGCTCTCGGAGATGACCGGCTGCGAGGTCTGGATCAAGGTCGAGGGCGCCAACCCCACCGGGTCGTTCAAGGACCGCGGCATGACGATGGCGATCTCCAAGGCTGCCGAGGAGGGCGCCAAGGCCGTCATCTGCGCGTCCACGGGCAACACCTCCGCGTCGGCCGCGGCCTACGCCGTCAAGGCGGGCATGGTCTGCGCCGTGCTCGTGCCGGCGGGCAAGATCGCCCTGGGCAAGATGGCGCAGGCGCTGGTCCACGGCGCCAAGCTGCTGCAGGTCGACGGCAACTTCGACGACTGCCTCACCCTGGCCCGCAAGCTCGCCGAGAACTACCCGGTCTCGCTGGTGAACTCGGTGAACCCAGCACGCATCGAGGGCCAGAAGACAGCGTCGTTCGAGATCGTCGACATGCTCGGCGACGCCCCCGACATCCACTGCCTGCCGGTCGGCAACGCCGGCAACATCACGGCCTACTGGAAGGGCTTCGTCGAGTACGCCGCGGACGGTATGGCCACCAAGCGCCCGCGCGAGTGGGGCTTCCAGGCCGCCGGCGCCGCGCCGATCGTCAACGGCGCGCCCGTGACCAACCCGTCGACCATCGCCACGGCGATCCGCATCGGCAACCCGGCGTCGTGGGACTTCGCGATCGCGGCGCGCGACGAGTCGGGCGGCCTCATCGACGCCGTCACCGACCGCGAGATCCTCGCGGCCTACAAGCTGCTCGCCGCGCGCGAGGGCGTCTTCGTCGAGCCCGCGTCGGCGGCGTCGGTCGCAGGCCTGCTCAAGAAGCACAAGGAGGGCCTGCTCGACCCGGGGCAGACCGTCGTGTGCACAGTGACGGGCAACGGCCTCAAGGACCCCGAGTGGGCGATCGCGGGCGCGCCGCAGCCCACCAAGGTGCAGATCGACGCCTACTCGGCGGCCGTGCAGCTGGGCCTCGCGTGAGTGCGAAGCCCTCCGGCCGCCCCACCTTCCGGGCGGCCGCGGTCCGGGTGCGCGTGCCGGCGACGTCGGCCAACCTCGGCCCCGGCTTCGACTGCTTCGGCCTCGCGCTCGGCCTGCACGACGACGTCGTGGCGCAGGTGTCCGACGACCCCGGCGTCCGTGTGGACGTCCACGGCGAGGGTGCCGACGACGTCCCGCGCGACCACCGCCACCTCGTCGCCAAGGCCATGCTCAAGGCCTTCGACGTCCTCGGCGGACGCCCCCGCGGCCTGGATCTCGTGTGCGCCAACAGGATCCCGCACGGCCGCGGCCTCGGGTCGTCGGCCGCCGCGATCGTCTCCGGGCTCGTGCTCGCGCGCGCGCTCGTCGTCGGGGGAGAGGAGCGCCTCCCCGACGAAGCCCTGCTCGAGATGGCCACGGCGATGGAGGGCCACCCGGACAACGTCGCCGCCTGCCTCTACGGCGGTGCCACGCTGGCCTTCCAGCGGGACGCCGAACCGCCCACCACCGGCGTCGTGCACGTCCATCCGCTCGGCACGATCGTCCCTGTCGTGTGCGTCCCCTCGACCGCCGTCGCCACGAAGAAGGCGCGGGGCCTGCTCCCCGAGACCGTGCCCCACGTCGACGCAGCCTGGAACGCTGCGCGTGCTGCGCTGCTCGTGACGGCCCTGACCCAGCGCCAGGACCTCCTCCTCGAGGCCACGGGCGACCGGCTGCACCAGCCCTACCGCCGCCCCGCCTACCCCCGCACGACGGACCTCGTCGCGAAGCTGCGCGGCCGCGGGATCCCTGCAGCCGTCAGCGGCGCAGGGCCGACCGTCATCGCCCTCGCGGACGCCGGCACCGCGCCGTCGGTCGAGGCTCTGGCGGGCGCGCGGTTCGCCACCACGGTGCTCGAGGTCGACTACGAGGGCGCACGGCTGCTGCCGCTCTGAGGCCCCGGAATGGGTGACGCGCCCCCCGTGTTGCACGGGTACCGGGGCCAGGGTGTTACCCTCGCTTCGAACCGGGGCCCGCACCCGCCCGGCGCGAGCCGGGAGGTCCTCCCCTCGGCGGGGCCGCTCCGACAGCCATCGCAGTCGTCCCTCCTGCGCCGCCCCCGGTCCTGCGTGATCCCGCTCCCTCGTCGCCGTCCTCTCGCGGCCGTCGACCTGCTGCGGCGCACGCATCCACGTCCTCCGTCTCCCGACGGGCGGCGTGCAACCCACATCGCAAGCACTCCCACATCGCAAAGGTGCACTCGGTGACCGAGACCACCCAGAACGACAGCCCGGCCTCGTCGTCCCGCAAGGGCGGCGGCCTGTCCTCGATGCTGCTGCCGGAGCTCAAGGCCCTCGCCGGCCAGCTCGGTATCAGCGGCGCGTCGGGCATGCGCAAGGCCGACCTCGTGGCGGCGATCAGCGCCCGCCAGGTCGGAGCCCCCTCGTCGCGTCCCGCGGCGGACCGGGCCGAGAAGGCTGAGAAGGCCCCCCGCGAGGAGCGGCGCGAGCGCGCCCCCCGCGACGACGCCGGCACGTCCGGCTCCGCCGCCGCAGGCGACCGCCCGGCGCGCGAGGAACGTGCGCCCCGCGAGCAGCGCGACGGCGGCGAGGGCGGCGACGCCCCGCAGAACGGCCAGCAGAACGGCCAGCGCCGCGACCGCGGCGACCGCCCCAACCGGCAGGACCGGCAGGACCGCGGCGACCGCCAGGAGCGCGACGGCGAGCCCCGAGCCGCCCAGGGCAACCAGATACAGGGCGGCCAGAACCAGGGCGGCCAGCAGGGCAACCAGAACCAGGGCGGCCCGCGCGACGACCGCGACTTCGACGACGAGGGCGGCGGCCGCCGCAGCCGTCGGCGCCGCCGCGGCCGCGACCGCGACCGCGGGTTCGAGGGCGGTGGCGGCGGGCGCAACGACCGCAACGACCGCCAGGGCCGTCAGCGCGGCCCGCGCGGGTTCGACGAGAACGTCGAGGTGGGCGAGGACGACGTCCTGCTCCCCGTCGCCGGCATCCTCGACATCCTCGACAGCTACGCCTTCGTGCGCACGAGCGGCTACCTGCCCGGCCACAACGACGTCTACGTCTCGCTGCAGATGGTCAAGCGCTTCGGCCTGCGCAAGGGCGACGCCGTCACCGGTGTCGTGCGCCAGCCGCGCGAGGGAGAGAAGCAGCAGAAGTTCAACCCGCTCGTGCGGGTCGAGACCATCAACGGCGCCGACCCCGACGCCGCCCGCAACCGCGTGGAGTTCAGCAAGCTGACCCCGCTGTACCCGCAGGACCGCCTGCGCCTCGAGACCGAGGCGGGCAACCTCGTCACGCGCGTCATCGACCTCGTCGCGCCGATCGGCAAGGGCCAGCGCGGCCTCATCGTGTCGCCGCCCAAGGCCGGCAAGACGATGGTCCTGCAGGCGATCGCCAACGCGATCACGCAGAACAACCCCGAGGTGCACCTCATGGTCGTGCTCGTCGACGAGCGCCCCGAGGAGGTCACCGACATGCAGCGCTCGGTGAAGGGCGAGGTCATCGCCTCGACCTTCGACCGTCCGGCCGACGACCACACCACGGTCGCCGAGCTGGCGATCGAGCGGGCCAAGCGCCTCGTCGAGCTCGGCCACGACGTCGTCGTGCTGCTCGACTCGATGACCCGCCTCGGCCGTGCCTACAACCTCGCTGCGCCGGCGTCGGGCCGCATCCTGTCCGGCGGTGTCGACTCTGCGGCGCTGTACCCGCCGAAGCGCTTCTTCGGCGCCGCCCGCAACATCGAGAACGGCGGCTCGCTGACGATCCTCGCCACGGCCCTCGTCGAGACCGGCTCCCGCATGGACGAGGTCATCTTCGAGGAGTTCAAGGGCACCGGGAACATGGAGCTCAAGCTCGACCGCAAGCTCGCGGACAAGCGCATCTTCCCCGCGGTCGACGTCGACGCCTCCGGCACTCGCAAGGAGGAGATCCTCATGGCGCCGGACGAGCTCAAGACCGTCTGGAAGCTGCGCCGGGTGCTCCACGCCCTCGACCAGCAGCAGGCCATCGAGCTCCTGCTCGGCAAGCTGCGCGAGACCCGGAGCAACTTCGAGTTCCTCCTCCAGGTGCAGAAGACCACCCCGGTCGCGGTCGGCTCCAGCAGCGACGACGACGACTGACCCCCGCACGCCGACGACGGCCCGCCCCGCACGCCGGGGCGGGCCGTCGTCGTGTACCGGGGAGCTGCCGGGTTGTCCCGGGACCGCCGACGGGATCACCCGACCGGTCGAGAGCGTACGAAGAACTTTTCCTCTCATTGGGCTCAAGGAGTGACCCCCAGCGCCGATGACTGCTCTGCACGGGGGTGTCTTGATCATCGGTCTATCGGAGGGGAACGATCCCTATGTCTCGCACCACTCGTGCGCGCGCCGCCCGGGCGATTGCGCCGGTCGCCGGCCTCCTGGCCGCCGGCCTCCTCGTCTGGCAGGGCAGCTACGCCGCCTTCAGCGCGTCCACCGTCAACCAGGGCGACTCCTGGGCGACCGGCCAGCTCGCGCTGCAGAACAACGGCGGCAACGGCTCCAGCTACGCCCAGACCACCACCACGGGCCTGTTCGGCGAGACCAACCTCGTCATCGGCTCGTCTGGCCAGAAGTGCATCACCGTGTCGAGCACCGGCAGCATCGCCGGCTCGCTGCGGCTGTACCGCGACGCCGCCTTCACCGGCACCAACGCCAACGCCCTCGCCGGCGCGCTGCGCGTGACGGTCGAGGCCGCCAACACCTCGGGCGCCGACGTCTCGGCCAACTGCACGGGCTTCCCGACCACCGGGGTCAGCACGCCGTACAACAACGTCGCGCTGAGCGCGGTTCCGTCGACCTACGCCGCGGCCGCGCCGCTGGCGCTCGCCGCGGGCAACCAGAAGGTCGCCTACCGCATCTCGTGGAGCCTGCCCACCACCGGTTCGAACACGACGGACAGCGCCCTGCAGGGCTCGACCGCCACGACGAACCTCAACTGGGAGATCCAGTAGCCGTCGACGCCGCCGCCTCCGTCGCGGCGGCGTGACACCCCGCTGGTGCGCCCCTCGCTGGGGGGCAGGGGCGCACCAGCTCACCCCCGGCCCGTACGGGGCCGTCCGGCAGAGGGGTGCCGGCCGGCGCCGCAGGGACCGGGCGAGGACCGACAGCAACGCAGCAGGGCTCGCGGGGAGAGCTCGACGACCTGGACACGCGGGGGGACCGCGCGCAGGAAGGACGAGACATGGCCACCAGCAGCGCAGCAGCGCTGCCGGCAGGCGCCCCCGAGGAGGCGCCGCAGCCGCGGCGCACCTCGACCCCGCTGTTCGTCTCCGCCCTGCTCGCCCGCACCTGGCTGTGGTTCATCGCCGGCTGCGTGGTGGTCACTCTGCTTCCGATGCTGCTGGGATGGCGCCCGTACGTCGTGCAGAGCGGCTCGATGACCCCGCGGATCGACGTCGGCGACGTCGTCCTCGCCTCGCCCGAGTCCGACCCGGCCGCCCTGCTCGGCCGCGTCACGGTCTTCGACGACCCGGAGAAGAACGGCCTGGTCAAGACCCACCGCGTCATCACCCTCAACGATGACGGCACGATGGTCACCAAGGGCGACGCCAACCCCACCCCGGACACCGCCACCATCACCATCGACGACGTCCGCGGCCTGGGGCGTCTGCTGGTCAGCTTCGTCGGACTGCCCATGATCTGGGTGCAGACCGGGCAGTGGCTGTTCTTCGGCCTTTTCGTGCTGAGCATCCTGATCGCGGCCTGGCTGGTCGGCCGCGACAAGGACGGCGACGAGGACGACGAGCCCACCGATCCCGACGACGGCGACAAGGTCGTGCCGCTCCCTCAGCGGCTCTCGGCGGGCGGCTCCTCCCAGATCGCCGCCTCGTCACCCCCGGCCGACCCCGGCCGCGGCGGCCGCATGCAGCGCGTCCTGCGCGGCACGGTGGTCGCCGTGGTCTGCGCGTTCGCCCTGGGGATCCCGACGACGTCGGCGGCGTTCGCCGCCACCACGCGCAACAACGCGAACTCGTGGTCGGTGCCCAACTGGAACTACACGACCCTGGTCAACGCGTTCGGGCCGTTCCTGTACTGGAAGCTCGACGACACCAGCGGCGCCACCGCCGCCGACACCTCGGGCAACGGCCGCACCGGCACCTACACCAACTCCAACCAGTACACCCGCAACGTCGTGGGCGCTCTCACCAGCGAGACGCCGAACCGCGCTGTGACGTCGACGAGCGCCAACGCCTGCATCTACTCCTCGAGCGGTGTCGCGGGCGTGGCCGCTCCGCAGCAGATGACGAGCATCGTCTGGTTCAGGACGAGCTCGACCAACGGCGGCAAGCTGCTGGGGTTCGAGGCCCCGCGCACCGGTGTGGCCTCGCCCGGCAACAACGGCGGCACCTACGACCGCCACCTCTACATGGACGGCCAGGGCCGGGTCTGGTTCGGCGTCTACAACGGCGGCTACTACACCATCAGCTCGGGCACCGGCCTCAACAACAACGCCTGGCACATGGCGGCGGCCACGATGGGGCCCGCCGGGATGGCGCTCTACATCGACGGCGTGCTCGTCGACACCGACCCCAACACCACGGGAGAGGCGACCACCGGCTGGTGGCGCGCCGGCTGCGGCAACCTCTCCGGCTGGGGCACCTACTGGGGCGGCAACAACAACCCGGGCACCGATACCAACACCACGGCCAACCGCGGCTTCCTGGGCAGTCTCGACGAGGTCACGGTCGAGACCTCCGTGCTCAGCGCCAGCGAGATCTACACCCTCTACCTGGCACGCTGACCAGGGCTGACGCCGGAGCGGGAATGCCGGAGGGGCACCCGCGGTTTGGAGGGGCAGCCGGTCGGGTGGCAGACTTCTCCGTTGGTACCCCGGCCCCCCGGTCGGCAGTCCCGCTCAGCGCCCGGTTCACGTGCCTCGATCCCCGAGCCGCACGACCCGGGTGCGACACGACGAGGAGACACCCGTGAAGGCCGACATCCACCCGGCGTACAACGAGACCACGGTCCACTGCGCCTGCGGCAACCAGTTCACCACGCGCAGCACCGCGAAGAACGGCGTCATCCACGCCGAGGTCTGCAACCAGTGCCACCCGTTCTACACGGGCAAGCAGAAGATCCTCGACACCGGCGGCCGCGTCGCCAAGTTCGAGAAGCGCTTCGGCAAGAAGGCCTAGCTGCTCTGACGAGGGCGTCCTCCGGCACTGCCGGGGGGCGCCCTCGGTCTGTCAGCGACCCCTTCCACCCCAGGAGCACCCGTGTTCGAGTCCGTCGAGGCCCTCGCCGCCGAGTACGCCGATCTCGAGGAGCGCCTCGCCGACCCCTCCGTGCACGCCGACCAGGCGACCGCGCGGCGGCTCGGACGGCGCTACTCCGAGCTGCGCCCGGTGGTCGCGACCTACCGCGAGTGGGCCGCCGCCGGCGACGACCTCGAGGCCGCCCTCGAGCTGGCCGGCGACGACGCCGCATTCCGGGCCGAGGCCGAGGAGATCGCGGCCCGACGCGACGAGCTCGCCGAGAAGCTGCAGGTGCTGCTGATCCCGCGCGACCCGCTGGACGACTCCGACGTGATCCTCGAGATCAAGGCGGGGGAGGGCGGCGAGGAGTCGGCGCTGTTCGCCGGCGACCTGCTGCGGATGTACCTGCGCTACGCCGAGCGGCGCGGCTGGAAGGCCGAGGTGCTCGAGTCGGAGCAGTCCGATCTCGGCGGGTACAAGGACGTCACCGTCGCGGTGAAGGCCCGCGGCCAGGTCGAGCCGGGCGAGGCGCCGTACGCGCGGCTCAAGTACGAGGGCGGAGTCCACCGGGTGCAGCGCGTGCCGGCCACGGAGTCGCAGGGCCGCATCCACACCAGCGCCGCCGGCGTCCTGGTGCTGCCGGAGACGGAGGACGTCGAGGTCGAGATCGACCCGAACGACCTGCGCATCGACGTCTACCGCTCGAGCGGCCCCGGCGGCCAGAGCGTCAACACCACCGACTCCGCGGTCCGGCTGACCCACCTCCCCACCGGCACGGTCGTGAGCTG
>JAIUOK010000072.1 GCA_020161245.1 Actinomycetota bacterium | reverse complement strand
GTGCCGCTCGATCGAGCCCGGCCTGCCTGAGGGCGTCTACGCGCACCTCCGCCGGCGTCTCGTACTGCGGGCCGCCGGCGGAGGTGCGGATGGCGCGCATCCTCGGCGCCGACCTCGTCGGGATGTCGACGACGCTCGAGGCGATCGCGGCCCGCGAGGCCGGCCTGGAGATCCTCGGCCTCTCGCTGGTGACCAACCTCGGTGCCGGCATGACCGGCGAGCCGCTCAACCACGAGGAGGTGCTCGAGGCCGGCAAGGCGGCCGCCGAGCGCATGGGCCGGCTGCTCGCGCAGGTGGTGTCCTCGCTGTGACGTCCGACCTCGTCGACCGCGCCCGGGCCTGGCTCGACGACGACCCCGACCCGGACACCCGGCACGCGCTCGACGCCCTGCTCGACGCCGCAGGCAGCGGCGACGAGGCGGCCACCGCCGAGCTCGTCGACGCCTTCGACGGCCGCCTGCAGTTCGGCACCGCCGGTCTGCGCGGCGCCCTCGGCCCCGGGCCGAACCGGATGAACCGCGCCGTTGTGTCGCGCGCCGCGGCCGGCCTGGCGGCCTACATCGGCAGCCTCCCCGGCACCGGCCGCACGGTCGTCGTCGGCTACGACGCCCGCCACAAGTCCGACGCCTTCGCGCGCGACACCGCCGAGATCATGGAGGGCGCGGGCATCCACGCCTACGTCCTTCCGCGCCCGCTGCCCACGCCCGTCCTCGCCTACGCGATCCGCAACCTCGGCGCCGCCGCGGGCGTGATGGTCACCGCCAGCCACAACCCGCCGCAGGACAACGGCTACAAGGTCTATCTCGGCGACGGCACCCAGATCGTGCCTCCGGCCGACGAGGAGATCTCGGCCCGGATCGACGCCGTCGGGTCCGTGTCGGCGCTGCCGCGCGGCGACGGCTGGGAGACCCTCGGCGACGGCGTGCTCGACGCCTATCTCGCCGACGTCGCGTCGCTCGTCGACGACGACGCGCCGCGCGATGCCGCCATCGCCTACACGCCGATGCACGGCGTGGGCGGCGACGTCGTGCTGCGCGCTCTCGCGCTCGCCGGCTTCCCGGCGCCGCGCGTGGTGCGCGCGCAGTTCGCACCCGACCCCGACTTCCCGACCGTGTCGTTCCCCAACCCGGAGGAACCGGGCGCGATGGACCTCGCGCTCGAGGAGGGGCTCGACGCCGACGCCGACGTCGTCATCGCCAACGACCCCGACGCCGACCGCTGCGCGGTCGCGGTCCCGACCCGCGACCGCGGCGCCGGGGGCGGTCCGGCCTACCGGATGCTGCGCGGCGACGAGGTGGGCTGGCTGCTCGGCTGGTGGCTGCACGAGCGCGGCATCCACGGGCCGTACGCCTGCTCGATCGTGTCGTCGTCCCTGCTGTCGAGGATGGCTGCCTCCTACGGCGTCGAGCACCACGAGACCCTCACCGGCTTCAAGTGGATCGGGCGCGTGCCCGGCCTCGCGTTCGGCTACGAGGAGGCCCTCGGCTACTGCGTCGACTCCGCGCGCGTCGCCGACAAGGACGGCGTCAGCGCGGCACTGCGCGTCGTCGAGATGGTCGCGGCCCTCAAGGCGGAGGGCCGCACCGTGCACGACGTGCTCGACGCGCTGTTCGTCGAGCACGGGCTGCACGCCACCGACCAGCTCTCGGTCCGCGTCGCCGACCTGTCGCTGATCTCCGATGCGATGACGCGACTGCGCGCGGCGCCGCCGTCGGAGGTGGCCGGCCTCGCCGTCGAGTCGTTCGAGGACCTCGCGGCCGGTGCGGGCGGACTGCCGCCGACCGACGGCGTCCGGCTGCGTCTCGCCGAGGGGACGCGGGTGATCGTGCGACCGAGCGGTACCGAGCCGAAGCTCAAGTGCTACCTCGAGGTGGTCGTGCCGGTGACCAGCGACGTCGAGGCGTCGCGCCTCGTCGCCGAGCACCGGCTGGCCGCCCTCAAGGCGGGCATGGCCGAGGCCCTCGGGCTGTAGCAGCCTTCGTCAGTCGCTGACCGCGATGACGAGCTTGCCGCGCACGTGGCCGTCGCGGCTGCGCGCGAACGCGGCCGGCAGCTCCTCGAGCGGGAGCACGTCGGCCACCGGCACGTGCAGCTGTCCGGCATCGGCGAGGCGGCCGAGCTCGACGAGGCCGTCGGCCGAGGGCCGCACCCAGAACCACGCGCCGCCCGTCTCGAGCACCGTCGAGTCCGCGATCGACGCGTGCCGTCCGCCGGGGGCCAGCACGGCCATCGTCACGTCGCGCACGCCGCCCACGAAGTCCGCCACGACGTCCACGCCGTCCGGGGCGACGGCCCGGATCCGCTCGACCGCGCCGTCGCCGTAGGCCACCGGCGTCGCGCCGAGCTCGGACAGGAACGCGTGGTTGGGCTCCGACGCCGTCGCGATCACACGGGCGCCGCGGGCCTTGGCGATCTGCACGGCCAGCACGCCCACGCCGCCGGCACCGCCGTGCACCAGCACGGTGTCGGACGACGAGACGCCGAGGCGGTCGAGCGTCTGCAGTGCGGTGAGGCCGGCCAGCGGCAGGCCGCCGGCCTCGTCCCAGCTGAGCGACTCGGGCTTGGGGGCGACGCCGCGCACGCCCATCGTGACCAGCTCGGCGAACGTGCCGCCGTGCACGACGTCCTTGCGCGCGTAGGCCACCACCTCGTCGCCGACCTCGAACTCCGGGGTGTCGATGCCGACCGCCTCGACCACACCGGCCACGTCCCAGCCGGGCACGACGGGGAAGACGGCGTCCATCAGCCCGTCGAGGCCGCCCGACATCAGTTTCCAGTCCACGGGGTTCACACCCGCTCGGCGCACCCGGATGCGCACCTCGCCCGGGCCCACCTTCGGGTCTGGCAGCTCGCGCAGGGCGAGCACGTCGTCGGTGCCGTAGGCGTCGTAGGCCATCGCTCTCATGCTGCGACGCTAGCCCCGCACGAGCGTCCGCGCGCGCCTGCCGGCCTTGCCGATGATCACATCCGCCGCGGGAATGCGCCCGGGTCAGCCGAGCAGGTCCGCGGGCAGGATGGAGTAGGCGTACAGGTCGTGGCGTCCGTCGGCGCGCTTCTGGGCCGAGCGCAGGACGCCCTCCCGCGTGAAGCCGGCGCGCTCGAGCGACTTCTGCTCGGCGATGTTGGTGACGTCGGTGGACGCCTCGATGCGCTCGACGTGGGTCGTGGCGAGCAGCCACCGGGCGAGCAGCCGCTGGGCCACGCTCCCGACGCCGTGCCCGCGGGCGGCCTCTGCCAGCTCGATGCCGATGTTCCAGGCGTGCGAGCCGGGGTTGGGCCCGTAGGTCACGAGGTGCCACGAGACCACACCGGCGAACGCCGTGGCGCCGCCCTCGTCGGTGAGGTCGACGATGAGGCGGCCGAGCATCGGCGGGGGCGGGTCGCGCTCCTCGTCGGCGGGCCAGTCGTCGTACTCGCTGTGGGTGCGCACGGCTCGCGCCTCGTCCCAGCCGACGAGGTCGACCCGCAGGCCGCCCGGCGTCCAGCCCGTCGCGCGGACGCCGTGGACGGGCTCGGGATGGACGAGGTCGGCGGCGCGGTGGTCGGGGCTCACGGCCGTCATCCCAGCACGAGCAGCAGCAGGAACGCGAGCACGTTCACCGCCCCGACGACGAGCACCAGCAGCGGCAGCTGCTCGACCGTCTCCTCCGGCGGGCCGTCCGGCGCGTTGCCGCCCCGCAGCGAGCGCGAGCGGTCCTCGATCGACTCGATGACGTCGAGGGTCGTGAAGCCCCGGCGCACCGGCTCGTCGTCGGGCAGCTTGCGCCCCCCGAACATCGACGCGACGCCGCTCACCATGGGCCGCCGGTCGCGGCGGGGCAGTGCGAAGCAGCGGACGACGGCGTCGCCGGCGTGCACGCGCACGACGTCGTCAGCGTCGACCTTCGTCACCGACGACCAGTAGATCCGCCACGAGCGGACGGGGTTGCGCACCTCGAGCGCGAGCGTCGTCTCCGACACCTGCGGGCGGATGCCCAGCAGATAGCCGGCGCAGGCGATCGCCACGCACGCCGACACCGCCGACCACCGGGTCGTGCCCTCGCCGACCCACAGCGCCTGCACGGCGAGGGCGAGGGCGACGACGACCACGACATAGCCGATGGCGCGGCCGTTGCCCAGCCGGTAGGTCCGCAGCAGCGGCTCGTCGGTGCTCACGACGCCATCATCGCCCGACCGGCCGCCCGGCGGCTCACGCGGTGGCCGCGAGCACCTCGCGGGCCATCTCGATCGTGGTGTTGGGGTGGATGAAGGCGAAGCGCCCCACGGTCTCCCCCTCCCACGTGGTGCTGGTGATGAACGCCGTCTGGTCGGCGAGCAGCCGGTCGCACCACGCCTGGTAGTCGTCGGGGCCCCAGCCCTTGCGGCGGAACATCACGACCGACAGCGACGGGTCGCGCACGAGCTCGAGGTGGTCGGCCGCCTCGATGTCGGCCGCCACCTGGTGGGCCAGCGAGATCGAGTGCTCGATCGCGTCCTCGTAGGCCCGCGTGCCGTTGACGACGAGCGAGAACCACAGCGGCAGGCCGCGCGCCCGGCGCGTGAGGTGGTACGCGTAGTCGGTGGGGTTCCACTCGTAGGAGCCGTCGTCGTGGTGGATCGCGTCGAGGTACGACGCGTCCTGGGTGTGCACCCGCTTGGCCAGCCACGGCTCGCGGTAGAGCAGCGCCGCGCAGTCGTACGGCGCGAACAGCCACTTGTGCGGGTCGACGATCATCGAGTCGGCGAGCTCGATGCCGTCGTAGAGCGGGCGCACCGACGGCGCGAACAGGCCGGCGCCGCCGTAGGCGCCGTCGACGTGGAACCACATGCCGCGCTCGCGGGCCACCTCGCCGATGCCGCGCAGGTCGTCGACGATGCCGGCGTTGGTGGTGCCCGACGTCGCGACGACCGCCACCACGGTCTCGGGGTCGGGGTCGGCCTCGAGCGCCGCCCGCAGGGCCTCCCCGGTGAACCGGTGGTCGGCCGTACGGACGACGAACGGGTCGCAGTCGATGATCGACAGCGTGTTCTTCACCGACGAGTGGGCCTGGTCGCTCACCGCGAAGCGCAGCCGGCGGTAGCGCGCCTGATCCCCGTCGCGCTCCACGAGCCGGCGCCGCGCAGTGTCGCGCGCCACCACGAGGGCCGACAGGTTGCCCGCCGACCCGCCCGAGACGAAGGCGCCGCCCGCGCTGGCCGGCAGCCCGGCGGCGTCGGCGATCCAGCGCAGCGCCTGGTTCTCCGCGCCCACGGCGCCTGCGGCCTCGAGCCACGAGATGCCCTGCAGCGACGCGGCCGAGACGACCATGTCGAACAGCAGCGAGGCCTTGGTGGGCGCGGCGGGGATGAAGGCGAAGTAGCGCGGCGAGTCGGCCGAGAGCACGGTCTTGGACAGGTGCTCGTCGTAGAGGGCGATCACCTTCGCGGGGTCGGTGCCCTCGCGGGTGATGAGGCCCGCGAGCAGCTCGTCGACCGTGCGCTTGTCGCCGGGGTGGTCGAGGGGCGTCTCCGGGAGCGAGAGCCGCTCCTGGACGTAGTCGAGGATGAGGCGGGTGAGGCTCTCGTCGTAGTGGTGCATCCGCTGCTGGGCGGGGACGGCGTCGTCGGTCATCCCGTAGGCCTTCCGAGCTCGGCGCGCCGATGGCCCATCCACGCAGCAGGCGCCGGAGCGGCACTGTAACGCCTCAGGACGGCCCGGACGAACTCCGCACCGGCCCCCTCCCCCGGCCTAGGATCGAGGGGTGACCCGATCCCCCTCCGCGCTCGCCGTCGACCAGGGCGCGCTCGACGACGCCGTCCGGTCGGACGCCGCGCTGCGCCGATTCCTCCACGGGCTCCCCGGCGTCGACCAGGTGGGCGCCGAGGCGCGTGCCGCCGCCCTGTCGACCCGGTCGATCAAGACCACGGCGAAGGCGTTCGCCATCGACCTGGCCATCTCGATGATCGACCTCACGACGCTGCAGGGCAACGACACGCAGGGCAAGGTCCGCACGCTGTGCGCCAAGGCCATGCGCCCGGACCCGCACGACGCGTCGGTGCCGCGCACCGCCGCGGTCTGCGTCTACAACGACCTCGTGGGCCAGGCCCGCGAGGAGCTCGGCGACAGCGGCGTGCGGGTGGCCGCGGTGACCACCGCCTTCCCCTCGGGCCGCGCCTCGCTGGCCGTCAAGCTCGCCGACACCCGCGACGCCGTCGTGCAGGGCGCCGACGAGGTCGACATGGTCATCGACCGCGGCGCCTTCCTCTCCGGCCGCTACCTCGAGGTGTTCGAAGAGATCCAGGCCGTCAAGCAGGTCTGCCACGAGAACGGCGCCGACGCCCATCTCAAGGTGATCCTCGAGACCGGCGAGCTCGCCACCTACGACAACGTCCGCCGCGCCTCGTGGCTGGCCATGATGGCGGGCGCCGACTTCATCAAGACCTCCACCGGCAAGATCTCGCCAGCCGCGACGCTGCCCGTCACGCTCGTGATGCTTGAGGCCTGCCGCGACTGGCGCGACGCCACCGGGCGGATGATGGGCATGAAGCCCGCGGGCGGCATCAGCACCACCAAGGACGCGATGAAGTACCTGGTGCTGGTCAACGAGACCGTCGGCACCGACTGGCTCACGCCGGACTGGTTCCGCTTCGGCGCCTCGAGCCTGCTCAACGACCTCCTGCTGCAGCGGCAGAAGATGTCCACCGGCCGCTACTCCGGCCCCGACTACGTCACCGTCGACTGACGCGGAGGACTGCCGTGCCCACCCCGTTCGAGTACGCCCCGGCGCCCGAGTCGCGCTCCGTGGTCGACATCGCGCCGTCCTACGGCCTGTTCATCGACGGCGAGTTCGTCGACGGCACCGGCGGCGCGATCAAGAGCATCAACCCTGCGACGGAGGAGGTGCTCTCCGAGGTCGCCGAGGCGAGCGACGCCGACGTCGACCGCGCCGTGAAGGCAGCGCGCCGCGCCTACACCCGCGTCTGGTCGAAGACCTCGGGCAAGGACCGCGCCAAGTACCTGTTCCGCATCGCCCGGCTCGTGCAGGAGCGGTCGCGCGAGCTCGCGGTGCTCGAGAGCCTCGACAACGGCAAGCCGATCAAGGAGTCGCGCGACGTCGACATCCCGCTCGTCGCGGCGCACTTCTTCTACTACGCCGGCTGGGCCGACAAGCTCGAGCACGCGGGCTTCGGCCCGGACCCGCGCCCACTCGGCGTCGCCGGCCAGGTGATCCCGTGGAACTTCCCGCTGCTGATGCTGGCATGGAAGATCGCCCCGGCGCTCGCCGCGGGCAACACGGTGGTGCTCAAGCCGGCCGAGACCACACCGCTCACCGCGCTGCTGTTCGCGGAGATCTGCCAGCAGGCCGACCTGCCGCCCGGCGTCGTCAACATCGTCACCGGCGCGGGCGAGACCGGCCGCGCGCTGGTGTCGCACCCCGGCGTCGACAAGGTGGCCTTCACCGGCTCCACCGAGGTGGGCAAGGCAATCGCGCGCGCGGTCGCGGGCACCGACAAGCGGCTCACCCTCGAGCTCGGCGGCAAGGCCGCCAACATCGTGTTCGACGACGCCCCCATCGACCAGGCGGTCGAGGGCATCGTGCAGGGCATCTTCTTCAACCAGGGCCACGTCTGCTGCGCCGGCTCGCGCCTGCTCGTGCAGGAGAGCATCGCCGACGAGCTCGTCGCCCGGCTCAAGCGCCGACTCTCGACGCTTCGCCTCGGCGACCCGCTCGACAAGAACACCGACATCGGCGCCATCAACTCCCTC
Organism: Actinomycetota bacterium; assembly: GCA_020161245.1. Lineage (GTDB taxonomy): Bacteria > Actinomycetota > Actinomycetes > S36-B12 > CAIYMF01 > Longivirga. The sequence goes on along the minus strand of JAIUOK010000072.1, from coordinate 7,705 downwards.
GAGCAGCTCGAGCGCATCCGCCACCTCGCGGGCGTCGGCGACGACGAGGGCGCCGAGCGCTGGACCGCCGAGTGCGACCTGCCCGCCAAGGGCTACTGGTTCGCCCCCACAGTGTTCACCGGCGTCTCGCAGGCCCATCGCATCGCGCGCGAGGAGATCTTCGGGCCGGTGCTGTCGGTGCTCACCTTCCGCACGCCGTCCGAGGCGGTCGAGAAGGCCAACAACACGCCGTACGGGCTGTCGGCGGGCATCTGGACGGACAAGGGCTCCCGGATCCTCAAGATGGCCGACCAGCTGCGCGCCGGCGTGGTGTGGGCCAACACGTTCAACCGGTTCGACCCCACCAGCCCCTTCGGCGGCTACAAGGAGTCCGGGTACGGCCGCGAGGGCGGCCGCCACGGTCTCGCCGCCTACCTCGACGTGACGGGAGCCTGAGATGGCCGCGCGCCTGGAGGTCCGCAAGACCTACAAGCTCTACATCGGCGGGGCGTTCCCGCGCTCGGAGAGCGGCCGCAGCTACGAGGTCGCCGACACCAAGGGGCGGTTCCTCGCCAATGCCGCGCTGGCCTCGCGCAAGGACGCGCGCGACGCCGTCGTCGCGGCGCGCAAGGCCTTCGGCGGCTGGACCAAGGCCACGGCGTATAACCGCGGCCAGATCCTCTATCGCGTCGCCGAGGTCATGGAGGGCCGTCGGGCCCAGTTCGTCGACGAGGTCGCCGCCGCTGAGGGGCTCACCGCCCGTCGCGCCGAGGCCGCCGTCGAGGCCGCGATCGACCGCTGGGTCTGGTACGCCGGCTGGGCCGACAAGCTCCCGCAGGTCCTGGGCTCCACCAACCCGGTGGCCGGCCCGTACTACAACTTCTCGGTGCCCGAGCCCACCGGCGTCGTCGCCGTCGTGGCCCCGCAGGAGTCGTCGCTGCTCGGACTGGTGTCGGTGCTGGCGCCGGTGATCGTCAGCGGCAACACCACCGTGGTGCTCGCGTCGGAGAACCGCCCGCTGCCGGCCTTCACGCTCTCGGAGGTGCTCGCGACGTCCGACGTGCCCGGCGGCGTGGTGAACCTGCTGACCGGCCGGGTGGCCGAGGTGGCACCGTGGCTCGCCTCGCACATGGACGTCAACGCGATCGACCTCGCGGGCGCCGACGACGCCGCGCTCCGCACCGAGCTCGAGATCGCGGCCGCCGACAACGTCAAGCGCGTGCGCCGGCCCGACACCGACGACTGGACGGCCGACCCCGGGCTGGCCCGCATCCGGTCGTTCCTCGAGACCAAGACCGTCTGGCACCCGATCGGTGTCTGAGACCCCGTACGCCTCCTACGACGAGGCGGCCGACTGGTACGCCGACGTCATGCGCGCCCGGGCGTCGACCGTCGTCGACGTGGCCGACGGCGTCTGGGCGCTGCTGTCGCCGGAGCACGCGAACTCGTTCGTGCACAACACCGTGCTCGCCCGCCGCGACCCCGGCGGAGACGCACTGGTGGCCTGGGCCGACGAGATTCTCGGCGGCGCGGGTCTTGCGCACCGGCACGTGGTGCTCAAGTGCCGGGCGTCCGACGACACGCTCGCGGCGCTGGCGGGCGCGGGCTACAGCCCCGAGCCCGAGGTCGTGATGAGCCGGCCGTCCGCGCTCGGCCCGATGCCGCACGTCGACGGCGTCGTCGTCGAGCGCGTCGAGCCGGTGGCGACGTCGGACTTCGAGGCGCGGCTCTGGCGCGACGAGTGGCTGCCGGGCATCGGAGACGCCGAGCTCGGCGACCTGCTCTCGCGGCGCACCACGATGGACGTGGCCGGCCCGTACCTCACCTTCGCCGTCCGCGACGCCGCAGGCACGATCGTGGCGGCCGCCGACATGTCGGTGCGCGGCGCGGGCGCGGAGGTCGACGGCGTCGCCACCTGGCCCGAGCACCGCGGAAAGTCCTACGGCGACGCGCTGATCGCCGCCTGCGTCGACGAGGCGATCGCGCGGGGGATCCCGCACCTGCACCTCGAGGCGCTCACCGACGACTGGCCGCGCCACTGGTACGCCCGCCGCGGCTGGGCCGAGCTCGGCCCGTTCACGTCGGCGACGCGGCGTCCGCCGGCCTGACCGCTACTGGAACGTCGCGACCACGAGGGCTACGAGCACGGCCGCGGTGAGCACGAGCCCGATCGCCATCGGGACCCAGGCCGCCCGCGAGCCCGCGCGGATCGCCTTGCGCGAGAACAGCAGCGAGAGCCCCACCGGGATCCAGAGCACCCCGAAGGCGATCACGCCGGCGAGCAGGTTGAACCACCACGGGCCGGGCTCGCCCTCGGCGTAGCCGAACCACAGGTAGGGCAGGTGGCCGGCCGCGAATGCGAAGAAGAACGAGACCGGCAGGAAGAGGTAGCAGCCCCAGGCCCAGACCAGGGCGCTGACGCGGGTGCGGGCCTCGAGGTCCGCAGGGCCGTCGTTCTGGAGAGTCGTCATCACGACCACCACCCTCGGCACCTCCACGCTAGTCCTGCCGGACCGGGGTGGCGCCTCAGGCGTTGGTCCGATCAGACCTCGTGGCCGAGCTCCTCCTCGGGCTCCGCGGAGAGGCTGCGCTCCACGCCGGCGAGCTGCTCGTAGTAGTGCCACCGCTCGTCGACGTCGGCCTGGGCCAGCGCGAGCAGGTGCTCGGCGCGGTCGTGGTCGAGCCGGTCGAGGGAGGTGTAGCGCGTCTCGGAGTGCACGAACTGCTCGAGGGTCATCGACGGCTTCTTGCTGTCGAGGCTGAACGGGTGCGCGCCGGTGTCGGGGCTGGGGTGGAACCGGTAGAGCGGCCAGTAGCCGCTGGTGACGGCGTCCTTCTGGTGCTGCATCGACTGCGACATCTCGATGCCGTGGGCGATGCAGGTGGAGTACGCGAGCACCAGCGACGGCCCGGGCCACGCGGCTGCCTCGAGCAGAGCGCGCACGGTCTGGGTCTCGTTGGCGCCCAGGGCGATCTGGGCGATGTACACGTCGCCGTAGGCCTGGGCCAGCAGCCCGAGGTCCTTCTTCTTCGTCGGTTTGCCCGTGGCCGCGAACTTCGCCGACGCCGCGCGCGGCGTCGACTTCGAGGCCTGGCCGCCGGTGTTGGAGTAGACCTCGGTGTCGAGCACGAGGATGTTGACGTTGCGCCCGCTGGCGAGCACGTGGTCGAGCCCGCCGAAGTCGATGTCGTAGGCCCAGCCGTCGCCGCCGACGATCCAGACCGCCGAGGGCACGAAGGCGTCAGCCAGGGAGTCCAGCGAGCGGGCCCGGTCGTCGTCGATCCCGGCGAGCGCCTCGCGCAGCGCCGCGACCTGCGCCCGGCGCTCCACAACCGCCGGCTCGTCGGTGACGTCGGGCTCGTGCTCGAGCAAGGGTGCGACGACGTCGGCGGGCAGCCGGTCGGACAGCGATCGCAGCAGCCGGTGCGCGTCGGCGACCTGCCGCTCGACCCCGAGCCGGATGCCGAGGCCGAACTCGGCGTTGTCCTCGAACAGCGAGTTCATCCAGGCCGGCCCGCGACCCTCGGCGTCCTTCGACCACGGCGTGGTCGGCAGGTTGCCGCCGTAGATCGACGAGCACCCGGTGGCGTTGGCGACGACCATGCGGTCGCCCATGAGCTGGGTGAGCAGCTTGAGGTAGGGCGTCTCGCCGCAGCCGGCGCAGGCACCGCTGAACTCGAACAGCGGCCGCAGCAGCTGCGAGCCCTTGACCGTCTCCATCCGCACCGCGGACCGGTCGACGTCGGGGATCGACAGGAAGTGCTCCCAGTGCGGCCGCTCGGCGTCGCGCACCTGGCCCGCGGGCACCAGGTCGATGGCCTTGTGGGAGGGATCGAGCTTGTCCTTGACGGGGCACACGGCCACGCAGATCCCGCAGCCCGTGCAGTCGTCGGGCGCGACCTGCACGGTGAGCAGCGTCCCGGCGCCGAGCTCCTTGCCGGAGTACGGCTTGGACTTGAAGCCCTCGGGCGCGCCCTCGAGCGCCGACTCGGGGTAGGCCTTCATCCGGATGGCCGCGTGGGGGCAGACGATCGTGCACTTGCCGCAGTCGATGCAGATCGAGGAGTCCCACACGGGGATCTCGTCGGCGAGCTGGCGCTTCTCCAGCATGGCCGTGCCGGTCTCGTAGGTGCCGTCCTCGCTCATGGCGCTGACCGGCAGCAGGTCGCCGCGGCCGGCGATGAGGGCCTGCACCACCGATTCGTCGGAGAGCTCGTCGACCACGGCGTCGTCGACGACGACATCGGGCACCACGACGCGCTGCAGGCCGGCGAGCGCGCCGTCGATCGCCGCCATGTTGCGCGCCACGACGTCGGGGCCGCGGCGGCCGTAGGCCTTCGTGACGCTCTCGCGCACCAGCTCGAGGGCGCGCTCGACCGGCAGCACGTCGGCGAGGGCGAAGAAGCACGGCTGCATGACGGTGTTGATGCGCGGGCCGAGCCCGGCGTCGCGCGCCACGGCTGTCGCGTCGACGACGTGCAGCTCGAGGCCCTTGCGGACGATGTGCGCCCGGACCCGTGCGGGCAGGTGCTCCCACACGTGCTCGGCGCCGTAGGGGCTGTTGAGCAGCACCGTCGCGCCCGGCCGCGCGTGGGCCAGGACGTCGACGCGGGCGAGCAGGCTGAACTGGTGGCAGGCGACGAAGTCGGCCTCGTCGACGAGGTACGACGAGCGGATCGGGTCGGGCCCGAACCGCAGGTGCGACACCGTCATCGATCCCGACTTCTTGGAGTCGTAGACGAAGTACCCCTGCGCATGCAGGTCGGTGTGCTCGCCGATCAGCTTGATGCTGTTCTTGTTGGCCCCGACGGTGCCGTCGCTGCCGAGGCCGAAGAACATCGCCTGCACGGCGGTGGTCGGCACCCGGAACGCAGGGGTCAGCAGCGACAGGTTGGTGACGTCGTCGACGATGCCGACCGTGAAGCGGCCTCGCGGCCGCTCGAGCGCCAGCTCGGCGAACACGGCCGCGGCATCCGACGGCGTGAACTCCTTGGAGCCCAGGCCGTACCGGCCGCCGATCACGAGAGTGGACGAGTCGCCGGCGAAGGCGGCGAGCACGTCGAGGTGCAGCGGCTCCGCCGGGGCGCCCGGCTCCTTCGTGCGGTCGAGCACCGCGATCCGCGACGCCGTCGCCGGCAGCACGGCGCGCAGCGCGTCGGCAGGGAACGGCCGGTACAGGTGGACGGTGGCGACTCCGACTCGCTGGCCGTCGGCGTTGAGGGCGTCGACGACCTCGCGCAGCGTGCCCGTGGCCGATCCCATGGCCACGACGACGCGATCGGCCTCGGGGTGGCCGTGGTAGTCGACGAGGTGGTACTCGCGGCCGGTGCGTCCGCCCAGCTCGGCCATCACCTCGGCGACGATGCCGGGCACCGCGTCGTAGCGCGGGTTGGCGGCCTCGCGGGACTGGAAGAACACGTCGGGGTTCTGCGCGCTGCCGCGCAGCACCGGCGACTCCGGCGTCAGGCCGTGGGCGCGGTGGGCGAGGACATCCTCCTCGCGCACCAGGGCGCGCAGGTCGTCGTCGTCGAGCAGGTCGATGGTCGCGACCTCGGCGGAGGTGCGGAAGCCGTCGAAGAAGTGCAGGAACGGCACCCGGGCGCGCAGCGTGGCGGCATGGGCGACCAGGGCGAGATCCTGGGCCTCCTGCACGTCCGCGCCGGACAGCATCGCCCAGCCGGTCGAGCGCACCGACATGACGTCGGAGTGGTCGCCGAAGATCGACAGGGCGTGGGTGGCGATCGCGCGGGCCGCCACGTGCAGCACCGTCGGCGTCGCCTCTCCCCCGACCTTGAACATCGTGGGTACCATGAGCAGCAGGCCCTGCGACGCGGTGAACGAGGTCGCCAGCGTGCCCTTCTGGAGGGCCCCGTGCAGGGCGGCTGCGGCCCCGCCCTCGCTCTGCATCTCGACCACCTCGGGGACCGCGCCCCACAGGTTCGTGCGGCCGCCGGCGCTCCAGGCGTCGGCGAGCTCGCCCATGGACGTCGCCGGCGTGATCGGGTAGATCGCGCAGACGTCGGAGAGCCGGTGGGCCACCCTCGCGGCGGCCTCGTTGCCGTCGACGCACGCGACCTTGTGGGTGCGGCGTACCGGGCCGGAATCAGTGCTACCCATGCCGCGAGTGTCCCCCCGGGGGTATCCGGGTCGCAGGCCGTCCGACCGATGTCACGCATGGGCTTCGTCACGTCGTCAACCATCGAAACCGCAACTCCCGAAAGACTTTTCGCGAGTCCCTCCGTGCGCTTCCCGACGACGCCCCCCTTCGGCCGACCGCCGACTCCGCTGCGGTCTCTCGACGAAGCCCCCACCGGCGGCCGCCAACACTCGGGTCTGGTTCCGGATGAAGGCGACCTTCGTCCAATAGACCCGTCGTTTCGGGGGGCGGATTCAAGGGAGTGACGCAACACCTCGAGTGATGGAGGTTGTTGTGGCTGGTCGTCCGCGGTTTCCGAAGCATGTTGAGCGGCTGTTCTGGGAGCGGATCCGTCTCGGCGACGGGCTGACGGCGGCGTGCGAGGCGGTCGGCGTGGTTCCGCGGTGGGGGCGGCTGCGGTTTCGGGAGGCTGGTGGGGTGAACCCGACGCGCGTGGCTCCGGCTATGGGCCGGTATCTGTCCTGGCCGGAGCGGGAGGAGATAGCGGCGCTGGTCCATGCCGGCCGCAAGGTCGGCGAGATCGCCCAGGCGCTGGGCCGGTCCCCGTCCACGATCAGCCGTGAGCTGGCGCGTGGAGACACCAACCGCGGGTATCGGGCCTCGGTCGGGCAGGGCAAGGCCGACCTGTCCCGGGCGGCGCCGCGGCCGTCGAAGCTGGCTACGAACCTGCCGCTTCGCGCCGCGGTCGTGGCGGGGCTGGAGGAGCGGCTGAGCCCGGAGCAGATCGCTGGCAGGCTCAAGGTCGACTTCCCCGACGACCCGGAGATGCGCGTGTCGCCCGAGACCATCTACCAGTCGCTGTATGTGCAGGCCCGGGGCGGTCTCAAGCGCGAACTGACCGCGTTCCTGCGCACCGGGCGCTCGATCCGCAAACCCCGCCGCCGCCCCGACCAGCGGGCCGGGCGGATCAAGGACATGGTCTCGATCAGCGAGCGCCCACCCGAGGTCGAGGACCGGGCGGTCCCTGGGCATTGGGAGGGCGACCTGATCATGGGGTCGGTCGAGACCAACACCGCGGTCGGGACCTTGGTCGAGCGCGCCACCGGGTTCGTGATGCTGCTGCACCTGCCCGACGGGCACGGCGCCCTGGCCGTTCAGGAAGCCCTGGTGGCGAAGATGGCCACGCTGCCCGAGCAGCTGCGGCTATCGCTGACCTGGGACCAGGGCAAGGAGATGGCCAACCACGTCGCCGTCGCCAAGGCCACCGACATGACCATCTACTTCGCCGACCCGCACTCCCCGTGGCAGCGAGGCTCGAACGAGAACACCAACGGCCTGCTGCGCCAGTACCTGCCCAAGGGCAGCGACCTATCCTTCTACGGACCAGGGCTGCTGGACACCATCGCTGCCGAGCTCAACCGCAGACCCCGCAAACGCCACGGGTTCCTCACCCCGGCCGAAGTCCTCAGCAAGCTACTGTCCCAAGCAGCACAAGATCCCGGCGTTGCGTGACTGACTAGAACCCGCCATCACTCTCATGGTCCCTGGAGCGGCTCACCAGGCCGAGCGGCGGATCTTCATCGAACCTTCATCGGTCCTGGGCAGGAGCGAGATGTGCGGCACCGATG
>JAIUOK010000071.1 GCA_020161245.1 Actinomycetota bacterium | reverse complement strand
CAAAGCGCGCATCTCACGCGATCCGCGCGCCCTGGCGGATCGCGAGGAGTCGGGCGCGGACGGCGTCGGGGTCGGACTGGACCAGCCACCGGGGGATGTGGAGGACGGTGTACCCCAGGGCGAGCAGCTCCGCGTCTCGTTCGGCGTCGCGGGCTCGTTGCTCCGGGTCGTCGTGGTGGGGCCCGTCCACCTCGACGACGAGCACGCGTCCGTCGGGCAGGGTGGCCGCGAGATCCACGTGGATGAGCCCCCGGGACAGCATCACGGGGAACTGTCGCCGGATGTCGCGCAGACCAGCGCTGCGCATCATGGCGTGCACATCGCGCTCCGCGTTGGACTGCGCCCCTGCGGCAGCGTCTGACAGGGCCTCCCTCAGGGCGGCGGTGTGACGGACCCGGTAGATGCGTGCCAGCACCTCGAGCATCTCCTCGGGCGACGCAAGCTTCTGCTGAGCCACGGCGGTCACCAATCCGCACGCGGAGCGCGCCGTGGGCAGCCACCCCGCCGCATCGATAGCCGCCCTCGCCACCGTGACCGATCTCAACGGGCCCTCCACGATGTCGACCGGGTCGAGATGCCGTGACTGATGGACGACGAGGCCCGGAGGAGCCGGCTCCCGGCGTCCGTGATCGGTGGCGACGTGGATCAGCGTCCGGACCCAGCCGCGCAGGCCGGCGAGCTCGAGCGTGGTCCAGCCGTCGAGGGCGCCCCGGGGACCGACGTGGCACACGCCCGCCTGCATCCACTGCAGCCTGCTCAGCACACCGTTCGAGAGCACGACGACGTTCGGGCCCAGGGTCTGCCACCTGCCCGCGGCGACCTGGTGCGCGATGTGCTGGCGCGAGACACCGCACTCCCGCAGCTGGCTGCGACGGACGACGCCGCTCTGGCGGATGGCCAGATCGCGCAGCCCGGGGACGTCGTCGAGGAAGGTGGGTCGACCGCTCATGCGCGCAGAGTCGGTCCCCTGCCCGACCCGCGCCCTCGCCACGAGCCCACGCCTGTGGACACGACACGCGGGTGTGGACCGACGTGCTCGCTTTGGATGGGTGAGCGACGCCTATAGCCGTCGCTCAGCCATCCAAAGCGAACCCTTAGCCGACCGACTGGGCCTGGATGGCGGTGATGGCGACGGTGTTGACGATGTCGGGGACGGTGCAGCCGCGCGAGAGGTCGTTGACGGGACGCCGCAGGCCCTGCAGCACCGGGCCCACGGCCACGGCGTCGGCCGAGCGCTGCACCGCCTTGTACGTCGCGTTGCCGGTGTTGAGGTCCGGGAAGATGAGCACGGTCGCGTAGCCGGCGACGGCGTTTCCGGGCATCTTCGACGCCCCTACTGCGGGGTCGACGGCGGCGTCGTACTGGATCGGGCCGGCCACCGGGAGATCCGGGCGCGCCGCGGTCAGCAGCTCCGTCGCCGACCGCACCTTGTCGACGTCGGCCCCGGACCCCGACGAGCCGGTGGAGTACGACACCATCGCCACCCGCGGCACGATCCCGAACGCCAGCGCGGTGTCCGCGGTCGACGACGCGATCTCGGCGAGCTGCTGCGCAGTCGGGTCCACGTTGACGGCGCAGTCGGCGAAGGCCAGCACCCGGTCGGGCAGGCACATGAGGAACGTCGACGACACCAGCGACACCCCCGGCACCGTCTTGATCACCTGCAGCGCAGGCCGGATCGTGTCGGCCGTCGTGTGGGTCGCGCCCGACACCATCCCGTCGACCCGTCCGGTCTCCACGAGAAGCGTGCCGAACCAGGTGGGGCTCTTCACCAGATCCAGAGCTGCCTCGAGCGTCACGCCCTTGTGCGCGCGCAGCTCGGCGTAGCGGACGGCGAGCTCGGAGACCAACGGCGAGCGCTCGGGGTCGATGATCTCCGCGCCGGCGATGTCGACGCCGAGCGCCGCGGCCTTCGCGCGGATCGCATCGGGGTCGCCGAGCAGCACGAGGTCGACGACATGGCCGTGCAGCAGCTCCTCCGACGCGCGCAGGATCCGCTCGTCGGTCGCCTCGGGCAGCACGATGCGCCGCCGGTCGGCGCGGGCCCGCTCGAGGACGTCGACGGCGAACATCAGCGGCGTCACCGTCGTCGGCTCGCTCAGCGAGATCCGCGAGGCCAGGACGTCGGTGTCGACGCACCGGCTGAACTCGCCGAGCGCTGCCGCGATCTTGCGCCGCGACCCTGCACGGATCTCGCCGCGCAGGCTCTCGATCGTGTGGAGGGTCTGGTACGTGTCCGTCCCGACGGCGACCACCGGCAGCCGCGAGGCGCGCAGCAGCTGCAGCGTCACGTCGTCGGGCCGCAGCCCCAGGGTGAGGACGAGGCCGGCCGGCGTCGGGAGGTCGAGGCTGGCGGCGAAGGCGGCCATCGCGACGCCGAGATCGGCGCGGTCGCCGGCCGCGACGAGCAGCACGCCGGTGTCGAGCAGCGGCAGCACGTTCGGCACGTGGGCCGAGCCCGCGACGAACCGCTCCACCTCGCGCTGCAAGTCGGCGGGGTCGCGCACGAGCACCTCGCCCGAGAGCGCCGTCGCGATCTCGTCGACGGTGAGCGCCGACAGCACCGGCAGGTCGGGCAGCACCCACACCGGCTCCGGCGGCCACATCTCGATGACGGCCTGCTCGATCTCGCCGCGCTGCGACGGATCCGCCCGGTTCACCAGCGTGCCCACGATCGTGCAGCCGTGCTCGAGCAGCACGTGCCGGGCGTGCGCGACCGACGCCGGCACCTCGTCCGGCGAGGAGTCCCACGCCGACACGACCGCGAGCACCGGAGTGCCGAGGTTGGCGGCCAGCGTCGCGTTGAGGTCGAGCTCGGTCGACGCCGCCGGGCCGGTGTAGTCGGTGCCGAGCACGAGGACGAAGTCGTAGCGCGCCTTGAGCTCGGAGAACGCCTCGACGGCGGTGGCGACGACGGCGTCCGGGTGCCCGGCCTCCAGGTGCCGCGCGGCGTCGGCGTAGGTCATGGGGCACGCGGTGGCGACGTCGACGTCGAGCCCGTAGCGGTCGGCCAGCATCTCCACGAGCGCGTCGGTCGAGCCGTCGCCGTCGATGAGGGGGCGGAACAGCCCGATCCGGTCGACCCGGCGGGCCAGCAGCTCGAGGACGCCGAGCGCGGCCACGGCCTTGCCCGCACGCGGCGACGCCGACGTGATGTAGAGGCTCTCCGACACCGGGCCCGCCCTCCGTGGACTGCTGATCGCGACGATGCCATGACACCAGCCCCCAGTCACCCGGGACGCACCCGCACCCCCGGACCGGGACGCACATCACGCCCGAAGGGCTCGCTCTGGATGGGTGAGGCGTCGGTAAAGCGACGCGCCACCCATCCAAAGCGGGTCCGGGGCCGGGGGCGGCGGGGCTAGCGTGCGACGCATGGTGCAGCGGACCGCAGTGGTCACGGGGACGTCGTCGGGGCTCGGGCTGCTGACGGCGACGAGGCTGGCCGCGCTCGGGTGGGAGGTCGTCGGCACGGTGCGGCGTCCGGTCGAGGGCCTTCCGTTCGACACCGTCGTGATGGACGTGACAGACGACGACGCCGTGACGGCGCTGGGCGAGACCGTGAGCCAGCGGTGGGGACGTCTCGATGCGCTGGTGAACAACGCCGGGTACGGGCTCGGCGGCCCGGTCGAGGAGCTGACGGCGGACGAGCTGCGTCGCCAGCTCGACGTCAACACCGTCGCGCCTCTTATGCTCGCCCGCGCCTGCCTGCCTGCACTGCGCGCGGCCGGCGGCGCGATCGTGCAGGTGTCGAGCGTGTCGGGCTACTCGGCGTCGGCGCTGTTCTCGGCGTACAACGCGTCGAAGTTCGCGCTCGAGGGTGCGAGCGAGGCGCTGCGCGACGAGGTGGTGCCGCAGGGCGTGCGCGTGGTGCTCGTCGAGCCCGGGCCGTTCCGCACCGAGATCGCCGGCAAGAGCCCGCAGGCCGCCGCGAGGGGCAGCACCGGGCTGTACGCCGAGGGGTGGCGCGAGATTGACGAGTGGCTGCAGTGGCACGCCACCGCGAGCACCGAGCCCGACGAGTGCGTCGACGCGATCGTGCGAGCCGTCACCGATCCGGCAGTGCCGTTCCGGATCCCCGTCGGCGCCGGCATCGCCCAGGTGCTCCGCGACCGCGCCGCCGACCTCACCCAGCAGGCCGATGCCGCCGAGGCCTACCTTGCCGGCCAAGGACCCGCTTTGGATGCGTGAGCGACGTCCATAGGTGTCGCTCACCCATCCAAAGCGGATCGCCGGGCGAGCGGCCCGATTACGGTGGCGGCATGACGGCGACCGAGCACACCAGGGCACGCATCGAGCGCGAGGCGGCCTCGCTGCCCTTCGCCGACGAGCAGGACGTCGAGGATGCCCGGCGGGGCTTCGTCGCGCGGTCGGCCGAGCGCCGGGTGACGGCGTCCGACGGCCGGACCGTGTGGGACCTCGACGCCTACGCGTTCCTCGACGCCGAGCCCCCCGCGACGGCGAGCCCGAGCCTGTGGCGGCAGAGCCGGCTGCTGGTCGAGGACGGCCTGTTCGAGGTGGCGGAGGGGATCTACCAGCTGCGCGGATTCGACCTGTCGGTGATGACGGTCATCGAGGGCGGCAGCGGGGTCATCGTCGTCGACCCGCTCATCAGCGTGGAGACCGCGGCGGCCGCGCTCGCCCTCTACCGCGAGCACCGCGGCGACCGTCCAGTCGTGGCCGTCATCTATACGCACAGCCACGTCGACCACTTCGGCGGCGTCCTCGGAGTCATCGACGAGGACCAGGCCACGTCGGGCGGCGTCCAGGTGATCGCACCCGCCGGCTTCATGGAGCACGCGATCTCCGAGAACGTCATGGCGGGCACGGCCATGACCCGCCGCGCCGGGTACATGTACGGCGCCGCGCTGGCGAAGGGGCCCGAGGGGCAGATCGGCGCGGGTCTCGGCCAGACGACCTCGACCGGCACCGTGAGCCTCGTGCCGCCCAACGTCGAGATCGACCGCACCGGCGAGGAGCTCGTCCTCGACGGCGTCCGACTGGTCTTCCAGATCACGCCGGGCACCGAGGCGCCCGCCGAGTTCAACTTCTACCTCCCCGAGCGCCACGCGCTCTGCATGGCCGAGAACGCCACGCACACGCTGCACAACATCCTCACGCTGCGCGGCGCCGAGGTCCGCGACGCCCGTGGCTGGGCCGACTACATCACCGAGGCGATCGACCTCTTCGGCGCCGACCTCGACGTCGTGTTCGCCTCGCACCACTGGCCCACCTGGGGGCGCGAGCGAGCCGTGGAGTACCTGTCGCTGCAGCGCGACCTCTACTCCTACCTGCACGACCAGACCGTGCGGCTGATGAACCGCGGCTACGTCGGTGCCGAGATCGCCGAGACGTTCCCGATGCCTCCGGCGCTCGAGCAGTCGTGGCACACGCGCGGCTACTACGGGTCGGTCAGCCACAACACCAAGGCGATCTACCAGCGCTACATGGGCTGGTACGACGGCAACCCCGCGCACCTGTGGCAGCACCCGCCGGTGGAGGCGGCGCGCCGCTACGTCGAGGCCTTCGGCGGTGCGGACGCCGCCGTCGCGCTCGGACGGCGGGCCTTCGACGACGGCGACTACCGCTGGGCCGCCGAGGTCCTCGACCGTGTCGTCTTCGCGGCGCCCGACCGCGACGACGCGAAGGCGCTGCTGGCCGACACCCTCGAGCAGCTCGGCTTCGCCGCAGAGAACGGAACGTGGCGCAGCGCCTACCTGGCCGGTGCGCACGAGCTGCGCCACGGCGTCTTCGGCACACCGGTGTCGAGCAGCGGCCTGGCGTCGGCGCTCACGGTCCAGCAGGTGTTCCTGTCGGCGGCGGTGAAGGTCGACGGGCCGCGCTGCTGGGACGTGCGCGCGTCCGTCGTCTGGGTGTTCACCGATCTCGACCTCGTCTACCTCACCGAGCTGCGCAACGGCACGCTCGTGCACCGCGCCGTCCCGTCGGCCCCCGCAGGGACGACCACGCTGACCCTGACGCGCCCCGCCCTGCTCGGCCTCGTCTCGGGCGCACTGGCCCTGCCCGACGCCGTCACGTCCGGCGCCGTGGCGCTCGACGGCGACGCCGCCGACGTCGCGGCCCTCTTCGCCGCCCTCTCCCCCGACGACCCCGACTTCCCGATCGTCACCCCCCGCGCCACCTGACCGGTCACGATCCCGCTTTGGATGGGTGAGCGACGTCGATAGGCGTCGCTCACCCATCCAAAGCGCCCCCTGCTCGGCGAGGTGGCGGGGTCGTAGGGGCCGGCCCGGGCCGCTACGGTTCAGGCACCCCGGTTGAGGAGCTGTGCATGAACCCCGTCGTCGCGTTCGTGGTCGTCATGGCGGTCTGGACCGTCAGCGACTTCGTCGCCAAGAAGACGAAGTCGCTGCTGTCGTCGCTGTTCGTCGCCTCGATCATCTTCCTGATCGGGTTCCTCACGAACATCTTCCCGGAGGACCTGCTCGCGGCCTCGTCGCTGCTCGCGCTCGCCGGCGTCGTCGTCGGCTTCATCATCGTCCACCTCGGCACGATGATCAGCGTCGAGGACTTCAAGCGGCAGTGGAAGACCTTCATCATCGGCGTCGTCACGGTGTTCGGCATCGGCATCGCGCTCTACATCGCGAGCCTGCTCTTCGGTGTCAGCCTCACCCAGGCCGCCGAGGACGGCTACGCGACGGCGCTCGACTTCGTCATCGCCGGCACCGGGGCGCTGTCCGGCGGCACGATCTCCATCCTGCTCGTGCAGGAGGCCGCGCTCGGCGTCGGCCTCACGAGCGTCGCGATCTTCCCCGTGCTCATCGCCGCGCTGCAGGGCCTCGTCGGCTTCCCGCTGACGTCGATCATCCTGCGCCGCGAGGCCGCCCGGGTGAAGGCGGAGTACCGCGCGGGCAACCTCGAGAGCGCCAAGGAGCTCGCGGCCGAGGCGTCGACGGAGTCGAAGCTGCCCCCGGCGTTCCGGACGACGGCGGGCACGCTGTTCGTCGTCGGTCTCGCGGTGCTGCTCGCGATCGGCGTCAACAACCTCACCAACGGCACGCTCAACACGTTCGTCGTCGCCCTGCTGCTCGGCATCACGCTCCGGGCCTTCGGCATCTTCAAGCCGTCGGTGCTGCAGGGCATCGACTCCCTCGGCCTCATGATGATCGCGATCATGATCCTTGTGTTCGGCCCGCTCGCCACGGTGACGCCGGCCGACGTCAGCGCGCTCGCCGTCCCGCTGATCCTCGCGTTCGTCTTCGGCGTCGCCGGCATCGCGGGCTTCTCGGCGCTGGCCGGCAAGCTGCTGGGCTACAGCGTCCCGATGTCGGTCGCGATCGGGCTCACGTCGCTCTACGGCTTCCCCGGCACGATGATCCTGAGCCAGGAGGCAGCGCGCGGCGCCGGCGAGACGCCGGAGGAGGTCGCGGCCATCGAGCACGAGATCCTGCCCAAGATGATCGTCGCGGGCTTCGCGACCGTCACCATCACCAGTGTCGTCGTCACCAGCATCATCGTCGGCTCGATCGGCGGCGGCTCCTAGACCCGCTCTGGATGAGTGAGCGACGTCGATAGCCGTCGCTCACCCATCCAGAGCGACCACGACGAGGGAGGGGAACAGCATGAGTGACGCAGCAGTCAGCCTGCTGATCCTGCTCGCCGTCATCGTCGTCTTCATCTGGAACAAGCTCCCCGTCGGGCTCGTCGCGATCATCACGGCGCTGACCCTCTACGCCACCGGGCTGCTCACCCTCGAGCAGTCGCTGGCCGGGTTCGGCGACCCCGTCGTCGTCTTCATCGCGTCGCTGTTCGTGGTGAGCGAGGGCATCGACTCCGCCGGCGTGACGACGTGGGCCGGTCGCTGGCTGCTCGACAAGGTCGGCGGCAACCCGAAGGTCGCGCTCATCGCGCTCATGCTCATGGCCGCCGTGATGAGCGCCCTGATCTCGCTCAACGGCGCCGCGGCCGCGCTGATCCCGATGATCGTCGTCATGGCGATGCGCCTCGGCGTCGCGCCCGGCACGCTGCTGATGCCGATGGCGTTCGCGGGCTCCGCGGGCGCCCTGCTGATCCTCACCGGGTCGCCCGTCAACGTGCTCGTGTCGCAGGCAGCGGCCGACGCGGGAGCCGGCGCGTTCTCGTTCTTCTCGTTCACGATCGTGGGCGTGCCGCTGGTGATCGTGACGATCGCCGTCGTCGCCCTGCTCGGCCCGCGCCTGCTGCCGCAGCGGACGTCGTCGAGCGCCCCGCCCGACCTGTCCGAGCACGCCGACACCCTCGCCGAGCACTACGAGCTCGTCGACGGGTTCTTCCGGCTCCGGGTCACCGAGTCTTCGCCGATCGTCGACACCGCCCTCGGCTCGCTCGACCTCGCGGGCTACCCCGGCCTGCGCCTCATCGCCGCCCAGCGCGGCCTCGAGCGGCTGCCGTCGTCCACCGAGCTCGACGCCGGCGACGTCGTCGTCGTGACCGGGCCGGACGACGAGGTCGCCCGGCTCGCCGCGGCCCAGGCGCTCGACGTCACGATGCGCCCGATCACCCGCGGCAGCGACGTCCTCGTGGGCAAGACCGAGGGTGTGGCCGAGCTGGTCATCCCGCCGCGGTCGCCGCTGGTGGGCGAGGCGGTGTTCCCCGGGATGCTGCGGGGCTCGGACCTGCTGGTCCTCGGCATCCGACGCCGCGGCAAGGAGCGCGGCGCCCGCACCACCGTGCTCGAGGAGGGCGACTCGCTGCTGGTGCACGGATCCTGGGCGGCCGTCGAGGAGCTCGTCGACCACCGCGACGTGCTCGTGGTCAACTCCCCCGACCAGCTGCGCCGCCAGGCGGTGCCGCTCGGGGCCAAGGCTCCGGTGGCCATCGCCGTCCTCGCCGGGATGATCGTGCTGCTGGCGTTCAACCTGGTGCCCCCGGCGGCTGCCGGCCTCGCCGCAGCGGCCGCGATGGTGCTGTTCCGCGTGGTGTCGGCGGGCCAGGCCGCGCGCGCCGTCTCGTGGCAGACCGTCATCCTCATCGGCGGCCTGATCCCGCTCTCGACGGCGATCCAGACCAGCGGCGCGGCCGAGCTGATCTCCGACAAGCTGGTGGCGATCGTCGGCGACGGCCACCCGATCCTCGTCCTGCTCGCGCTGTTCCTGCTCACCGCGCTGCTCGGGCAGTTCATCTCCAACACCGCGACGGTGCTCATCATCATCCCGATCGCCGTGGCGGCCGCGTCGGAATCCGGTGTCTCGCCGCTGCCGATCCTCATGGCCGTGGCGGTCGCGGGGTCGGCGTCGTTCCTGACGCCGGTCTCGACACCGGCCAACATGATGGTGCTCGGGCCCGGCGGCTACCGGTTCGGCGACTACTGGAAGCTCGGCCTCCCGCTGCTCGTGGCCTGGCTCCTCGTCGCCCTCCTCATCATCCCGAGAGTCTGGCCCCTCTGAGGGCCGCTCTGGATGGGTGAGCGACGGCTATAGACGTCGCTCACCCATCCAAAGCGGGTCCGGTCCGGGCCGGGTTCGGGCAGTCTGGATCCACCGATCACGACAGGGGGCGTCATGGCCACGACCGAGGATCTGCGCGCGAAGGTGAGCGGGCTCATGCCCGGGCTCACCGAGGAGCTCGCGGCGCTCATCCGCATCCCGTCCGTCTCGCTGCCGGGCTACCCGGAGTCGACCCACGCCGAGCTCGCGCGCGGCTGCGACGCCGTCGTCGCGCTGCTGCGGCGCTCCGGCGTCGAGCAGATCTCGTTCCTCGACCTGCCCGACACCGCGCCGGTGATCATGGGCGAGATCCCCGCTCCCCCGGGCGCTCCGACCGTCCTGCTCTACGGCCACTACGACGTCGTGCCCGCGGGCGACGAGAGCCTCTGGCGCACGCCGCCCTTCGAGCCAACCGTGGTGGAGGGTGCGATGTACGGCCGCGGCACCGCCGACACCAAGGGCAACATCGTCGCCTGCGCCGGGGCGCTGCGGGCCTGGGACGGGCGCCCGCCCGTCGGCGTCCGCATCGTCGTCGAGGGCCTCGAGGAGGTCGGCGGCGCGGCGTTCTCCACCTACCCCGCGACCGACCCCGAGAAGTTCGCCTGCGACGTCATGGTGGTGGCCGACGTCGGCAACGTGAAGCCCGGCGTCCCCACGCTCACCGTGGGCCTGCGCGGCATGGCCAACGTGCTGGTCGAGGTGCGCACGCTCGACTCCGCCCGTCACAGCGGGCAGTTCGGCGGCGCCGCGCCCGACGCCCTGCTCGCGCTGCTGCGCGGCCTGGCGACGCTGCACGACGACGCCGGCGACGTCGCCGTGGCCGGTCTGCGCCGCGACGAGTGGGAGGGCGGCGGCCCGGACGAGGCGGAGTTCATTGCGCTGGCCGGCATGGCCGACGGCATGCCGCTCATCGGCACCGGCACCCTCGGCTCGCGCGTGTGGTCGGGCCCCGCGATCACGGTGATCGGGATAGACACCCCGTCGGTCGAGGGCTCGCTCAACGCCGTCCAGCCCTACGCCCGCGCCAAGCTCAACGTGCGCGTGCACCCGGAGCAGGACCCGGCCGAGGCGCAGCGCCTCGTCGTCGAGCACCTGCAGAAGGCGATGCCGTTCGGCGTCGCGCTCACCGTGACCGGCACCGAGATCGGCCAGGGCTACGCCGCCGACGTCGACGGCGCGACCTACGACATGGCCAAGGCCGCGTGGTCGGCGGCGTGGGACGCGCCCATCGTGCTCGCCGGCCAGGGCGGCTCGATCCCCGTCGTCAGCTCGCTGCACGACGCCGCGCCCGAGGCCGACATCCTGCTCGTGGGCGTCGCCGACGGCTACAGCCAGATCCACGGGCCCAACGAGCGCGTGGTGCTCGACGAGCTCGAGCGGACCGTCGTGGCGATGGCCGACCTGCTCGGCCGCCTCGGCGCGGCGTCGTGAGCGCGGCCGCAGCTCCGGCGCCGGCGAAGGCCGGAGGGATGCAGCGCGTGCTCGACCTCGTCGAGCGCGTCGGCAACAAGGTGCCGCACCCGGCGATCCTGTTCCTCTGGCTGTGCATCGGCGTCATCGTGCTCTCGGCGATCCTGGCGTGGGCCAACGTCGGGGCGACCTACGAGGTCGTGAAGCCCGACGCCCAGGCCGTGGAGGTCGTCGGCGTGGGCGGGTCGGTGCAGCCCGGCGAGGCTCTGCCGGCGACCCCGCCCGACGCCGCCGACTACGACGTCGTCACCGAGACGGTGAAGATCCAGAGCCTGCTCAGCGCCGACGGCATCCGCTACCTGTTCACGTCGTTCGTCTCGAACTTCATGGGCTTCACCGCGATGGGGATCATCCTCATCGTGATGATCGGCGTCGGCGTCGCCGAACGGTCGGGCCTCATCGCCGCGCTGATCCGCAAGCTCGTAGCGGTGTCGTCGGCGGGCGCGCTGACCTACATCATCGTGTTCCTCGGCATCATCTCCTCGATCGCGTCCGACGCCGGCTATCTCGTCCTGATCCCCTTGGGAGCAGCGGCGTTCCTGTCGGTCGGGCGCCATCCGCTCGCGGGCATGGCCGCGGCCTTCGCCGGCGTCGCGGGCGGCTTCGGCGTCAACTTCCTCATCACGCCGACCGACGCCGTGCTCACCGAGATCACCAACGAGTCGATCGGGCTGGTCGACCCGGCGCAGTCGATCGGGATCACCGCCAACCTGTGGTTCGGGATCGGCTCGACCATCCTGCTCACGGTGCTGCTGGCGGTGGTCACGACCCGGATCGTCGAGCGGCGGCTCGGCGCCTACGACGCGTCGGTCGCGCTCGACGCCGACGGCACGCAGATCCAGAAGGCCGATGACGCACCCGAGGTCGACGAGGACGCCGAGCGCCGTGGCCTGCGCCAGGCCGGCTGGTGGTTCCTCGGCGCCGTCGCCGTCGTCGCCCTACTGACGGCCCCGCCCGGAGCGCCGCTGCGCGACCCCGAGACCGGCTCGATCATCGGGACGTCGCCGTTCATGGACGGCCTCATCGTCATCATCACGCTGCTGTTCCTCGCCGCCGGAATCGGCTACGGCCGAGGCGCGGGCACGCTGCGCGGCGGCACGCAGATCATCGACGCGATCACGAAGTCGTGGGCCGGGCTCGCCGGTCTGCTGCTGCTGTTCCTGCTGATCGCGCAGTTCATCGCGTACTTCAACTACACGAAGATGCCCCAGGTCGCGGCGGTGTCGCTGGGCAACCTCATCGAGAACATCGATATCCCGGTGATCCTGCTGCTGCTCATCGCCATGGTGATCATCTGGGTGGTGGGCATCATCATCCCGCAGGCCATCGCGAAGTGGGCGCTGCTCGCGCCGATCTTCATCCCGCTGTTCCTGCGCCTCGGCGTCGAGCCGGAGGCCGTCCTCGCGGCGTACCGCACCTCGGACTCGCCGCTCAACATCGTGACGCCGATCATGGCCTACTTCCCGCTGATCGTCGTCTTCGCGGCGCGCTACGACAAGCGCGCCGGGATCGGCACCGTGATCGCCCTGATGATGCCCTACTTCCTGGGCCTGCTCGTGGTGTGGACCGCGTTCTACCTCGCCTGGTACGCCCTCGGCATCCCCTGGGGCATCTGACCCCAGCGCCCCTCCTCGCTCTGGATGGGTGTGGCGTCGCCATACCGACGCCACACCCATCCCAAGCGGGCACTCACCGGTAGGTGGGCTCGCCGTGGAGGGTGCTCACGTGGGTGCCCCTGGCACCGGTGAGGATGTCGGCGAGGTCGCTGAGCGCGCCGATGGCGGCGGTGCGCCCCGGCGACGAGCGGGCGAAGTCGCAGACCGCCTCGACCTTGGGCCCCATGGAGCCGGCCGGGAAGTCGAAGCACTCCAGCGCGTCCGGTGACACCGTCGCGATCGCGCGCTGCTGCGGGGTGCCCCAGTCGAGGTAGACGGCGTCGGCGTCGGTGGCGATGACGAGCAGGTCGGCACCGAGGTCCTTGGCCAGCACCGCCGACGAGCGGTCCTTGTCGATGACCGCCTCGACGCCGACGAGGGTCCGCGGGTTCATGTCGCCCTCGTGCGACAGGCCCTCCGCAGCCAGGTACATCGTGGGGATACCGCCGCCCCCGGTGCAGATCACGATCGTGCCGGCATCGAGCAGCTGCTGGATCGGGCGGATCTCGAAGATCCGCTGCGGCAGTGGCGACGGCACGACACGGCGCCAGTGCTCGCCGTCGCGCTTGACCGTCCAGCCCCTGTCGTCCGCGAGCCGGCGCGCCGTGGCCTCGTCGTACACGGGGCCCACGAACTTGGTCGGGTCCTTCATGGCCGGGTCGTCGGGGTCGACCTCGGTCATGGTGAGGATGGTGGCGATCGGCTTCTCGAACGGCACGAGGTTGCCGAGCTCCTGCTCGATCAGGTAGCCGATCATCCCCTCGGTCTGGGCGCCGAGGACGTCGAACGGGTACGTCGACGCCTCGTCGTACGCCGATGCCTGCAGCGAGAGCAGCCCGACCTGCGGGCCGTTGCCGTGCGAGATCACCAGCTCGTGCTCCACCGCGACCGGGGCCAGCGCCTCGCAGGCGGTGCGGACGTTCGCTCGCTGGTTCTCCACCGTCATCGGCTCGCCGCGCTTCTGCAGCGCGTTGCCGCCGAGGGCCACGACGATGCGCATGGTGCACCTGCCTCCTGCCGTGCGGCGGGCCGGCGGCGGACGGAGAACGTCCGTCCGACGCCGTTGCCGGGGTCAGCCCCCGATCGTCGCCACCATGACGGCCTTGATGGTGTGGAGCCGGTTCTCGGCCTGGTCGAAGGCGATGTTGGCCTTCGACTCGAACACCTCGTCGGTCACCTCGAGCCCGTCGGTCATCCCGGTCTTCTCCGCGATGTCGTGCCCGACCACCGTGCGGGTGTCGTGGAACGCGGGCAGGCAGTGCATGAACCTCGCCCGCGGGTTGCTTGTGGCCTCGAGGGCCGCGGCGTTCACCTGGTAGGGCCGCAGCAGCGCGACCCGCTGGTCCCACACCTCCTTGGGCTCGCCCATCGAGACCCAGACGTCGGTGTGGACGTAGTCCGCGCCGGCGAGGCCCTCGGCGGGGTCGTCGGTGAGGGTGAGGCGCGCCCCGGAGTCCGCGGCCCGTTCGGCGGCGATCTTCTGGATCTCCTCGCTCGGCCACAGCTCGCGCGGCGCGGCGATGCGGACATCGGCCTCCATGATCGCGCCCATGACGTACAGCGAGTGGCCCATGTTGGAGCGGGCGTCGCCGAGGTAGCAGTACGAGATCTCCTCGATCGGCTTGCCGTGGCCGTGCTCGATCATGGTGAGGAAGTCCGCGAGCATCTGCGTCGGGTGCCACTCGTCGGTGAGCCCGTTGTAGACCGGGACGTCGGCGTACTCGGCGAGCGTCTCGACGGTGGCCTGGGCGGCGCCGCGGAACTCGATGGCGTCGTAGAAGCGCGAGAGGACGCGCGCGGTGTCGGCGGCCGACTCCTTGTGGCCGATCTGCGAGGACGACGGGTCCAGGTACGTGGTGTGCGCGCCCTGGTCATACGCCGCAACCTCGAACGCGCAGCGAGTGCGCGTCGATGTCTTCTCGAAGATCAGCGCGATGTTCTTGCCCGTCAGCCGCGGGATCTCGGTGCCCGAGTACTTCGCGCGCTTGAGGTCGCGCGCGAGGTCGAGCAGGAACCCGAGCTCCCGCGCGGTGAAGTCGATCTCCTTGAGGTAGTCGCGGTGGTGCAGGTTGAACGACATCAGACGACGCCTTCCCTCTCGATCGGGCAGCTCATGCAGCGCGGCCCGCCGCGGCCGCGGCCGAGCTCGGAGCCGGACACGGTGACCACCTCGATGCCGTTGCGGCGCAGGAACGTGTTGGTGGTGGTGTTGCGCTCGTAGCCGAAGATCACCCCGGGCGCGACGGCGAGGAAGTTGTTCCCGTCGTCCCACTGCTCGCGGGCGGCGCCCATCTCGTCGATGGGCGTCTGCAGCCGCCGGATCGTGCTGACCCCGACCGACTCCGCGACGACCGGCCACAGGTGCTCGAGCTCGCGGACGGTGTAGTCGCCACCGGAGCCGACGGGCTCGAGCAGGAAGCAGCGCAGATCCATCGACAGGTACGGGTACACGCTGAACGCGTCCCGGTCGATCATGGTCATCGCGGTGTCGAGGTGCATGAACGCGCGCGCCTTGGGCAGCTCGACGACGATCACGCGGGTGACGTCGCCATGGGCGAAGTACTGGCGCGCGAGGAACTCGACGCCCTGCGGCGTCGTGCGCTCGCCCATCCCGATCATCACCGCGCCGTTGCCGATGACGAGGATGTCCCCGCCCTCCACCGTGGCCGGCTCGTGGTTGTCGTTGTCGTTGCCGTAGTAGAAGTGCAGCCCCGCGTCGCGGAACATGGGGTGGAAATTCCACACCACGCGGGAGTTGATCGTCTCCCGCTTGCGGGCCGTCTTCGCCATGGGGTTGACCGACAGGCCCGAGTAGGCCCAGGCGGAGTTGTCGCGCTGGAACAGGTGGTTGGGCAGCGGTGCGAGGACGAAGTCGTAGTCGTCGATGGCCTCCCAGAACAGCGACGACCCTCGGGGGAGCTGCAGGTCGCGCTTGAGGATGCCG
>JAIUOK010000070.1 GCA_020161245.1 Actinomycetota bacterium | reverse complement strand
GCGAGCTCGGGACGAAGAACGGCCTCGCGCCGCGGGTGACCATCACCGCCGACCTCGCGACCCTCGCGACCCAGGGCGGCCTGCTGCACAACCCGCGGCAGCGCACGCCCGAGCCGGTCTCCCCCACGTCGCTCGCCCGGTTCCTCTGCGATGCCGCCGTCACCACCGTCATCACCTCCGCCGCGCAGGGCTGTCCCGGCGACGCCGTGCCCGCCGACGCCGACGCCGACGCAGCCGAGCCGATGCCCGACGTCGCAGCGCCGGTGCTGAGCCCCGAGTGGCTCGCCGCGGCCGAGGCGCACCTGCGTCAGACCGGCCGCACGGTGCTCTACGTCGGCCGGGAGCGGCGCACGGTCAGCGCGGCGCAGCGGGCGGCGGTCGCCGCGATCCACCCCACGTGCCTGTTCCCGGGGTGCGACGTCCCGGCGCCGCGGTCGGAGATCCACCACGTGATCCCGTGGGCGCAGAACGGCCCCACCGACATCAGCCATCTGCGGCCCGTCTGCGGCGGGCACCACCACCTCGTCCACGAAGGCGGCTGGCGCATCCTGGCGACCGGCGACGATCCCCACGCCCCCGACTACTGGACCGTCCATCCGCCCGACCCGAGTACCCGGCCCTGAGGAGGGGCCCCGCACTCATTGCCCGCCCTGGGCATCCCACCCGCCGTCCTTCACCGCATCGAGCTGCCGGCTGCCCGGAGGAGCAGCCGGCCCACCGGCCTGCCCCGAGCGGAGCGCCGGATCACAGCCCAGCGGCCCATCACGACCGGCGGCCGGGCGGTCGCACCGGGGCGAACAGCTCCGGCCGGTCGCGGAGCAGGGCCTGGAACGCGCCGTCGAGAGAGGAGTCCGAGGGCACCACGGCGGCGTACCGCTCGCTCGCCTCGATCTCCAGCTCGCCCAGCGCATCGTCGTCGGCGTCCGCAGCCCGGTCGCGCACCTCGAGCGCGAGCTCGGCAGCTTCCGGCAGGCCCAGCAGGACGAACCCGTCGGCCGCGGCCGAGACCTACTCCGGGAGCAGCGACCCGACGGCGTCGAGGAGCCCGCCGCCCATCGCGTAGCCGTGCAGGAGGAGGACGTCGGCCAGGGCGTCATCGCCCTGGCCAAACCCGTCACGGGAGC
The DNA here is from genome assembly GCA_020161245.1 of Actinomycetota bacterium. Lineage (GTDB taxonomy): Bacteria > Actinomycetota > Actinomycetes > S36-B12 > CAIYMF01 > Longivirga. The sequence goes on along the minus strand of JAIUOK010000070.1, from coordinate 14,900 downwards.
CGGCATCGGGAGCCGCAGCGGCGCGGTTCCAGACGGCAGCGGCATGATCCAGGAACGCGGTCATGCCCCAGCATCGGCCGGACACCGCAGCCCCGCACGCCGACGGGTCAGGCGTTCTGGCGGTGGTAGAGACCCTTGAGGGTGCCGGCGAGCTTGCGGTACTCGGCATACCCGTCGACGTAGGCCGCCGACGACGTCGGCTGGTAGGACGCCGCCACCGGGACGAGCGGCGGCACGTCCTCGAGCCGGATCTCGCCGAGGCAGATCCGGGCCCACAGCGCGATGCCGCGCAGCTGCGCGTGACGCGGGTCGGCCACCTGGTGCACCGGCACGCCGAGCACGTCGGCGTGGATCTGGCACCACAGGTCGCTCTGGGCACCGCCGCCGAGGATGCGCACGGAGGGCACGGGCCGCTTCAGGAACTTCTGGTAGGCGTCGAACAGCCAGCGCACGTTGTACGCGACGCCCTCGAGCACCGAGCGCACGAGCATCGCGCGGTCGGTGCGCAGGCTCATCCCGAGCCAGCCGGCGCGCAGGTGCTTGTCCTCCAGCGGGCTGCGCTCGCCGTTGAGCCACGGCATGAACAGCAGGCCCTCGCTGCCGATCGGCGCTGTGGCGGCCAGCGCCAGCATCTCCTCGAACGACGGCGAGACCGTCTCCTCGGCCATGCCCTCGCGGCCGATGCCGCTGCCGCCGCCGACGAGGCCGTCGGGCGGCGCGATCACCATCTCGCGCAGCCACTGCAGCGCGGCGCCGCCAGTCTCCTGGTTGTTGGCGACCACGGGGAAGGCGGGGTCGAGGCCCGGGATCGTGGCGATGGAGTGCAGGACGTCGGTGCGCTTGAACGGCACGCGCGAGGAGATCCACGCCGTGGTGGAGATCGCCACGTGGGTGTCGTAGGGGGCGACGGCGCCGGAGCCGACGATCGCCGCATGCAGGTCCTGGATGCCGGTGATCACGGGAGCGCCGCCGCGCACGCCGATGGCATCGGCGACGTCGTCGAGCAGCGGACCGAGGATCGATCCGGTCGGCAGCAGCTCGGGCAGGCGGTCGCGGTCGCGTCGGGTGCGGCGCACGAGGTCGTCGACGTAGCCGAGCGGGGCACCGGGGCGGTTGTCGGTAAGCCACGACGCCGTCATCGACGCCGGTGTGGCGGCGGCGCGGCCGGTGAAGCGCAGCCCGAGGTAGTCGACCGGCTCGAGCAGCACCTTGGTGCGGTCGTAGACGTCGCGCAGCCGCTGCTGCAGCAGCAGCGAGTGGCCGGTGGGGTCGGCGCCGGACGGCGTCGGAGCACCGCCCGTGGTGCGGACGAAGGGCAGCACCTTCTGCGGCGCGTAGCCCGCTACCGACACCGGACCGCCGACGACCTCGCGGACCAGCGGGCGCGCACGGGTGTCGGCCCACAGCAGCACCGGGCCGACGGGCTGGCCGTCCTCGCCCACCGGGATCGTCGAGGCCCACTGCCCGGTGATGGCCACCGCGTGGAGGGCATCGGGGTCGGCGGCCGTCGTCGTGACGACCTCGCGGGCGGCGTCGAGCAGGCGGTCCCACCACTCGACGGCGTCCTGCGTGGCGGTGCCGTCGAGCCCGATGTGCACCGACACGGGCCGGTGCGCCGTGGCGAGCACCTCGCCGCCGAGGGTGACGACGGCGAGCTTCGGGCCGCCGTTGCCGAGATCGATGGCGAGGATCCAGCGCTCCCCCATGACGGTCAGGCCGCCGGTGCCGGGTCGGGGGCGACCTCGTGCATCGCGTCGAGGACGCCGGCCATCACCATGTTCACGGTGGCGTTGCCCTGCGGGGTGCCGGCTCCGAAGCCGTACATCGCGCCGGACTCGGCGGGCTGGCCCTGCTTCTCCTCCGCGTAGGCGACCGCAGTGCGCAGCGCCTCGAGGAAGGCCTCGGCCGTGCCGGGCTGGGTGTTGGGGCGCGTGACGCAGAAGTGCAGCGCCGGGGGCAGCTGCAGAGCGTTCATCCGCCAGCCCTGCGCCTTGAGGCTGTCGTTGACCAGGTAGATGTCGAGGTCGCCGGCGGCCTTGAAGCCGATGAGGAAGGTGGGGTCGCCGATCACCTCGAGCTGGGGGATCCCGCGGATCCCCTCCTTGATCGCGGTCGCCGTGCGCATGATCCCGTCGGCCGCGGCGAGGTAGCCCGACTCGCCCGTGGCGAGGATCGCGGCCCACGTGCTGGCGATGATGCCGCCGCTGCGCGAGCCTGCCAGGCCCGGCGAGAGGTAGAGGCCGCCCGGCCAGTCCGGGTAGGTGAAGTACTGGTGCTTGCGCAGGTCCTTGCTGCGGTAGAGCAGGACGCTCGAGCCCTTGAGGGCGTAGCCGTACTTGTGGGTGTCGGCGCTGATGCTCGTGACGCCGGGCACGCGGAAGTCCCACAGCGGGATGTCGTAGCCGAGCTTCTCGGCCCAGGGCAGCAGCCAGCCGCCGAGGCAGCCGTCGACATGCAGGCCGATGCCGCGGCTCTGCGCGAGGGCGCCGAGCTCCTCGATCGGGTCGATGAGGCCGTGCGCGTAGTTCGCGGCGCTGCCGACGATCGCGATGGTGTTGTCGTCGATGAGCGCCTCCATCGCCGCGACGTCGACGACGTAGCCGTCGGTCAGCGGCGCGTGGCGCACCTCGATGTTCATCCAGTGCGCGCCCTTGTCGAGCGCCACGTGGGCGGTGGCCGGCAGCACGATGTTGGGCTGGGTGATGCCGCGGTCGGTGCGCGCCTGCTCGCGGTAGGAGTACAGCGCGGTGATGAGGCTCTCCGAGCCGCCGCTGGTGACCACGCCGACGCCGGTGCCATGCAGCAGCGACGACGTCATGGCGATGATCTCGCCCTCGAACTTGGTCGCGCTCGGGTACATGTCGCGCTGCAGCACGTTCGCGTGGCTGTACAGGCTGAAGACATCGCCGAGGAACGCGTAGTGGTCGTGGTCGCCGCAGTAGAGGCTGCCGCTCACGGTGCCGCGGTCGCCCTGCGCGTCCTCGCGCGACGCCATGTCCTCGATCTGGCCGAGGATGAGCTCCCTCGAGACCGGCTCCGCCGGGATGCTCCGGTGCGCCTCGGTCGTCTTCCGGTAGGGGAAGAAGCCGTCGAGGAAGTCCTCGAACGCGTTGTCGGTCATGCGGTCTCCTGACGCGGGGTAGCGACGGCGGCGATGCCGTCGAGCAGGTGGTCGACGACGACGAGGGCCTCGGCGGCCGCCCGGCGTCGCTGGCGGGACGGCGCCGTCGCGACGCGCGCCCCCAGATCGCGGACCGCGCCGTAGAGCGCGGTGGTGAGGATGTCGACGTCGACATCGGCGAGCTCGCCGGCCTCGATGGCCGCGGCGACGCCGTCGCGCATGCGCGCGTAGGACCGGCCGAGCACGGCGCCGTACGGCGAGCCCGCCGCCATCACGCGCGGGCCCTCGAGCACCGTGATACGGGCGAACTCCTCCCGCGTACAGAGGCCGAAGAACACCGAGGCGCTCTCGCGCAGCGCGGAGAGGGGCGACGCCGTGTCGAGCGCATCGACGCGGCGGTAGAGCTCGTCGTCGACCTCGCGGTACACGACGGCGAACAGCTCGTCCTTGCCGCCCGGGAAGTAGTGGTAGAGCGCGCCGCGGGCCATACCGGCGCGGCGCAGCACCTCGGCGACCGTGGTCGCGTCGTACCCGTGCTCGGCGAAGCAGCCCCGCGCGGCGGCGACCAGCGCCGCCCGCGATGCCTCGGCCTGCTCGGCCCTACGCGTGCCCACCACGGGGGTGACGCTAATTCGTTGACCGACGGTCGGTCAACAAGTTCGAGCCACGGATCCAGGGCCGGCCGCCCGGGCGTCTCCCCCCGGGCGCTCCGGGCGGCCGACCGGCCTGGATGCGTGCTCGTCTGCGAGGACGCAGCGCCGCGGTCAGGCGGCGTCGCCCTCGGGCGGGTCCTCGTCGGGGCTCCGGTCTGCCGGCGGCGGCGGCCCTGCGGCCAGCACCGAGTTGCGGCGGCCGTGGGCCTTGAGCCAGAGCGCACGGTCGGCCGCGAGGGCGAGCGCCTGCTCGACAGTGGTCGCCTCGTCGGTCATGGCCACGCCCACGGTGATGGTGACAACCGGCTGGCCCGGCGCACGGTGCGGGATGGCGAGATCCTCGACCGCGGCGCGCAGCCGCTCGCCGATCGCTGCGGCGTCCTCGAGCGAGACGCCCGGCAGGAAGGTCACGAACTCCTCCCCGCCCTTGCGGAAGACGTCGTGCTGCCGCACGGTCAGCGCCAGGGTCTCCGCGACCACGCCGAGCACCTCGTCACCCGCCGCGTCGCCATGGCGATGGTTGAAGTCGCCGAACCGGTCGACGTCGAGGAACAGGGCGGCTGCCGGCCCGTCATCGACGGCGTCGTCCACCTCGCGCATCCGCCGGCTCATCGCGCGCCGGTTGCCGAGGCTGGTGAGCTCGTCGGTGTAGGCCTCCTCGCGCAGCCGCCGGATCATCTCGTGCATCTTCGACAGCCGCGTGAACAGGTGCTGGCGCTCGTCGGCGAAGCGCTGCGTGTCCTCGGTGTAGATCACGACGCGCGCCGCCCCTTCGGCCTTCGCCTGGTACGACGCGCGGTCGGCAGCCGCGACCACGTCGCGCAGGTCGTCGTCGGGCCGCACCGCGACGACGCCGGCCGAGAACGTGATGCTCGTCCCTTGATGCCGGCGCATCCGCTCGATGAGCGGCCGAAGCAGATCCGCGAGGAACGCAGGCCCGAGCGGGTGCAGCACTACGAACTCGTCGCTGCCGAACCGGGCGATCACCGCATCGGCGGGCAGGGACGAGCGGAGCAGCTCGGCGCACCCCCGTAGCACCGAGTCGCCCCGCCCGATCCCATCCCGGTCGTTCACCTCCTTGATGCCGTCGAGGTCGAGGAAGGCCAGCGCGCGCCAGCCCTCGAACCCCTCCCACGTGAGCTGCTGGACCCCTGCCCGGTTCGGCAGCCCTGTCAGTGCATCGATCTCGTGCGACTTCCAGTCCATGGATTCCCCCTCCAGGACGAAGACCCCTGCTGGGAGGTGTATCGGCACGTCCCTCGAAGAACTTGAGCGCCTGGCCGGATTACTTCCAAGAAATCTCGATATCACCGTGCGTGACGGCGGCAGGAGGGGCTGAGCACGAGCCAAGCACGCGAGCATGTCGGATCGGCCGTTCGGCGTCCCGGCTCGGATGCGGAGTGTGATCGCCGCTCATGGTCGGCGAGGCTAGCGGGCAGGCTGCGGCCGATGCGCGGCGAGCAGCATGGCCGGGCAGGGCCCGGCACGGCTGAGGGGCTGAGGGCCTCAGTCGCTGCGGCTGGGCCGGCCCTTGAGCCTGCGTCCGAGCTCGCGGGCGGTCTCGCGCTTGGCGTCGCGCTCGGCGATGGTCTGGCGCTTGTCGTAGCTCTTCTTGCCGCGCGCCAGGGCCAGCTCGATCTTGGCGTAGCCGTTCTTGAAGTAGAGCGAGAGCGGCACGAGGGTGAGGCCGCCCTCCTTGGTCTTGCCGATGAGCTTGCTGATCTCGTCCTTGCGCAGCAGCAGCTTGCGGGTGCGGCGCGGCGCGTGGTTGGTCCAGGTGCCCTGCGAGTACTCGGGGATGTGGACGTTGTGCAGCCACACCTCGCCGTTGGTCACCTGCGCGAAGCCGTCGACGAGCGACGCGCGGCCGGCGCGCAGCGCCTTGACCTCGGTGCCGGTGAGCACGATGCCCGCCTCGTACGTGGCCTCGATGTGGTAGTCGTGGCGCGCTTTCTTGTTCTGCGCGATCAGCTTGGTGCCGTTCTCCCGGGCCATGTCACCCACGCTCCGCGAGGTCGCTGGCGGCGACGAGCCCGAGCAGCACCTCGAGCGCGCGCTGCTCGGCCGTGGCCGCGCCGAGGCGCGGCGAGACGACGACGTCGGGCTCGATGCCCACGCCGTCCAGGGAGCGGCCCGACGGCGTGAGGTAGCGGCCGACGGTCAGCTCGATGGCGCTGCCGTCCGAGAGCTGCCGGGGCTCCTGAACGCTGCCCTTGCCGTAGGTGCGGCCGCCCACGATGACGGCGCGGTTGCGGTCCTGCAGCGCGGCCGCGACGACCTCGGCGGCGCTCGCGGTGCCCTCGTCGACGAGGACCACGAGCGGCACGGCGGTGTTGCCGTCGCCGACGGCGTCGAGGTGGCGCACCGGCTCGCCGCGCTTCTCGTAGGAGACGACGGTGCCGCCCTCGAGGAAGGCGCTGGCGACCTCGACCGCCTCGGTGAGCAGGCCGCCGGGGTTGCCGCGCAGGTCGAGCACGACGCCCTCCGGCGCCTGCTGGCTCAGCGCGGCCGGCGAGACCGCCTTGCGGACCGCCGCGCCCACGCCCCGGGTGAACTCCGAGACGCGCACGACCTGCACGCCGCTCTTGAGCCGGCTCACCGTGACGTCGTCGCTGGCGACGTCGGCGCGGGTCACCGCGATCGTCGACTCCTCGCCGTCGCGCTCGACCACGACGGTCACGCGGGTGCCGGCGTCGCCGCGCAGCTGGCCCGCGACGTCCGAGAGCTTCTCCCCCACGGGCTCGCCCGCGATCGACACGAGCCGGTCGCCGGCCAGGATGCCCGCACCCTCGGCCGGGGTGCCGGGCTGCACGCTGCCGACGTAGACCTGGCCGTCCTGCGCCGCGCGCAGCCACACGCCGATGCCGGTGTAGCGGCCGTCGAGGCCGGCCTGGAACGAGTCGAACTCCGTCGGCTGGTAGTACGCCGACCAGCGGTCGCCGAGCGCCTTGAGCATGCCCTCGACGGCGGCGCGGTCGAGCTGGTCGCGCGAGACCGGGCTGGCGGCGTCGGCCATGATCTTGTCGGCGGCCTCGTCGAGCACGCCCTTGCTGGCGACCGTCTGCTCCTCGGAGGTGCGGGTGCCGACGACGCCGGTGAGCACGCCCGCGCCGTACGACGCGGCCACGAGCGCGACGATCAGCGCGATGCGGCCGGCACGGCGGAGGGGGGACACGATCGGCGAGTCTACGTGAGCGGGACGGCCCGGCTCCCGCCCGAATCCGGCGGCCGGACCGCCGAGGGGCCGGTCAGACCTGGTTGTAGCAGGAGATGACGGTCTTGCTGCCGCCGAACCAGCCCAGCGGGTTGTAGGGCACCCCGCCGACATGCACCTCGAAGTGCAGGTGGGGGCCGGAGGAGAAGCCGGTCGACCCGACGTAGCCGATGACCTGGCCCTGGCTCACCGTCGAGCCGCCGCCGACGGCGACGCTGGACATGTGGGCGTACATCGTCGACAGGTTGCCGCCGTGGTCGATGACCATGTGCAGGCCGTAGGCCCCGCCGTTCTCGAGCAGGACGACGCGGCCGTTGGCCGCGGCGCGGATCGGCGTGCCGTAGCTGCCGCTGAGGTCGATGCCCGTGTGGCACGAGCGGTAGCCGTAGACCGGGTGGATGCGCCAGCCGACCTGGCCGCTGGTGGTCGCGCCGGGGATCGGCCAGATGAGGTTGTCGCTCGGGACGCCGGTGAACCGTCCCCCGCCGCCGTTGGCAGCGGCCTGGGCGGCGGCGCGGATGCGGGCCTGCTCCTTCTTGAGCTCTGCGTACTGCGCCTTGACCTTGTCGCGCTGGTTGTCGGCGACGGCAAGGGCGTTGGCGCGGGCGGCGACGAGCGCGTCGACCTTGGCCTTGGCCGCCTTGGCGCGCGCGGTGATCTCGGCGGCGGAGTCGACGGCCTTCTGCGCCTCCTTGCGCTTGGCCTCCGCGCGCACGAGCGCCTGCTCGGCCTGCGCCTGGGCGAGCGCCAGCTCGGCCTTGGCGGCCTGCATCTCCGAGAGCGCCTTGTTCTGCGAGCGCGAGACCGAGCGGACGGCCTCGAGCTGGTCGGCGAAGTCCGACGGCGTACGGGCCGACAGGATCGCGGCGAGCTCGGCGTAGGGGCCCTGGGTGTAGACGGCACGGGCGAGGTCGCTGATCTGCCCGTTCATGTCGACGATGCGGTCCTGCGCCTCCTGCACCCGCTGCTCGGCGGCGAGCGCCGCTGCGGTGGCCTGCTCGGCGGCAGCCGCCGCGGCGGCCTCGGCCTTCTTGGCCTGGCGCAGCTGGCTGCGGGCGTCGGCCAGCGCGGAGCGGGCGGCCGGCAGCTGGGTGCGCGCGGCCTCGAGGGCGGCGTTGGCCTTGGCCACGGCCTTGTTGGCGTCGGCGAGGTCGTCCTCGGCCGCGTTGACCTTGTCGTTGATGTCGTCGGCGCGCGAGGCGGGAGCGACGACGAAGGCGCCGAGGAGGGCCAGCAGCGCCGCGAGGACGGCCACGGACGTGCGAGGACGCAGCGCGGTGCGCGCGGTTGCCACCCTGCACTCCTCCGTCCTGCGTCGACGCGCCCAGTCTGCGCCGGTGCGCCCTCAGTGTGCGGGACGCGGGGCCTCAGCCTGGTACGGATGTGACTGCTGTGACTCCTGTGACTGAGGCTAACCCGCCTGCGGCCGTCGAGTCACCTCCTGCATCGGCAGACGGCGCGCGGCGTCCGATGTGATGCCGGTCACACGAATGACGGCGGGGCGGGCGTCAGACCCGCAGGTAGCGCCGCAGTGTGATGAAGGCAGTGAGCATCGCGAGCACGACGCCGAGCACGAGCAGCACGAGCGAGGCCTGCAGGACGGCGTCCCACCCGATGAACGGGGTGATGGTGAACATCGGCGTGAGCACCCGGTCGATGAGCAGCGCCTTGACCGCGACGAGCGAGAACGAGGCCAGGATCGCGCCTGCGGCGGCGCCGATGGCCGCCTCGAGCAGGAACGGCATCTGGATGTAGAAGTCGCTCGCGCCGACCAGCCGCATGATGCCGGTCTCGCGCCGGCGGTTGAAGGCCGCGACGCGCATCGCGTTGGCGATGAGCAGCACCGTCACGAGGATCATCGCCGCGGCGATGGCGAGCGCGAGGCGCTGCAGCCCGCCGAGCACCTGGAAGAACTTGTCGAGCAGGGAGCGCTGGTCGACGACGTTGTCGATGCCGGGCCGGCCGGTGAAGGCGCTGGCGATGACGTCGTACTTCGTCGGGTCGGACAGCTTCACGCGGTAGGACTCGGGCAGGGCGTCGGGGCTGGCGTTCTGCGCGATCGGCGAGTTCTTGAACTGCTCCTTGAACCGCAGGTAGGCGTCCTGGCTGGACTCGTAGTAGACCTCCTCGACCAGCGGCTTGAGGGTGTCGAGGTCGGCCTTGATCTGGTCCTTCTGCGCCTGGGTCACCGCGCCGGCCGAGCAGCTGGGGGTGTCGGAGTTCTTGGTGCACAGGTAGATCGAGACCTGGACCTTGTCGTACCAGTAGTCCTTCATCACCTCGACCTGGTCGCGCACGAGCAGGGCGCCGCCGAACAGGCCGAGCGACACCGCGAAGGTGATGACCAGGGCGATGGTCATCGTGAGGTTGCGGCGCAGGCCGATGCCGACCTCGGCGAGGATGAGTCGAGCGCGCATGGCGGGGTGAGGGTCCTTAGGTCGGGTCGGTCAGCGGGCGTAGCCGTAGACGCCGCGGCTCTGGTCGCGGACGACGTGCCCGCCCTCGAGCTCGATGACGCGCTTGCGCATCTGGTCGACGATGGCGGCGTCGTGCGTCGCCATGACGACCGTGGTGCCCGTGCGGTTGATGCGGTCGAGCAGCTTCATGATTCCGACGGAGGTCGACGGGTCGAGGTTCCCCGTGGGCTCGTCGGCGATGAGGATCATCGGCCGGTTGACGAATGCGCGGGCGACGGCGACGCGCTGCTGCTCGCCGCCGGAGAGCTCGTCGGGCATGCGGTCGTGCTTGCCCTCGAGGCCCACGAGGTCGAGCACCTCGGGGACGACCTTCTTCACGTGGCTCGGCGGCCGCCCGATCACCTCGAGCGCGAACGCGACGTTCTGGAACACCGTCTTGTTGGGCAGCAGGCGGAAGTCCTGGAACACCGTGCCCACCTGGCGGCGCAGCGCCGGCACCTTCCAGCGCGAGAGGTGGCCGAGGTCCTTGCCGGCCACGTGGATGGAGCCGCTCGTGGGCCGCTCCTCCTTGAGGCACAGCTTGAGGAACGTCGACTTGCCCGAGCCCGACGATCCGACGAGGAAGACGAACTCGCCCTTCTCGATCTCCACCGAGATGTCGTCGAGCGCCGGACGCTGCTGGTTGGCGTACAGCTTCGTGACGTGGTCGAAGCGGATCACGGGTGGGGGCTCCTCGGGGGTCGCGGCGTGCGGGCACGGCCGCTGGTTGCCGCGCCCGAGTCTACGTTCCGGACCCCGGTGGTCCGGCCAGCCGCGCCCGGGGCGCGGCGTACGCAGATCGGACGCGCCGCAGGGGCCCGCGCGTTCCCTCGCCCTCCGTCAGGCGCGCCGCTCGCCCCGAGTGCGGCCGCATTCCTGAACCGCGGTTCTTGAGCAGGGCGTGAACGTCCCGGCGCGATACCGGCCTCGCCCGCGCGTACGTTGGAGACGCCGAGGGCACCCCCCCTCCTCCCGCGGCAGCAGCCCGGGAGAAGCCCTCAGCACCTGCCCTGCGCCCTCGTCCCCCCAGGGCGCAGGCCTCCAGGAGGAAGGCCCCGGGATCCCCCCACCCGGGGCCTTCCGGCATCTCCGGGCCAGGGCGGGAACGCGTGTAACAGCCCCATCGGGGCCAGAGCGGGCGCAGTTCACCCCCGTGGGGGCTGTGACATGAGGACCGAGGCGTCAGGCGCGGGCGGTGTGGCGGCCGACGGCCACGAGGCCGGCTCCGGCGACGAGCACGAGAGCGCCCGCCGAGCCGAGGCCGACGAGGCGGCCGGTGTCCGAGGCGCCGGTGTGCGCCAGCGTCGGGGCCTTGCTGCCCGAGCTGCCCGAGCTGCTGCCGGAGCCGGCGGGCTTGCCCCCGGTGGCGGGCAGGCCGGGCGTGGCCTGGGTCTGGGTCGGCTTGGGGGTCGGCGTGGGCGCCGGCTCCTCCTGCTGGCAGTCGTCCGCAGGGATGTCGGGGGCGCAGGTGGCGCCGCCCGGAGGCTCGTCCGGCAGCGGGGTCTCGTCGGCGAACGCGGGGCCGGCGAGCAGGACGGGGGCGAGGACGACGCTGCCCGCGGCAGCGAGCAGGGCGGCGGCGCGGCGCGTGGTGAGCATGGCGGCGGCCCCTTCCGGCTTCGTCACATCCGTCACATCCGTCACAGTAGGACGCGGACAGGTCGACGGTAAAGGGTTGTGATCACTCTGCGCTGCAGGGGATCACCCGTTCGGCCCCGGGACGATCGGTCAGGTCGCAGCCGGTGACGACGGGGCCGTGCGCAGGCAGGCGCCGCGGCTGACCCGTACGGAGCAGCGGTGTCCCCGCGGTGCTGAGCGCTCGTGCGGGTGGATCGATGGCCGGGCGCACGGCCCGGCGGAGGGCGTCAGCCCTGCTGGGTGCGGCGCCAGCGGATGCCGGCCTCGACGAACTCGTCGATCTCGCCGTCGAGCACCGCCGCGGTGTTGCCCGTCTCCACCTCGGTGCGCAGGTCCTTGACCATCTGGTACGGGTGCAGGACGTAGGAGCGCATCTGGTTGCCCCAGGAGCCGGACGAGTCGCCCTTGAGGGCGTTCATCTTCGCCTGCTCCTCCTGCCGCGTCTTCTCCAGCAGTTTGGACTGCAGCACCATCATCGCGCTGGCGCGGTTCTGGATCTGGCTGCGCTCGTTCTGGCAGCTGACCACGATGCCGGTGGGCAGGTGCGTGATGCGGACGGCGGAGTCGGTGGTGTTGACCCCCTGGCCGCCGGGGCCGCTCGAGCGGTAGACGTCGACGCGGATCTCGTCGTCCGGGATCTCGATATGGTCGGTCTGCTCGACGACGGGCAGCACCTCGACGCCGGCGAACGACGTCTGGCGGCGGCCCTGGTTGTCGAACGGCGAGATGCGCACGAGCCGGTGGGTGCCCTGCTCGACCGAGAGCGTGCCGTAGGCGTACGGCGCCTTCACCTGGAACGTGGCGGACTTGATGCCCGCCTCCTCGGCGTAGGAGGTGTCGTAGACCTCCAGCGCCCAGCCATGGCGCTCGGCGTAGCGGGTGTACATGCGCAGCAGCATCTCGGCGAAGTCCGCGGCGTCGACGCCGCCGGCCTCGGCGCGGATCGTGACGAGCGCCTCGCGCTGGTCGTACTCGCCGGAGAGCAGCGTGCGCACCTCGAGCTCGCCGATGGCCTTGGTGAGGGAGTCGAGCTCGCGCTCGGCCTCGGCCTGGGTGTCGGCGTCGGCCATCTCCTCGGCGAGGTCGAACATGACCGCGAGGTCGTCGAGGCGCTGGCGCAGCGAGGTGACGCGGCCGATCTCGCCCTGCACGAACGACAGCCGCGAGGTGACCTGCTGGGCCTTGGCCTGGTCGTCCCAGAGGTCCGGCGCGCTGGCCTCGACCTCGAGCCGCTCGACCTCCGCCCGCATGGACGGGATGTCGAGAACCTTCTCGACGCTGGTCAGGGTCGCGTCGAGCTCCTTGAGAGCCTCAGCCGGGTCGAGTGCAGCCACGCCTGCAGGGTAGTCGCCGCGCAGGGGTCCGGCCGAACCGGACGCGATCGACCATCCGTGCCGGACGGCGCACGCGCAGTGATCTTTCGTGTCGCCCGGTCGCAGTCTGGCGCCGCGCCGGGCCCGACCCCCTAGCGTCCGTAAGCGGCGGGCGCGAGGGGCGCGCCCCAGGGGCTAGGGGATCCGATGAAGCTGCGTTCGAAGACGCTCGGCAGCGCCGCGGCCGTGGGGGCGGCCGCCGCGCTCGTGCTCGCCACCGCCGCACCGGCGTCCGCCGTCACGGTGCCGGACTGGCCGACCAGCCGCGTGCCGGTGGGCTGCCAGCCCACCTCCGTGGTCGGGGTCGGCTCGGGGTTCAACGCCACCTACGACGACACGATCACACCCACGATCACCGGCTGGGAGTACGGCGGCTCGACCAGCCGCTTCGTCGTCCCGCCCGGCACGTTCTCGACGTCGTTCAAGGTGCGGGCCACGCAGGGCTGCAGCGGTGTGGCCGGGCTGCTGCCCATCCCTCGGGTGAGCACCAACGGGGGGCCCGCCAGCATCACGTCCGTGGGCTCCATGACGGCGCTGTCGAGCAACGCCTTCAGCTCGGTCTGGGGCATGACGGGCACCTCCGGCCCGACCACCACGACGGGCTGGATCGAGGTGCCCCTGGTGGGCACCGGTCCCCGCTACTCGCAGTTCGTGCTCGACGAGAACTGGTCGCTGGTGTCCAAGACCAACTACGCCGGCGGGATCATCTACGCCTCGGGCGCCTGGTCGAAGCAGCGCGTGTACCTCGTGCTCAAGACCACCCTGGCCGGCACTGCCACGAAGACGTCGGTGGCCAAGGGCGGGTCGGTCACGTTCGCGGCCACGCTCAAGCGCAACGGCGGGGCCGCCTACGTCGCCTTCCCCAGCGCCGCGGTGCGGTTCCAGACCAAGCTGCCGGGCAAGGCGTGGACCACGCGGGCCACGCTGACCACGAACTCGTCGGGCCGGGTGAGCTACACCTTCAAGCCCGGCGCCACGCAGCAGTGGCGGTTCGTGCGCGCGGAGAACATCACCGTCACGCCATACACGGCGGCGGTGTCGACCGTGGCCAAGACGATCAAGGTCACCTGAGCGCCCACGGCTCGGCGAGGGGCGGCGCGCGGTCTGCGCGCCGCCCCTCGCGCGTTCCCGACGCGCTGCTCCTCCGCCGTCTCGGCATGCGACCCGTCCGGCGTCGGCCCGAGGGCGGCCTCTACCCTTGCGAAGCGTGTCCAAGGTCCTCACGCATCTGCCCGCCGGCGAGCGCGTCGGCATCGCCTTCTCCGGGGGTCTCGACACCTCCGTGGCCGTCGCCTGGATGCGCGAGAAGGGCGCCGTCCCCTGCACGTACACGGCCGACCTCGGCCAGTACGACGAGCCCGACATCGACAGCGTCCCGGGGCGCGCGCTGCAGTACGGCGCCGAGCTCTCGCGCCTCGTCGACTGCAAGGACGCGCTCGTCGAGGAGGGCCTGCAGGCCCTCATGTGCGGCGCGTTCCACATCCGCTCTGCCGGCCGTGCCTACTTCAACACGACGCCGCTGGGCCGCGCCGTCACCGGCACGCTGCTGGTGCGCGCGATGCACGAGGACGGCGTCGACATCTGGGGCGACGGGTCGACCTTCAAGGGCAACGACATCGAGCGCTTCTACCGCTACGGCCTGCTGGCCAACCCGGCGCTGCGCATCTACAAGCCGTGGCTCGACTCCGACTTCGTCAGCGAGCTCGGCGGCCGCCACGAGATGTCGGCCTGGCTGACCGAGCGCGACCTGCCCTACCGCGACAGCCAGGAGAAGGCGTACTCCACCGACGCCAACATCTGGGGCGCCACCCACGAGGCGAAGACCCTCGAGCACCTCGACGAGTCGATGGAGGTCGTGCAGCCCATCATGGGCGTGCGCTTCTGGGACCCGTCGGTGGCGATCGACGCCGAGGACGTGACCATCGCGTTCCGCGAGGGCCGGCCGGTCGCGATCAACGGCCGCGAGTTCGCGACGCCGGTCGCGCTCGTCCAGGAGGCCAACGCGATCGGCGGCCGCCACGGCCTGGGCATGAGCGACCAGATCGAGAACCGCATCATCGAGGCCAAGAGCCGCGGCATCTACGAGGCGCCCGGCATGGCGCTGCTCTTCGTGGCCTACGAGCGCCTGCTCAACGGCATCCACAACGAGGACACCATCGCCAACTACCACGCCGAGGGCCGCCGGCTCGGCCGCCTGCTCTACGAGGGCCGCTGGCTCGACCCGCAGGCGCTCATGCTGCGCGAGAGCATCACGCGCTGGGTCGCCGGCGCGGTGACCGGCGAGGTGACGCTGCGTCTGCGCCGAGGCGAGGACTACACGATCCTGCGCACCGCCGGGCCGCATCTGTCCTACCACCCGGACCGCCTGTCGATGGAGCGCACCGAGGACGCCGCGTTCGGCCCGCTCGACCGCATCGGCCAGCTCACCATGCGCAACCTCGACAT
>JAIUOK010000069.1 GCA_020161245.1 Actinomycetota bacterium | reverse complement strand
TCGCGATGAAGACGAGCCCCACCACCAGCCAGCGCCGCTTGTCGGCGATTGTCGTCACGGCCTTCTCCCCGAATCTCTTATGTCTGGTCGATGAGATAACGTTGTCATACTCGAAAGGACAAGGTTTTTCTTCGGTCGCCCTTGCAAGCGGAGCGGCGCAATCCAGAGCGATCTGCGCAACGCTGGATTTCCGCGTCGCCTTCAGCTCCTCGAAATGACCCTAATTTTTCGGAGCAGCCGTCGATCCGCGGACGATCAGTTCGTGCGGCAACTGCCTGCGTTCGATCCGCTCGCCGAATTCGAGCAACAGGTCGGCGGCGGCATAGCCGAGATCGCGGATCGGCTGCGCCGGCTGCGCGAGGACGACACCGACTGGCTCGGCGACGGCGAGCACTGGTCGCTGGCAGGTGCCCAGAGCAAGTTCACCCTGCGCGCGCTCGGCGACGGCTGGGGCATCGCCCATGGCGCCGAGCCCTCGACGCACATCGTGAAGCCCGGCATCGGCACCATCCCGAGTCAGGCACTCATCGAGCACGTGTCGATGCGCGCGACCGCGGCCCTCGGCCTGCGCGTCGCGTCCACCCTCTACGTCGAGTTCGAGGACCAGCCGGCCATCGTCGTCACCCGGTTCGACCGGCGCGAGCGCGACAGCCGCTGGGAACGCATCCACCAGGAGGACCTCTGCCAGGCGCTCGCCCTGGACCCGTCTCGCAAACACGAGAGCGATCGTGGCCCGGGCATCGCACGCATCGCGCGGCTGCTGCGCGACGCCTCCGGCCCCGCGGCCGTCGACGAGTTCGGTCGCGCGGTCATCGCGAACTACCTGCTCGGCGCACCCGACGCGCACGCGAAGAATTACTCCGTGATGCTCGCCGGCTCTGCCCTGCAGCTCGCCGCGCTCTACGACGTCGCGTCCGGGCTCACCGCCGCGCGCGACGGCCGACTGCGCTTCCCCCGTGCCGCGATGTCCCTCGGTGGCGAGCGCAGCTTCGGCGACGTAAGCGGGCGCCACTGGACCGGCTTCGCCACCGCTCTCGGCGTCGATCCCGACCAGGTGCGCGAGTGGGTGCTCACCCTGGCTCAGCAGGCCCCCGCCGCCATGGCCGACACGATCCGCGCGCTGCCGCCACGACAACGACGACGACCCGAGCTGCGTCAGCTCACCGCCCGCGTCCGACTCTTGAGCGAGCTCACCCAACGGCGCCTCGACGACACTGCGCCCGGCAGGCGCTCCACCGGTCCGACCGGCCCCGAACTCCTCGCCGACGTCGATCGCTGACCGGCCGGCGGCACGGGCTACCACGCCAGAATCGGCCGGACGAGACACCGCAGAATGTGCGGTCCCGACACCGTCACGCAGGCAAGAACCGTCGATGTTTTCGTTCGCTCCGCGAACTCCATAGCTGACGCCATAGCTGACATGGCCTGAAAATGATCAAGAACCGGTCCCTCGTGAGTGAGGAGACCGGCCCTGACCTGCGGTGACTCTGGCGCGCCCGAGAGGACTCGAACCTCTAACCTTCTGATCCGTAGTCAGATGCTCTATCCATTGAGCTACGGGCGCGTGCCGAAGGCTCGGAGAGTCTAGCCGGTCCCCCGCAGGATGACGAAATCGCGCCGGGACGGCCCTCAGCCACGGGCCGTCCCGGCGCGCCCTGCCCCTCCGCGCCGATCCCCTCCAAAGAAGGGCGCAGGCAGGGACGTCAGGGGTGCTGGGTCGCCGCCGGATCGGGCGGATGGGCCGGGACGTCGTCCGGTTCGAGGCCGCCGAGGATCAGCGCGATGACGCAGGCGGCGAAGACGGGCGGGACAGCGGCGCGGATCAGATCCCGGTCCACGATGCGCCCTCCGCCCCGACGAGGTCGAGCTCGGGCCCGCACGCGGCGAGGTCCTCCATGAGCTCGAGCACGTGGCTCCACCCGCAATGGGTGGCCAGGACGGCGGTGAAGGTTCCGGTACGGCTGGACGTGCGCCGGCTGTGCACGTGCAGGCCCTTCTCCTGCGCACGCCGGTAGGCCCGAGCCGCATGCTCGCGCGGACCTGTGTAGTGGAGCGTTACTCCGGGCGAAGCCTTCTCATCCATGATTCGGCCGCCCTCCCCTCGGAAGTCGGTCGCCGCATCCCCGCGGCACACCTCCCCCATCGCACGCGAAGAGCCGCTCGCTATGGATCGAACGGGTGATTCGGCTCCCGAGCGTGACCGCAGCGCAACGCGAGCACGCTCATCGGCGTCCCACCCGTGAGAAGGTCGAGAGGCCGCGGCCACGGGGGTGCGCGGCGTCCAGCAAGGGGTTGATCCGCTGTGCCGCGTCGCATGCTCGCCGCGCTCGTGTCCGTCGCCGCGTCCGCGGCCCTGGTGATGGGCGTGGTCGTCGCCCCGTCGTCGCAGGCGGCCAGCTCCACCGTCACGTGGACCACGGCGAAGGTGATCCGCTGGAGCGACGGCGACACCGTCGTCACCAGCCGCGGCACGGTCCGCCTCATCGGCGTCGACACCCCGGAGGTCGGCCGCTGCGGTTCGGTGCGCGCGACGAACCTGGCGAAGAAGCTCGCGCCCGTCGGCACGTGGGTGCGCCTCGGCAACCCGGCCAGCGTGAACGACCGCGACCGCTACGGCCGGCACCTGCGCTACGTCGACCGGGCCGGCGTCGACATCGCCAACCGCCAGATCATGGCCGGCTCGCGCGCGCGGTACGACGGCAAGGACGGCTACCAGTGGCACCCGCGCCAGGCGAAGTACCGCTACACCGACTCCCGCTACGCCAACTACTCGTGCACCACGACGTCGGCCCCGACGACGTCGAGCAGCTGGGCCACCCGCGCCAACACGCCGGTGTCGGCGTCCAACCCCGACATCGACTGCTCGCAGATCCCCGCGGCGTACAAGCCCATCCGGATCACCGGCCCGGACTACCACCGCCTCGACGCCGACGGCGACGGCTGGGGCTGCGAGTCCTGACCTCTCGCCCGAGCGGACCCGTCACCGGGCAGCGTTGACAGGCAAGTACACACTTGCCTATGGTCACGGCGTGGGAGACGTCTTCAAGGCGCTCGCCGACCCGACCCGGCGGGCGATCCTCGACGAGCTCACCGAGCGGGACGGCCAGACGTTGTTCGAGCTCTGCGCGCGGCTGGCCACCAAGCACCAGCTCGCCTCCAGCCGGCAGGCCGTCTCCCAGCACATCGACGTCCTGGTCGACGCGGGCCTCGTCCGCACCCGTCGCGAGGGCCGCTACAAGTTCCACCACGTCGAGACCGAGCCGCTGCAGCACCTCGCCGACCGATGGCTGCGCCCGCACAAGAAGGACCCCGCATGAGGATCACGCTCACCAGCGTCCTGGTCGACGACCAGGCCAAGGCGCTCGCGTTCTACACCGACGTTCTCGGCTTCTCCGTGAAGCACAACATCCCGATGGGCGAGCACGCCTGGCTCACCGTCGTGTCGCCTCAGGACGCCGACGGCGTCGAGCTCGTCCTCGAGCCCGACTCGCATCCGGCCGCGCAGCCGTTCAAGGCAGCGCTGGTCGAGGACGGGATCCCGTTCACGTCCTTCTCGGTCGACGACGTCGAGGCCGAGCACGACCGCCTCGTCGGCCTCGGCGTCCGGTTCACCCAGCCGCCGACGTCGATGGGCCCGGTCACCACCGCGGTGCTCGACGACACGTGCGGCAACCTCATCCAGATCATGGCGATGAACCCCGCCTGATCCAGGACAGGCGGCACCTGCAGACGAATGGCCCGAACCCTGGCGCTGAGGGTCCGGACCATTCCGATGTCCTGAGACATCACCAACGCGGAGGCGGCGGGAACCGTCGTCGCGAGGTCGGTGCTCGGTCGGGCCGCTGCGCGGCGGAGGGCACCGACGCCTGACTCCTCCCACATCCGAAGGAGCCTCCGCAGATGTGACAAGGGCACTCCCGTCAGGGAGTGCCCTTGTCACATCTGCGGAGGCGGCGGGAACCGTCGCTGTGCGGCGCCTTCGGCGCAAGTGGCTCCTCCCAAATCCTGTGCGGCCTCCGCTCCAAACGCCTGTGGGCACCCCTGGCGGGGTGCCCACAGGCGTTGGAGCGGAGGCGGCGGGATTTGAACCCGCGAGGGGCTTTGAGACCCCAACCCGCTTAGCAGGCGGGCGCCATCGACCGGACTAGGCGACGCCTCCAGCGCCGGGCCAGACGCACAGGCGCCCGCTTCCGGCCCCGAAAGGGTACCCGACGCCGCGGGGTGGATCCGACCGCGGTGCGCCCGCCCGGACGGCTCAGGCCGGCAGCGAGCGGCGTCCGACGCGGACCTCGTGCTCGGTGCCCAGCCGCGCCCGCGACGCGGCATCCCGGCCCGCCCGCGAGGCCTCCGGTGCGAGCGCGCCGGAGCCGGTCGGCCGCCAGGTGCCGCGGGCGCGGGACTGCTCGGCGTAGAAGTCGGCGATCCGGCCGCGCTTGCCGGCCAGGACCAGCGCAGTGCCAGCACCAGCCCCAGCCCCGGCGCCAGGCCGGACGGCGTCGTCGCGCACGGCGTCGCGCTCGACCGACTCGCGGGCCTCGCGCAGCCGCTCGCCGATCCGGTGGACGAAGCCCTCGTAGAACGAGCGCCGCGCGACCCGTGCATCCATCGGCACGGCCTCCGGGCCCCAGCGGTCGTGACGCACCATGGTCTGCCGGCGCCAGGCGCCGGTGCGCATCCATGCCGCTGACGCCGACGCCATCTGCAGCGCGAGCGACGCCCAGATCGCCTGGGCCATGCGGACATCGGACGGGTAGCCGTACAGCACCACGCCGTCGGCCCGGTTGAGGACGTCCATCCGGACGTCGTTGGCACGGGCGACGGCGCTCATGAGCAGCACCAGGTGCTTCTTCAGGTTGCGGTTGCGGTGGTCGCCGTCGAAGACGATGCGCTCGACGACGGGCTGCTGGTCGGTGCGGCCCTCCCGGGCCGCGGCCAGGGCGAGGTCGATGCTGTGGCGGGCGGCGAGCTGCTGGGCCTTGGCCATGAGCGCCTCGCGCTCGTGCTCGGAATCGGTGCTCTCCGCCTTGGCGAGCAGGGCGGAGATGCGCTCGACCATGCGGTCGTCGGCAGCGGGTGCGGGCTGGGTCACGGGGTCCTCCGGGCATGACGGGGTCGGGTCCGCACCGAGCAACCCCCGTGGCCGCGTCGCGGGCCACCATCGTCGGCCCGGCCTCCGACAGTGCGTCGTCGCCCGCCCGCGCGTGTCCCCGGCACGGCAGAGTGGGACCTCTCCGACCGGAAGGACCCCCGTGAGCGACCCCGTCCGCATCGGCCTGGTGGGCTACGGCCTCGGCGGCCGAGCCTTCCACGCCCCGCTCATCGCGTCCGCGCCCGAGTGCGCGCTCGTCGGCGTCCTGACCCGCGACGCCGACCGGCGCACGCAGCTGGCCGAGGACCACCCGGGCGTCGCGGCCGTCGACTCGCTGCAGGCGCTCAAGGACGTCGGCGCCGAGGCGGTCGCCGTGTCGTCGACGACCGGCACGCACACCGAGGTGACCGAGGCCGCGCTCGAGCTGGGGCTGCACGTCGTCTGCGACAAGCCGCTCGCCGTCGACGCGGCCACCGCCGAGGCCACCGTGGCCAAGGCCGAGGCCGCGGGCCTGCTGCTGACGACATACCAGAACCGGCGCTGGGACTCCGACTTCCTGACGCTGCGCGAGGTGCTGGCCTCCGGCAAGCTCGGCGAGATCTTCCGGTTCGAGTCGCGGTTCGAGCGCTGGGCTCCCGGCCAGCCGCGGGTGTGGTGGCGCAGCGGGCTGCCACCGGAGGAGGGCGGCGGCGTCCGGCTCGACCTGGGCACCCACCTCGTCGACCAGGCGCTCGTGCTGTTCGGGCCGGTCACGTCGGTCTACGCCGAGTCCTTCATCCGGCGTCCCGGCGCAGCGGCTGAGGACGACCTCGCGATCCTGCTGACCCATGCCGACGGCGTCGTATCGCACCTCTACGCCAACACCACGAGCGGCGACATCTCGCGGCGGTTCCGCGTGCTCGGCCGCGAGGGCGCCTACGTCGTCGGAGGCGTCGACGGGCAGGAGGATGCGCTGCGCTCGGGCCGCACGCCGGCGTCCGAGGGCGACGCCTGGGGCATCGAGCCGGTCGAGACGTGGGGGCACATCGTGCGCGGCATCGAGCGGGAGGTCGTGGCGACCGAGCGCGGCCGCTGGGACACCTTCTACCCGGCCTTCGCCGCCGCCGTCCGCGCCGGCAGCCCGCTGCCGGTCGACCCCCGCGAGGCAGTGGCCGTCCTGCGAGTGCTCGACGCCGCAGCGACCAGCGCCCGCGAGCACGCCGTCGTCCCGCTGTAGCGACCTCCCGCGCCTGGCCCCGCGCCTGCGCGCCGCTGCCGGAGGTCAGCACCCGTCGCGCCCCGCACCCTTCGACCACCAACGGGACCACGGAAGGCAGCGGACGGGAGGGCCCGGAGGACGGCGACGGCCGCGAGCCGCCAGGCGAGCGGCCCGAGCCGGCCGACCGCGAGCGCCAGCGAGCTGGGCCCGATCGGCCGCCCCGCCAGACCAAGCCAGCCACACGACGCGGCGGAGCGGAGCGAAGACCGCCCCACTGCTCGCCCGCGCGCGAAGCGCGCCGCACTCGTCCGCCCCGGAGGCACGGAGGGCCGGGGCCGATGCGCAGCGAGGCCCCGGGCCGAACGGGCCGACACCGGCGAGCGCAGCGAGCAGGGGCGGACGACCGAGGCGAGCCATGCCCCGACGCCCGCCGACGAAGGAGGCGGGCTTGGAGGGGCGATCAGCACGGCCTACTTGAAGATCGCCTCGCGGAACTCCTCGCGCTGGCGGCAGGCGACCTTGATCTTCTCGAGGTCCTCGTCGCTGCAGTCGAGGTTGTAGACGTCGCGGATGAAGTCGGGCAGGTCCTCGCGGTAGTCGTGCGCCCAGGCGCGGTACGAGCCGGGGATCTGCGCGTTCTTCATGTCGATGAGCGTCTGGAAGAACGTCGTGATCGGGCGCCAGCGCATGGACGACGGGATGCCGCGCGGCGAGCGGTCGGGGATCTCCTCGACCTTGGGCCGGTTCGGCCCCAGCCACGACGGCCGCCGGGTGATGAGGCTGGCCTCGAACTTGGTCACGCCGTCGTTGTCGTGCGAGAGCAGGACGAAGCGCTTGCGCTCCTTCTCCTCCTCGCCGAGGGCGAGGAACTGCTCGTAGTCGTTCACCACCGCCACGATGCTGTGGTCGACGTCGATGCGCTTCTTGTCCATGAGCTCGTGGCGCCAGCCGCTCGCGGCCGGGGTGCCGATCCACAGGCCGTTGTCGATGCCGAGCGCCTCGGCGCCCATGGTGCCCCAGCCCTCGAGCACGGCCTGGCTCGTGTGCGCGCCGAGCGACTCGCCGAAGATGACGACCTTGGGCCGCTTGTCCTTCGGGATGTCGCGCAGCCGCTGCAGGATCCGCAGCCACAGCAGGCGGTTCTGGATCTGCGCGTCGTGCACCTTGCCGAGCGAGAGGGGCGACGGGCGCTTGGAGTACTGCAGCGTCACCGAGGCCATGTCGCCGAGCGTCATGTACTGCGCGGCCGCGATGGCGACGTAGTTGACGTAGCCGGTGCCGGTCGGCGAGACCAGCATGATGAGGCTGCGCGACCAGGCGTCGGTGCGGTCCATCTCGGCGAGCGCGAGCTCGACCCGCTCCGCGGGGTCGGGCGAAGCGTCGAGACCGATGAACACCTGGATCGGCCACGCCTTCGCGGGCTTGCCCATCACCGTCGGGATCGACAGCTCGGGGCGGGGGTGGTCCTCCGCACCGGGCAGCAGCACCTTGAGGTCGGCGGGCGGCGGCTCGGCCCGGACGTAGGTGACGGAGTGCCGGCGTCCCTCGCGGCCGAGCGACTCCCACGAGACGAGCGACTGAGGGTCGCCCGACACCATCGGGTTGGTCCAGACGCCGGCGATGGCGTCGTCCATGCCGTCCTCGTACGTCGTCGTGCCGGACTCGATCTTGCGCATCGCCGTGCCCCACAGCTTCGTGGTGCCGTAGGCCATGCCGCCGAGCGCCAGCACGTGCACGAACCGTCGCCAGGTGGCCTCGGAGCCGGGCAGAACACGGCTGCCCACCGAGCCGAGCTCGCGGGCCAGCCACTGCTCGCCCGCCGCGACACCGGCCAGGACCGCGACCACCCCGAGACCCGCGCCGAGGCCCGCGAGCGAGCTCATCGCCGCCGGGTCGGTGCCGTGCTCGGCCGGCGTCTCGTTCTGACGCACCTTCTCGATGTAGCCGGCGAGCGCGAGGCCGACAGGGATCGACGCCGGGATGCGCGAGATCCGCCCCTCGGCGCCGACGGCGTTGTCGAGCCAGGTCTGGCCGAGCTGCGTGGCGCCGAGCGCCGTGCCGGCGAGGCCGGTGATGCCGAAGCGCCACGCCACCTGGCGCGCGATCGACGGCATGAGCGGGTCGTCCTCGTCGCTGAAGCCGATGGCGGCGGCGACGCCGAAGCCGGCGGGGATCGCTGCGGCGTCGAGCAGCCACGTGGCGAAGCGGCGACGGGTCTCGTCGGTCCAGCTCTCCGGCAGCGGCAGGGCGGTCGACAGGGCGTTGCCGCCGGCGTCGATGATGTCCTGCGTGACCACGGTGAGCAGGTAGTGGGAGCCGACCGTCAGGCCGGTGATGATGCCCTGGTCGATCCAGGTCCGTTCCGACAGCGACCGCGTGAACGTCGTCGGCACACTGCCGGCGGCGATCACGATCCCGGCCTGGTTGCCGGGCCCGAGGATCTCGTGGCGCGACACAGCGTCTCCCCTCCATCGATGGCGCTCGCATGCGACGGTAGTGCCACCCGGCCCAGGAAAGGACCGCAACCCCCGTGAACGTGGCCAGCCGCACCGCCGGTGGTCTCATCCTGGTCGTCGGAGTCGTGGCCGCGTCACTCCTGCTGGGTGACCTCGGCGCACTCGTCGGCGTCGTCATCGCGATGGTCGGGTTCCAGCTGCTGACGCGCCGGGTCGAGGGGGCCCCCTACGTCACTGCGGCCATCGCCACGACGGTGTGCCTGGTCTTCATCGCCTGGCAGCACAGCCTCACCTGGACCGAGCTGGGCCTCGGGCGCTCGACCTGGCTCACCGGCCTGCTGTGGGCCGGCGGGATCATCCTGGCCGTCGGCGCAGTCATCGGCATCGCCGGCGGGATCCCGTGGTTCCACAAGTTCTTCGCCGACGAGCGCCACGCCGACGCCGACGGCCTGCAGACCACGCGCAAGGTGCTGCTCGACATCCCGCTGGGCACGGTGCTCATCGAGGAGTTCGCGTTCCGCGGCGTGCTGCTCGGGCTGATGGTGCAGCAGTGGAGCACCCTGTGGGCCGTCGTCGGGACGTCGATCCTGTTCGGCCTCTGGCACATCCTGCCCGCGCTCGAGATGCACGAGGCGCACCAGGAGGCGACCGGCCACAAGCTGGTGACCGTCGGCTCGACCGTGCTGTTCACCGGGCTCTCCGGCGTCGGGTTCGCGCTGCTGCGGCTCTGGACCGGCTCGCTGTTCCCGCCCGCAGCGCTGCACTGGGCGGCCAACGGCACCGGCATCGTCGTCGGCTTCTTCGTCAACCGCCGGCTCGCGGCCCTGGCCGAGCGCGAGCCCCTCGACCCCGACGCCGACCCCGAGTAGCGCCCTCGCTCAGACTGATCACCTTGCCTTGACGGGGCCTTGAACGCACAGGTGAGCAGTCTCAGCGGGGGGTCTCGGTGAGGCGGGGCCAGGTGGCGGGGGCGGGCCAGGGGCCGGTGGCCTCGGCGAGGCGGGCCTCGAAGGTGCCGACGGTGCGGCGCAGCAGGAGGCCCCCGGCATCGACGACGTCCTCGACCACGGGCAGGTCGAGGCCCACGAAGGTGCGGCGCTGACGTCGTCCCACCACCAGCCGCCCGCCGAGCTCGACGGGGTCCTCGCCGAGGTCCTCGACCTCGACGACGCAGGGCGTGGGGACCAGCAGCGCGTCGGCGTCGCGCGGATCGACGAGCAGTCCCAGCGCCGCACCGGGCCCCGCCGTCCCCGCGAGCACGAGACCCGGCAGGAGAAGCCGGCCTTCGACGACGAACGGATCCGACGTCGTCCCCTCGACGGTGCGGCGCACCTCCACCGCGCCGTCGAGCCACGTCGCCTCGAGCGAGGCATCGCGCACCACGCCGTCGCCGGAACCGGTCCAGCGGACGACGGCCGACGCGCCCGACGCCGAGAGGCGCAGGTCGGTCTCGAGCCGCGATGCGGGGTTGGCCGCCACACGGATCGACCGCACCCGGATGCCCTCGCCGACCTCGCCCGCCACGTAGCGCTCCTCGACTCCGACAGGACGGCCGTCGTCGAGGTGCAGGTAGCGGCCGCGGCTGCGGTCAGCGTCGGCGGGCATGTCGGGCATGCGGGGGTCGGGCGCGGTGGTCACCCCCTGATCGTCGCAGGATGGTGCCGTGAAGCTTCATGGCACCGTCCGCGAGTCGGACCCGCTGCTCGTCGTCGCCCTCGACCTCGAGGCCGGCGAGCTCGGCGACCGGCTGCCCCTGCTCATCACCGGCGTCGGCAAGGTGCGCGCGGCGGTGGCGGTGTCGAGTCTGCTCGCGGTCGCGCGCCCCTCCGTCGTCGTCAACATCGGCACCGCGGGCGGCCTGCGGCACGGTCTCGACGGCGTCCACGAGGTCGGCACGGTGATCCAGCACGACTTCGCCGACGAGGCCATCGAGCGCACCACCGGGATCAGCTTCGGCCCGCCGATCGTGCTCGGCCACGGCCCCACGCTCGCGACCGGCGACGTCTTTGTCCAGGGCGGCCCCACCCGCGATGCCCTGGCCGCCAAGGCCGACCTCGTGGACATGGAGGGCTACGCCGTGGCGGCGGCCTGCCGCGCGGCCGACGTCCCCGTGCGCCTGGTGAAGCTGGTCAGCGATGACGCCGACGAGCACGCCCTGCACAGCTGGATCGACTCGGTCCGTGACCACGCCCGCACCCTCGCCACCTGGGCGGACCACCACCTCTAGGACGCGTGTCAGCCTCGGGCGATGGGGCGGGTCATGCAGGTGGGGCCGCCCTCGCCCTTGTCGGACTGCTCGCTGTCGAAGGTGTGCACCTCGACGCCGCGCTCGCGCAGCTTGTCGGCGGTGCGGGTGTTGCGCTGGCCCATGACGACGACGCCGGGGCGCACCGCGAGGATGTTGCAGCCCAGCGTCACGTACTCGTCGTCGTCGGCGGTGACCCACTCGATGCCACGGCGCGCGAGCGAGCGCAGCATCGCGACGGGCGCGAGCTTCTCGTAGACGACGGCGAGGTCGTCGCGCACCGGCGAGATCACCGACATCAGGTGCAGGCAGTACTCGGGGCCCATGTCGTGGGGGACGTCGAACACCTCGACGCCGACGCCGTCGCCCGCGAGGATCCCGCGCAGCTGCTCGACCGCCGCCTCGTTGGTGCGGTAGCTCCGGCCGATCGCCACGGTCGAGTCGTCGAGCCAGAACATGTCGCCGGCATCCGCCGTCGCGTCACCGACGAGGCGGCCGATGGTCGGCACTCCCGCGAGCTCGAGCCCCTCGATGAGGTGCTTCGCCTCGCCCTGGCGCGCCACCTTCGCGGCCTGCAGCTCGATCGAGCCCGACGGCCCCACGAAGACGGGGTCGTAGACGAAGACGGCATCGGGCAGGCCCGCGACAGGGTCGAGCTCGACGACGTCGGAGCCGAGCGAGCGCAGCGTGGCCACGAAGCCGGCGTGCTGGTCGGCGAGGCGGTCGAGGTCGGGCGTTTGCCAGTGCGCGGCCTCGTACTGCGCGACGACGTCGGTCCCGCCGGTGAGCGGACGGCGGACGGCGACGCGCCGCAGCTCGGCGACGGAGGAGCGGACACCGTAGGAGGGCTCGGTCATGGCGGCGAGCCTGCCAGACCGCGCCCGCCCCTGAAAGCCCGGGCGGGGCCCCACCGCGGGGCGGCCATGGCCGGCACGGCTGCGACGACGTTGCCGACTCGAGTCACCCGCGTCCGGTTGCTGAGCGCGTGCACCGGAGGCGGGCGGGCACCGCGTGCGAGGTTCGCGGGGCCGCCAGCCAGCCGAGGTAAGGACAAGATCAAGATGGTCCGGGTCCGCGCCGGCGGGGCTTAGGTTGGTCCCTCTCGGGCAGGAGAGGGGATCGGGTGCGCGACGACGTGCAGGGGGCGGGCCTCGCGGCCTCCCTTCGGCGCGACCGCGTCCGGCTGCTCCTCGGCCTCATCGGCGTCGCCATCGCCGCCGTCATCGTCCGCGAGCTCGGCGAGGGCAGCAGCTTCCCCGTCGCCGTTCTGCTCGTCCCCGTCATGGGCACCGCCCTCATCGCGGGCGGTGCCGCCACCGCGATCGTCGGCTCCGTGGCCGTCCTGGTCGGCGCGATCGAGGCATGGCAGGGCCTGTTCGATACCGCAGACATGCGGCTGCGCTTCGGCGCGCTCGTCGTCGGCTCGCTGCTCGCCGTCGCCCTCGCCTTCCTGCGCGCCCGGCGCGACGAGCAGCTGGCGCAGCGCGAGGTGGCGCTCGCGCTCGCGGAGCAGCAGCAGGCGGCGCAGGAGATCGTGACCGCGATGCTCGACCGCCTGCCCACGCTCACCGAGGCGGCCGACATCCCGACCGTCGCGGCGGCCACGTGCCGCATCGCCCGCGACCTGTTCGGCAGCGACTCGGCGTCGTACTGGCAGGTCGACGGCGACGACTGCGTGCTGCTCGCCCGGGAGTCCAGCGACGACGCCGTGCCTGTCGGCGCACGGCTGCCGCGGTCGGCGTTCGAGCAGACGGCGCCGGCCACGACCACGAGCCGCACGGGCTGGGTCGACCGCACCGGCCTCGCCCGGTTCACCCAGGCGCAGCCGGTGCTGCAGCGCTCCGGCACCAGCGTCGGGACGTCCACCCCGCTGCGCATCGCGGGCGAGGTCGTCGCCTACATCGGCCTCGGCTGGAGCGACGAGCGAGCCCTCCCCGACGCCGCGTACCTGTCGGCGCTCGACCGGTTCGCCGACCAGGTCGCGATCGCCAAGACCGTCGTCCGCCGACGGCTCGCGCAGCAGGAGGCGCAGAACCTCGGACGCCGTCTGCAGGCCGGGCTGCTGCCGGTGCGGCTGCCCGACGGCGGCAGCGTCGTCGTCCGCAGCGAGTACCGCCCCGGCACCCGGCACCTGCTGCTCGGCGGCGACTTCCTGGACGTCGTGCACGACGACGCCGACACGATGTCGTTCCTCGTCGGCGACGTGTCCGGCCACGGCCCCGAGCAGGCGGCGCTGGGGGCGATGCTGCGATCCGCGTGGGTCGGGGCGGCGTCGCTGCCCTCGACGTCGCTCGAGGAATGGGTGCGCGTCCTCGACTACGTCGTGCGCGAGCGGCGTCCGAGCGAGGACCTGTTCGTGACGGCGGTCGCAGGCCGGCTCGACGTCGAGTCGCGGACGCTGCACTACGTGCTGCTCGGCCACCCGCCGCCCATCCTGCTGACGCCGACCGTCGAGGCGCTGCCCACCGGCGACCCGCCGCTCGGCGTCCTGCCCGAGGCGCTCGCGACGGTCCGCAGCATCGAGCTGCCCGAGCGCTGGTCGCTGCTGCTGCTCACCGACGGCTTCTACGAGGGCCGCAGCGAGCCGACATCGCCGGAGCGCGTGGGGTTCGACAGCTTCGTCTCGCTGCTCGCCGAGCGCGCCGACGACCCGCTCTCGGAGGAGGCCTACCTCCGTCGCCTCGCCGACGACATGGAGCAGCGCCACGGCGGGGCCCTCGACGACGACGCCGCCGCCCTCCTCCTCACCCCCCGCCAAGGACCCGCTCTGGATGGGTGAACGACGCCCATAGACGTCGTTCACCCATCCAAAGCGGGCTTGTCAGAGCTGGATGGACTGCGATTCGTAGACGCCGAACCAGTCGGCGGTGCCGGCGTCGAGGTCGAGGGTGATGTGCGGGGGCACCGGGCCAGGCTGCTTGCCGGCGTTGAACACGACCGTGCGCCCGATGCGGTCGTGCCAGGACCCGCCGTCGATCCACGGCGCCTGGTGGATGTGACCGCAGAGGACGACGTCGGGCTGGTACTGCTCGATCCACGCGGCGAGGTCGTGGTCCGGGAACTCGCGACGGCCGTCGCGGCAGAGCACCGTGCCGGCCGGCGGCGAGTGGTAGAGCCACACCCAACGCTCCGGGCGGTCGGTCGACGCCGCTGCGAGCTGGGCACCGATCTCGTCCTTGGTGACCGGGCCGTCCCACCACGGGCAGATGGTGAACCGGGTGCCGTCGACGTCGATCGAGGTGCCGTCGACGTGCACGTTCTCGCGCGCCGCCGAGCGCAGCCAGCGCGACACCTGCTCGCCGTGCTCGCCCGGCCCGTCGAGGTCGTGGTTGCCGGACGCCGCGAGCACCCGCGCCTTCTCGCCGAGCCGGCCGAGGTACTCGTCGAGCACCACCGCCTGGACGTCGATCGGCACGGGGCTCACGACGTCGGCGAGGTCGCCCACGATCGCCACGACGTCGACACCGTCAGCGGCCTTGGTCAGCCAGTCGTAGTGCGGCAGCCGGTAGTGCAGATCCGAGACAGCCAGGATCCGCATCGGCGCGAGCCCTCCCACGTCCACATCGACAGCAGCAGCGCCGCCGTCAGTGGATGTGGTCGCCTTCCGGGTCGCGGCTGCTGCCGGAGCGGGTGGCCGGCGCCTGGTGGTTCACGAGGGTGTCGAGGATCTGACCCACCATCCCGAGGTGGCCGTCGAGCCCGACGAACTGCTGCTTGACGTCGACGAGGTACTGCGTGAGCCCGTCCAGCCGGGTGGCGGTCATCCGCAGGATCGCGAGCGCGGCGCCGGGCCGCTCGGTCAGGAACGCCTCGCCGTCGTCGACGACGCGCACGTCGACGTCGGTCTGCGCGCGAACCGTGGCCGTGGCCGGCTTGCCGAGGACGACGGCCATCTCGCCGAAGACGGCGCCCGGGTGCCCGACGCTGGCGAACACGACGCCGTCGCGCTCGATCGCGCACGTGCCCGACGCCAGGACGTAGAGCGTGCCGCCGTCGGCCCCCTCGTCGATGAGCACCTCGCCCGCCGCGAGATGCCGCAGCGGCAGGTCGGCGGTGAGGGCCAGCAGGTCGGTCACGGACCCATCCTGCCGGACGCCGCTCCCCTCGCCACCGGGCCCACCCGAAGCCGGGACCAACGAAACACGTTGTTAACACGGGGATCCACGTCCGTCGCCAACCGGCCGGGGCGACCGGCTGGGCTCACCCGCCGGCTGCACGGCGGACGGCGTCCCCATGCCGGCGCAGATAGGAGCGCAGCTGGTCATCGTCGAGAGTCCAGGCCAGCGGTTCAGCCGTGACCTGGTCCTCCCATGCGCGCACGAGCGCCGCGGGAACGTCCTCGGCGGCAACCGCGTCGCGCACCGCCCCGTGGAGGAAGTCCCGCTCCCACAACTGCGGGACGACCTGCAACGCCGCCAGCTGGAACGGCTGGCTCAGCCCCCGGGAGACCACGACGTCGATCCGGTCGGCTCCGCGGACGAAGGTCCTGCGACTCCCCTGCCGCTCCAGGCCGAGGGCGCTCTCGACGGTTGCGACCAGCGGGCCGTCGGACCACTGGACGTAGATCCGCCCGGTGGGATCGATCTCCCAGGGCTCCCACTTGGTCTGCACCGCACGTGGGTCTCCGACGACGGCGGCGGCCCGTTCGTGCAAGTCGTCCAGCGCCTCCCGTACCCACGCCGGCACCCTGTCCCCGATCGGGACGGGTCCGTCGATGGGGAAGGGCGGCACGTCCAGAGGGAGCATGCTGTCGAAGAAGGGGCGGGCCTGGATCTCGATCGGCCACGCGCCGTCCTCGGACGCCGCCGCCTCCCGGCGTAACCAGCGCTCGTGCTCGGCGGAGTACCGATGCTCGCCCTGCCAGCCCATCTCGATGAACAGACGCCGGTAGTGCGGGACCGGGTAGCAGACATCGATGAGGATGCCCCGGTCGAGCGCGCGCTCGACCAGCGCCTGTGCCGGGGCCACCCGTTCCTCGAAACTCACGTCGCCGACGTAGAGCATGGGCCTAACAACAGGGGAGTCCGGGCTTCGGTAGTGGTCACGGATCACCTCGTACAGCGCCATCGGTGGGACCCGGGCCGACATCACCAGAGCCGGAGGCATCTGCGGCCATGACGAGGGGTAGAGGCCCTCGACCCCCCGGCACAGCAGCGAGCCGGGCAACGACATCAGCAGTGAACCCCGACGGCATCCCCACAGTCCGACTGTGCCTGAGCGAAGGCCGG
>JAIUOK010000068.1 GCA_020161245.1 Actinomycetota bacterium | reverse complement strand
AGGGCGCCGTCGGTGTTGTCGATGGTGAGGACGACCTCGGCCCGGCCGAGCGGCGGGCGGCCGGCGGTGCCGGCGAAGATGACGTCCTCCATCTTGCCGCCGCGCAGGCTCTTGGCGCCCTGCTCGCCCATGACCCAGGCGATGGCGTCGACGACGTTGGACTTGCCCGAGCCGTTGGGGCCCACCACGCAGGTGATGCCGGGCTCGAAGTGCAGCGTCGTCGACGACGCGAAGGACTTGAAGCCCCTCAGCGTGAGGCTCTTCAGGTGCACGCGGGTCGCTCCTGTGCGCGTCGGGTCGGTCGTAAGGGCACGGGGCGCCGCGGGCATGGGGGCCCGGGCGGGGGAAGTGCCGCAACCCTACCCGCCGCCCCCCGACGGCAGGCACCCGACAGGGCCGTGCCGGGATCGCGCGACCGGTCCCCCGCGCGGGCACCGGCTCCCCCGAATGCGCTGAGCCGCCGTCCCGGCGGGACGGCGGCTCAGCGGCGTTGAGGGGTCCGCAGCAGCGCTGCGGCGGATGCGGCTCAGGCGGGGACGGGCGCGTCCTCGGGCAGCTCGCGGACGACGACCTCGACCTGCTCGAGGGCGGCGATATCGCTGGGGACCATCGACTCGTAGGCGGCGAGCTGCTCCTCGAGCTCGCGCACGCGCCGGCGGAGGCGGGCCACCTCGGCCATGAGGATCGCGTCGTTGCCGCCCAGGTGGCCGTAGATCGCCTTGGACATACGGTGTCTCCCTTGACACGGTTCGAGCTCGGGCCGGTGCCGGCGGGCACGCGGGGTGGCCGCGCGTGGCGGCCGCTTCGGGTTCGGGGCGCCGGGCGGGTGCGTCGTACGACGGCGCTCCGGGACAGAAACCAGGGTGACAGCGGGTCTGACCGGGCGTCAACCCGTCCTCACCGTGTCGCAGGAGACCTGCAGCACACGCCCAGGCGGCCCCGATCCCGCGTCGCTGCAGGTCAGCGGGTCACCGCTCGACGAACCCGGTGACGCTGCGAGCGGCCGACCACTGCTCGACGACCGACTCGACGCGCCCCGGCGTGCCGCCCGAGCGGAGCAGCCTGAGCAGGGCCTCGCACGCCTCGCGCGGCCCCTCGGCCACCACCTCGACGCGGCCGTCGTCGAGGTTGGACGCCGACCCCGCCAGGCCCAGCTCGAGCGCGCGGGCGCGGGTCCACCAGCGGAAGCCGACGCCCTGCACGCGCCCGCGCACGAACGCCGTCAGCCGCACGGGCTCCCCCGCGGCCGACGCCTCGTCGGCGCCGCTCACCACCGCGGCTCCCGCGGGGTGCGCTGGCAGCGCGGGCAGCGGAACGACGAGCGGTTCATGAACGCCTCGCGCACGATCGGCCGGCCGCACCGGGGGCAGGGCCGGTCGGCCTGGCCGTAGGCGGCGAGCGAGACGTCGAAGTAGCCGGACTCGCCGTTGACGTTGACGTACAACGAGTCGAACGACGTGCCGCCCTGGCCCAGCGCCTCGGTCATGACGTCGCGCACGTGGCCGATGAGCTCGCGGGCGCGGGCCGGCGGCAGCGTGTCGGTCGGTGTCGCCCAGTGCAGCCGGGCCCGCCACAGCGACTCGTCGGCGTAGATGTTGCCGATGCCGCTCGCGACGGTCTGGTCGAGCAGGGCGCGCTTGAGCCCCGTGCGCCGCGACCGCAGACGCCGCACCCAGGCGCGGTCGTCGAACAGCGGGTCTAGCGGGTCGCGGGCGATGTGGGCCACGCTGGCCGGCAGGCGTCCCTCGGAGTCGTCGGGCACGAGGGCGTCGAGGGCCAGGCCGCCGAACGTGCGCTGGTCGACGAAGCGCAGCTCGCGGCCGCCGTCGTCGAAGCGGATCACCGCCCGCAGGTGGGTCTCAGCCGGGGCATCGGGCGGCTGCACGAGCAGCTGCCCGCTCATGCCGAGGTGCGCGACGAGCGCGGAGTCGCGGCCGTCGAGCGGCAGCCACAGGTACTTGCCGCGGCGGCTCGCGGCCTCGATGGTGCGCCCGACGAGGCGCGCGGCGAGATCGTCGCCGCCGGCCTCGTGGCGCCGGGCTGCGCGCGGGTGCAGGACCACGGCCCCGGACACGGTGCGGCCCGCGACCCAGCGCTCGAGGCCGCGCCGGACGACCTCGACCTCGGGGAGCTCGGGCACGTCAGGCGTCGGGGCCGGGCTCGCCGGCGTCGTCGTCGGCAACGCCGTCGGGCGAGCCGAGCGCCGCCGCGAGCTGGCCGGCCTTGAGCTCGGTGTACGCCGTGGCGGCGGCCTCCTGCTCGGCCTCCTTCTTGCTGCGCCCCGTGCCGTCGCCGTAGAACGCCTCCCCCACCCGGACCCGGGCGCGGAAGGTCTTCTGGTGGTCGGGGCCGCTCTCCTCGACGACGTACTCGGGCACGCCGGTGCCCAGCGCCGCGCACAGCTCCTGGAGGCTGGTCTTCCAGTCCAGGCCGGCGCCCAGGCCCGCCGCCTCGAGGATCAGCGGGTCGAACAGCCGGTGCACGAGGTCGGTGGCCGCCGGCAGGCCGAGGTGCAGGTACACGGCGCCGATCACGGCCTCGACGGTGTCAGCCACGATCGAGGACTTGTCGCGGCCGCCCGTGGCCTCCTCGCCCTTGCCGAGCAGCAGGTGCTCGCCGAGGTCGAGGCTGCGCCCGATGCCGGCCAGCGCCTTGGCGTTGACCACGGCCGCGCGCAGCTTGGCCAGCTGCCCCTCGGGGAGGTCCGGGTGCGTGCGGAACAGCGTGTCGGTGACGACGAGCCCGAGCACGGCGTCGCCGAGGAATTCGAGGCGCTCGTTCGTGGGCAGGCCGCCGTTCTCGTAGGCGAACGAGCGGTGGGTCACCGCCCGCTCGAGCAGCGCGGGGTCGATGTCGACCCCGAGGCGGGCGGCGAGCTCGGACAGCGGCGGCCGCAGGGCCGGACGGCGGCTCATGAGGCGGCCCCGGCCGGGACGGGCCCGGACAGGTGGGCGGCCAGGTCGCCGAGCACGGCGGCCGAGCGCAGGACGGAGTCGTCGACGACGACGGTGCGGCCGCCCTCGGCGGCCAGCTCCTCGACGACGTCGGCCCACTGGACACGGGCGATCGAGTCGGCCCCCAGGTCGTCGAGCGGGCTGTCGGCCCGCAGATCGTCGGCCTCGAGGTCGAGCACGACCGCCAGCGCCCGGGCCGCGAGGGCCAGGTCGGGTTCGGTCGGGTTCATCACGAGCACAGGCTAGCCAGGGCCGTGGGGCGGAGGGTGCCCGGACAGCACGAAGCACCCGACCGTCGCCGGCCCGGTGGGCAGGCGGTCGGGTGCCTCGTGGTGGTCGTGCGGTGCGCGCCGCTCAGGGAGCGGTCGGCGCGGAGCCGTCAGGCTCAGACGTCGAGGACCTGGCGGCCGTTGTACTGGCCGTCCTCGTCGACGCGGTGGGGCACCACGAACTCGACGCGGCCGTTGCGGGTCACCTTGTTGATCTGGGGCAGCTTGGCCTTCCACTGCGAGCGGCGGTGGCGGGTGTTGCTGCGGCTGGTCTTGCGCTTGGGGACGGCCATGGCCTAGTCCTCGTCCTTCTCGTCGTCGGCGCTGGTCGGGCTGGTGGTGCGGGTCGTTCCGGTCTCGCCCTCGACCTGCAGACCGCCGAGGGCGGCCCAGCGCGGGTCGATCACGTCGTGGTGGTGCTCCGGGTCGTCGTCGAGGCGGAACCCGCACTGCGGGCACAGCCCCGGGCAGTCGTCCCGGCACACCGGTGCGAGCGGCAGGTCGAGCACCACCGCGTCGCGCAGCACCGGCTCGAGGTCGAGGTAGTCCCCGACCAGGTGCCGCTGCTCGTCGTCGTCCTCGTCGTCGGCGCCCGTCGCGCCGCCGGCACCCGGGCGGGTGCGGCCGAACGCGTCGGTCTCCTCGTACGCGAACAGCTCCTGGACGTCGACCTCCAGCTCGTCGGAGATCGGGTCCAGGCACCGGCTGCACTCGCCTGCGAGCTGCACCAGCGCCGTTCCCGACACGAGCACCCCCTCGACGACCGACTCGAGCCGGAGATCCAGCTCGACGTCGCTCCCCGCGGGGACACCGATCGACATGATGCCCATCCCCTCCGGCGCGGGCCGGACCAGCGACACCTGGCGCATCGACCCGGCACGTCGTCCCAGCTCCCGGGTGTCGAGCACGAGAGGGGATCGCGGGTCGAGCGTGGTCAGGGGACGCCTTTCCGGGACGTGCGGATGGGGACGGCCTCAGGCCGACACGCCAGGGTACCGGGTGGCCCGGCCGCCCCCAAAATCAGCGGCCCCGCCCCAGCCGGGCCAGGAGCCCGGGCCGATGCGCGCGGGCTGGACGGCGGACCGGCCTACCGGTCGAGGTACTCGCCCGGCAGCGGGGCCTCGTCGGCGAGGTCGTCGTAGGCCTGGCGGCCGCGGATCTTGTCACGGCCCTTCTGGACGGCGGTGAGCGTCTTGTGCAGCGCCACCTCGAAGTTGGCGAGCTTGGCGTCGACGTAGTCGTCGGTCTCGCGGCGCATCCGCTCGGCCTCGAGGTCGGCCTCGGCGCGGATCGCGTCGGCCTCGGCGACCGCGGCCCGGTAGACCTCGTGCTCGGACACGATCACCTTCGCGTCGGCCTCCGCCGAGGCGATCACCTCGGCCGCCGTCACCCGCGCCGCGGCCACGATGCCGTCGCGCTCGGCCAGGATGTCGTCGGCCTGGGCCAGGGTGCGCGGGAGCATCGACCGCACCTCGTCGAGCAGGTC
The DNA here is from genome assembly GCA_020161245.1 of Actinomycetota bacterium. GTDB lineage: Bacteria > Actinomycetota > Actinomycetes > S36-B12 > CAIYMF01 > Longivirga. Next base: position 12,123 of record JAIUOK010000068.1, on the reverse strand, counting down.
GAGCACCTGGCCGCGGTTGACCACGCACGACGCCGACATCGGCATCGCGCGGGCGTTCTCGACCAGGGCGGACAGCTCGTCGAGCTTGTCGTGGACGTCCACTGGGGTGTTCTCCGTTCGATGGCGGACCGGGCCGTCAGGCCTGGTTCCGCTCGGCGATGCGCTCGTGCAGCCGGCCGAGCACGAGCTCCGGGACGAGCCCGGACACGTCACCACCGTACGTCGCGATCTCCTTGAGCAGCGACGACGACAGGTAGCTGTAGAGCGGGTTGGTGCTCACGAACAGCGTCTCGACGCCGGCGAGCCGGTGGTTCATCTGCGCCATCTGCAGCTCGTAGTCGAAGTCGCTGACGGCGCGCAGGCCCTTGACGATGGCGGGGATCTCGTGGGTCTTGCAGTAGTCGACGAGCAGCCCGTGGAAGGAGTCGACCCGCACGTTGGGGTAGGGCGCGACCACCTCGCGCAGCATGTCGATCCGCTCGTCGACGGTGAACATGCTGCTCTTGGTCTTGTTGATGAGCACGGCGACGACGACCTCGTCGAACAGCGACGCGGCGCGCACGAAGACGTCGAGGTGACCGTTGGTCACGGGGTCGAACGAGCCGGGGCACACGGCCTTGCGCAAGGGGGCCCTCCTCGGGGCGCGTCCTACCGGGCGTCGCGACCGTACCAAAGGGCCGTACGCAGGACGGTCTCGCCGTACGTGCGGTCCTTGAGACCTTCGTAACCCTCCGGCCAGGCGGGCAGATCGCCGCGCCTGGGCCGGGCGCGCTCGACGACGACGAGCGACCCCTCCCCCAGCCAGCCGTGGGCGCCGAGACCGGACAGCACCTCCGCCACGACGTCGTCGGGCACGTCGTAGGGCGGGTCGAGGAACACGAGGTCGTAGGGCGGCCGCGAGGCCGCGGGCGGAGGGCCGGCCGCGAGCCGGACGACGTCGTCCGCCACCACCGCGGCCCCCTCGACGCCGACCGTCGCGACGTTGCGGCGCAGGACGTCGGCGGCGCGGCGGTCGCGCTCGACGAGCAGCGCGTGCGCCGCCCCGCGCGAGAGCGCCTCGAGGCCCACCGCCCCGGAGCCGGCGTAGAGGTCGGCGACCCGGGCCCCGCCGAGCGTGCCCAGCTCGTGCTCGAGCGCCGACATGAGCGCCTCGCGCACCCGGTCGGAGGTGGGCCGGGTACCGGCCGGGGGCACGGCCAGCCGCCGCCCCCGCGCCGCCCCCGCGATGATCCGCGTCACCGGTCGACGCCCCAGCCGCGCAGCACCTCGACGATCGCCGCCACGTCGTGGCGCCCTTCGGCCACCGCGATGACGAGGTCGTAGGCCTCGTCGTCGTCGACGTCGAGACGGATGCCGTTGATCGCCAGCAGGAGGACGAGCGCGAGCCAGCCGAGCCGCTTGTTGCCGTCGACGAGGGCGTGGTTGCGCACCAGCGACTCGAGCATGGCCGCGGCCTTGGTGGCCAGGTCCGGGTAGGCGTCGTCGCCGAACACGGTGGTCCCGGGCCGGGCGGCCGCCGCCTGCAGCAGCCCGGCGTCGCGGATGGGCGGCTCGCCCCGGCCGATCCTGGTCGCGATCGCGACGAGGTCGTCGTAGGCGAGCAGGCGCTCGCCGGTCACCGCGACAGGCGGTCGAGCAGGTCGGCGTAGCGGTCCTCTGCCCAGTCGAGCACCTCGTCGCGGTCGGCGGAGTGCGCGGCGCGGTCGGCGCGCTCGAGCACCGCGAGCCGGACGACCTCGTGCATCGACCGGTGCTCCCGCTCGGCGAGAGCGCGCAGGATCTCGGTCTCCTCGTCGGTGAGGCGCAGGGTCATGGCCATGGGGGCGATGCTACCGCCGTGGTATCACCGCGGCCAGGTCGGTGCGGCCAGCTCAGGCCCGGCCGAGGGAGACGAGGTCGTCGAGGATCTCGCCCACGCGCCCGAGCACGACCGACAGGTGCCCCTCGCGGTCGATGAGGTGCGCCCGCGCCCCGGCGACGTGCGAGGCCAGCCACGGGCCGTGGGCGGCCGGGACCATGAGGTCCTCGCTGCCCTGCCACACCGCCACGGGCACCTCGATGAGTCCGAGCTCGAAGCCCCAGGGGGCGACGAACGCGAGGTCGTCGTCGACCCAGCCCTCGATGCCGACCTCCACCGCCTCGCGGAAGCCGCGCGCGAGATCGACGCCGAAGTCGCCGGAGATCCAGGCGCGGTCCTCGTCGGGAAGGAGGGTCGCCATCGCCTCGACGACGTCGTCGCGCTCGATCGTGGCCATCACGGGCCCCACCTCCCCGAGGAACTCGCGCAGCGGCTGCTCGCCGGCCATCGCGGCGCCGAACTCGAGGATGTTGTCCTCGCCCATCCCCGCCATCCAGTCGAGCGACCCCTGCGACTCCGCGTAGGGAGCCACGCCGGCGAGGACGGCGACCCCGCGCACGCGGTCGGGCAGACCGGCCGCGAGCGACAGCACGTGCGGCCCGCCGCCCGACCAGCCGGCCGCGATGCAGGTGGCGACACCGAGCTGGTCGAGCACCTCGCGCGCGTCGTCGGCGAAGGAGGCGACCGTGCGGCCCGGCTGGGCCGACGACGTCGAGTAGCCCGGCCGCGACCACGCCACGACGCGCAGGCCGCGGTCGATCGCCGCCTGCAGCGTGACGCCGTCGAGGCCGCCGGACTGCGGCGTGCCGTGGCAGAACACCAGCACGTCGCCGCCGGCCGGACCTGCCGTGCGCAGGTCGAGGACGCGGCCGTCGGCGAGGCGGAGGGTCGTGCGGTCCATGGCGGTCATGGGTCTCCTACGACTTCTCGAGGTACTCGGCCCGCTCCTCGTCGAGCAGCGCCGCGATCGCGCGGGCAAGCGCCGGCACCGTCGCGAGCTCGGGGTCGGAGTCCACCAGCTCGGCCGCCTCGTCGCGCGCGGCCGCGATGACATCCTCGTCGCGCAGCACCGACAGCGCACGCAGGGACGACTTGCGGCCGGATTGCGTGGAGCCGAGGACGTCGCCCTCGCGCCGCGCCTCGAGGTCGAGCCGCGAGAGCTCGAAGCCGTCGTTGGTGGACGCGACAGCGTCGAGGCGCTCACGGGCGGGCGAGCCCTGCGGCATGTCGGTGACGAGCAGGCACAGGCCGGCGTGGGCACCTCGGCCGACCCGGCCGCGCAGCTGGTGCAGCTGCGAGACGCCGAAGCGGTCGGCGTCCATGACGACCATGACGGTCGCGTTGGGCACGTCGACGCCGACCTCGATGACGGTGGTGGCCAGCAGGACGTCGAGGCCCTCCGGCGACGACGGCCCGGCGGCGAAGCGCCGCATGACGTCGTCCTTCTCGTCGGACGGCATCCGCCCGTGCAGCACGCCGATGCGCAGGCCCGCGAGGGGCCCGGACTCGAGCGTCGGTGCGACCTCGAGCACAGCGAGCGGGGGACGCCGCTTCTCGGCGTCCTCGGCCTCGGGGTCGGCGGGCTCGTCGACGTCGTCGGACGCGGCGCCGTCGCCGATCCGCGGGAAGACGACGTAGGCCTGGCGGCCCGCCGAGACCTCCTCGCGGATGCGCGTCCAGGCCCGCTCGAGGAAGTGGCTCTTGCTCTTCTCCGCGTTGGGGACGACGTGCGTCGCGATGGGCGAACGGCCGGCGGGCAGCTCGGAGAGCACCGACACCTCGAGGTCGCCGAACGCCGTCATCGCGACGGTGCGCGGGATCGGGGTGGCCGTCATGACCAGCACGTGGGGCCGGGCGTCGTCGCGCGCCTTGGCCGCCAGCGCCGCGCGCTGCTCGACGCCGAAGCGGTGCTGCTCGTCGACCACCACGAGGCCGAGGTCGAAGAACTGCACCTTGTCCTCGAGCAGCGCATGGGTGCCGACGACGATGCCCGCCTCCCCCGACGCGATGTCGAGCATGGCCTCCTTGCGGCGTGCGCCCGTGACCGAGCCGGTGAGCAGCGCGACGCGCGTGCCCTCGTCGGAGCCGCCGAGCAGGCCGCGCTCGGCGAGCGGGCCGAGCATCGCGCTGATCGAGCGGTGGTGCTGCTGGGCGAGCACCTCGGTGGGCGCGAGCATCACGGCCTGCCCGCCCGCGTCGACGACGGCGAGCATCGCCCGCAGCGCCACCAGCGTCTTGCCCGAGCCGACCTCGCCCTGCAGGAGCCGGTGCATCGGATGGCTTGCGGCGAGGTCCTGCTCGATGACGGCGCCGATCTCCTGCTGCCCCCGGGTGAGGGTGAACGGCAGACGGTCGTCGAAGGCCTCGAGCAGCCCACCCGGCCTCGCCCGGCGCGGCACCGACGGCAGCGCCGCTGCCGCCTTGCGGCGCTGCGCGAGGACCGCCTGCAGGACGAACGCCTCGTCCCACTTGAGCCGGTCGGTTGCCTCGCGCACGTCCTCGCGCGTCGACGGCTGGTGGATCCTGCGCAGCGCCCCCGCGAGCGGCGGCAGCCCGTGGCGCGCTCGGGTGCGGAGCGGGAGCGGGTCGTCGAGGTCGTCGTCGAGCTGGTCGAGGACGATACCGACGGCGGTGACGATCTTCCACGACGGCATCGCGGCCGTGGCCGGGTAGACCGGGATGAGCGCGCCGGCGTAGCGGAGGACGGTGTCGTCGTCGACCTCGTCGACCGGCGCGAGCTCGGCGTCGTCGGGCAGCAGGACGTAGTCGGGGTGCGCGAGCTGACTGCGGCCCCGGAACCGTCCGACCTTCCCCGAGAACAGGCCCACCCGGCCGACCTTGAGGTCCTTGGCCCGCCAGCTCTGCTTGAAGAACGTGAGGTCGAGGGAGTCGGTGCCGTCGGTGACGACGACCTCGAGCCGCTCGGCCCGCCGACCGCTGCGGCGGTCCGTGTAGGTCTTGACGTCGACCTTCTGCACGCGGGCCAGGACCGTGACGTGCTCGTCGACCTCGAGCCAGCGCAGGTCGGTGAGCTGGCCGCGCTCGGCGTAGCGCCGCGGGTAGTGCCGCAGCAGGTCCTCGACCGTGCGCAGCCCGAGGCCCTTCTCGAGCGCCTCGGCCGTGCGGCCGAGCACCTTGGTCAGCCTCTCGTCGAGGCGCAGCGCGGCCATGCCCCTATTCGACACCGAGGATGAGCGGCCAGTACGGCTGGCCTCCGTCGTACACGACGACCTCGGTGCCGGCGTGGCCGCGGCGCACCCGCCGGGCGACGGCGTCGACGAGCGCCTCGCCGCCCTCGTCGCCTCGCACGAGGGTGACCAGCTCGCCGCCGGTGGCGAGCAGGCGGCCGAGCAGCGCGACGGCGACGTCCTCCACCGACGACCCGATCTCGACGACGTCGCCGCCCGCGATCCCGAGCACGTCGCCGACCCGGCAGACGCCGGCCGAGGTGACCGCGTCCTTCACCGCGACCGACACACCGCCGTACCGGGTGGCCCCGGCGGCCCGGGTCATGGCGACGACGTCGTCCTCGAACGTCGCCGAGGAGTCGTGGACCGCGACGGCGGCGAGGGTCTGCACGATCGAGCGGGTGGGCACGACGGAGGCGCGTCGTCCGTCGCGCCGGACGACGTCGGCCGCGGCCTCGGCGACGGGCCGGATGTCGCTCTCGCTCGGCAGCAGCACCACCTCGGCCTCGGTGGTGGAGCGGAGCACCTCGAGCACCTCGCCGGTGGACGGCGCGATGTTGCCGTGAGCGCGCACGACCCGGGCGCCCGACGCCTCGAGCAGCGCGGCGGTGCCGGCACCGTGGGCGACGGCGACCACGACGCGGCCGCCCGGCGCCTGCACCGAGCGGCGCAGCTCGGTGTCCTTGCAGAGGTCGGTCACGCGGATCCGGTGCGGGCGCCCTGCCTCGATGCCGGCCTCGATGGCGGCACCGACGTCGTCGGTGTGGACGTGGACGTTCCAGAGGCCGTTGCCGCCGACGACGACGAGCGAGTCGCCGAGCCCGGCGAGGACGCCGCGCAGCCGGGGCACCGCGGCGTCGTCGGCGTCGAGGAGGTACATCACCTCGTAGGCGCCGCCCTCCTCCTGCGTCTCGACGCCGTCCGACGGGTGGTGCACCGGCAGCGCGGTCGGCGCCTGCTCGCGGTGCTCGCCGGTGACCGATTCGACGAGCGCGTCGAGCAGCACCACGAGGCCCCGGCCGCCGGCATCGACGACGCCCGCGCGGCGCAGGGCCTCGAGCTGGTCGGGCGTGCGCTCGAGCGCCTCGGCCGCGGCGTCGGCGGCCGTGGTGAGAACGGCAGCGACGCTCGTGCCCGGGCCCAGCCCGGCGGTGGAGTCGGCCGCGGCCCGGGCGACGGTGAGCACCGTGCCCTCCTTCGGCTCGGCCACCGCCGCATACGCGGAATCGGCTGCCCGGCGGAACGCCTCCGCCACCGTGATGCCGGGGTCGTCGTCAGGGCCCGCCGATGCGAGCACCTCGCCGAAGCCGCGGACGAGCTGGCTGACGATGATCCCGGAGTTTCCCCGTGCGCCGAGCAGCGCGCCCTGCGAGACCGCGGCCACGAGCGCGGGCAGGTCGTCGTCCGGCGGCGCGCCCTCGGCGACGGCGGACACCGCGGCCTCGAGGGTGAGGAACAGGTTGGTGCCGGTGTCTCCGTCCGGGACCGGGAAGACGTTGAGCGCGTCGATCTCCGCGCGCCGGTGGCCGAGGCCCGCGAGCCCGAGGTCGAGCCAGCGCCGGACCGCGGCCGCGTCGAGGCGGCGGGTCTCGAGTGCGTCGGGCACGGGGCTGGCTCCTGGGGCAGGTGCGCGGCGTCGGGTCCGCGTCCGGGGTGACGGGCGTCACCTGCGACCCCGCCGCCGGGAGCGTAACGCCCGCGGCCGCCGGAACCGGGCTGCTCGCGCACGCCACCGCCCGACCGCCGCCGCCGTGCCGCCCCGTCGCGCTGCGGCGGGCGGCTGCGCCCGGTTTGGGGCTGGCCGCCGTCGGCCTGTACTCTTGCGGGGTTGCCCGGCCGTCCGGGCGTGCGCCCGCACCGCGGGCGACTCCACCCGATACGACCGAAGGACTACCGCCATGGCTGCCAACTGCGACGTCTGCGGCAAGGGCCCTGGTTTCGGCCACTCGATCTCGCACTCGCACCGCCGCACCAAGCGCCGCTGGAACCCCAACATCCAGACCGTGCGCGCCATGGTGGGTGCCACCCCCAAGAAGCTCAACGTGTGCACCTCGTGCATCAAGGCCGGCAAGGTCGCCCGCGTCTGACGCGAGCCCGCGCTTCCCGAGGAGGCCGCACCCCGCGAGGGGTCGCGGCCTCCTCGCATGTCCGGCCCCGTGCCGGCGCCGGGCAGCGGGTGGTTGGATCGGCCCGTGGCGCAGACCGAGGACGTCGAGGTGGGGCCCGAGGGCATCCGGCTCGGCCAGCTGCTCAAGTACGTCAACGCCGTCGAGACCGGCGGCGAGGCCAAGGACCTGCTCGCCTCCGGCGAGGTCGAGGTCAACGGCGAGGTCGAGACCCGCCGCGGCGCCCAGCTCCGCCCCGGCGACGTCGTCTCCCTCCCCTGGATCACCTACCGGATCCGCTAGGACCCGCTTTGGATGGGTGAGCGACGGCTATAGCCGTCGCTCACCCATCCAAAGCGGGTACGTCACGCGAAGTGGTCGTGGCCTGCCTTGCCTGTGACGGGTCTGCCGTCGAGGAGGACGCCGGCGTCGCCCTCGGTGACCTCGCCGATGACGACGAAGCCGTCGGGGATGTCGGCGCCCGGCGGGAAGGTCGCGAGCAGGGCGTGGTCCTCGCCGCCGCGCAGCACCCACTCGAGCGGGTCGGCGTTGAACGCCGCGGCGGCGTCGCGGACGGGGTCGGCGACCTCGACGGCGCTCGACTCGATCGCCAGCACCGCGTCCGACGCCGTCGCGATGTGGCCGGCGTCCTGCAGCAGCCCGTCGGACACGTCGATCATCGACGTCGCGCCCGCCAGGGCTGCGGCCCGGCCGGCGGCGTAGGGCGGCGCGGGCACGCGGTGCGCGTCGACGAGCACCCGCGGCGAGCGGAACCCGCGCCCGAGGACGGCGAGGCCGGCGGCCGACCAGCCGAGGCGGCCCGCCACCGCCACGACGTCGCCGGGCTGGGCTCCCGACCGGCGCACCGGGTCGCGGCCCTCGAGGTCGCCGAGCGCGGTCACCGCCAGCACGACGTCGTCGCTGCGCACGACGTCGCCGCCCACGACGGTCGCGCCCACCTGGCCGCACTCCTCGGCCAGCCCGTCGGCCAGGCCCAGCGCCCAGTCCGACGGCAGGTCGGGCGGGGCGCCCAGCCCGACGAGCAGCGCCGTCGGCCGCGCGCCCATGGCCACGATGTCGGCGAGGTTCTGCGCCGCGGCCTTGCGCCCGATCTCGTGGGCGCTCGACCAGTCGCGGCGGAAGTGGCGGCCCTCGACGAGCAGATCGGTCGAGGCGACGACGCGCGAGTCCGGCGCGGCCACGACCGCGGCGTCGTCTCCGGGTCCGAGCAGGACGTCGGGGGTCACGGGGAACCGCGACACCACCGCGTCGATGAGGCCGAACTCGCCGAGGCCGCCGACGGTGCCGTCGCCGCTGCTGCCCGTGCCGCTCGCGCCCACGTGGTGCTCCTCACGTCCGGTACCGGGGTCACCGGGGGCCTCCCGCTGACGCTAGTGTCGTCCCGAGCCCCAGGCCGTCCGGCCCGGGACCCGCCGACCCGAGGAGACGACCGTGGTGGTCCAGGCCTACATCCTCATCCAGACCGAGGTCGGCAAGGCCGCCGACGTCGCCGCCGAGATCGCCCAGATCAAGGGGGTCACGCAGGCCGAGGACGTCACGGGCCCCTACGACGTCATCGTGCGCGCCGAGGCCCGCAGCGTCGACGAGCTCGGCAAGCTCGTCGTGGCCCGCATCCAGGCGGTCGAGGGCATCACCCGCACGCTGACCTGCCCCGTCGTCCACCTCTGACGGTGCGGCGGAGGCCCTCCCGCTCCCCCGCCGTCGCGCTCGTCGCGGCCGGCGTCTGCCTCGCGCTGAGCGGCTGCTCGCGCGGGGTGCCCGTGCCTCCCCCCGAGCCGCAGCCGTCGGGCTCGGCGTACTTCGCGTGCGCCAACCTCAAGGCCGACCTGCCCGAGCAGGTGCTCGGGCACAACACCACGGCCACCACGCCGTGGAGCTCGCTCACCACGGCGTGGGGCGATCCTGCGATCGTGCTGCGCTGCGGGGTGCCGGCCCCTGCGGCCCTGACGCCGACGTCGCAGCTCATCACCATCGACGGCGTCGCCTGGTTCCCCGAGCAGCTCGAGCGCGGCTACCTGTTCACGACGTACGGGCTCTCGCTCAACGTGGAGGTGAGCGTCCCCTCGGCGTACGCGCCCGAGGCCGACGCCCTCACCGAGATCTCGCGCTCGATCGCGGAGTCCATCCCCGCAGCCTCGCCGTCGCCCTCGCCCTGACACGCGGTCAGCGGAGGCCGGTGCCTCGGCGGAGGGCGTCGCGGACGAGGCGGTCGACCAGCGTCGGGTAGTCGACGCCGGTCTCCTGCCACACGCGCGGGAACATCGAGATCGAGGTGAACCCGGGCATGGTGTTCACCTCGTTGATGAGCACGCGGCCGTCGGGCAGGACGAAGAAGTCGCAGCGCGCGAGGCCCTCGCAGCCCAGTGCGTCGAAGGCGAGCACCGACAGCTCGCGGACGCGGTCGGCCACGCCGTCGGGCAGGTCCGCGGGGACGACGAGGTCGGCGCCGTCGTCGAGGTACTTGGCCTCGAAGTCGTACCAGTCGTGGTCGCCGTGGACGACGATCTCGGCGCACACGCTCGCGCGCGGGGCGCCGTCCTCGTCGGCCAGCACGCCGCACTCGATCTCGCGGGCGCCGACGACACCGGCCTCGACGACCACCTTGGGGTCGTGGCGGCGGGCCTCCTCGACGGCCTCGACGAGCGCGGCGTCGTCGACCACCTTGGTGATGCCGAGGCTGGAGCCCGCGCGCGCCGGCTTGACGAACACGGGCAGGCCGAGCGTGCGGATGCGCTCGAGCGCGCCCTCGCGGTCGCGCGACCAGTCGCGGTCGGTGACGACGACGTAGGGCGCCTGCTCGAGGCCGGCGCCGGCGAACAGCGCCTTCATCACGCCCTTGTCCATCGCGGCGGCCGATGCGAGCACGCCCGAGCCGACGTACGGGACGCCCGCCATCTCGAGCAGGCCTTGGATCGTGCCGTCCTCGCCGTAGGCGCCGTGCAGCACCGGGAAGACGACGTCGACGCCGGCGAGGGTCTGCGGCACGTCGCCGGGCTCGTGCACCTGCAGCTCGTGTCGGGTCGGGTCGCCGGCGAGCACCACGGCCGCGCCGGCGGCGTCGACCTCGGGCAGCTTGCCGTCGGCGATGCGGAGCCGGTCGGGGTCGTCGGCCTCGAGCACCCAGCGGCCGTCGGGGGTGAGGCCGATGGGGACGACGTCGTAGCGCTCGCGGTCGAGCGCCCGCAGGACGGAGCCGGCGGAGACGCACGAGATCGCGTGCTCGCTGGACCGGCCGCCGAAGACGACCGCCACCCGGATCCGGCGCCCCTCGCTCATACCGCCACCCTAGGCGGTCGCCGTCGCCCGCCCGAACCCGCGCGCCGCCGGGGCGGCCGGTAGGTTCGCCGCCGTGACCGACGCCGTACCCTCCCCGCACCTGCCGGACGGGCTCTCCCCCGAGACGCTCGTTGTGGCCGCAGGACGCCCCGCGCCCGGCCCCGACGTCCCGGTGAACCCGCCGGTGGTGCTCTCCAGCACGTTCCACGCCGGCGGGCCCGTGGGCTACGCGCGGACGTCGAACCCCACGTGGGAGGCGTTCGAGGAGGTGCTCGGCACGCTCGAGGGCGGCCGTGCGCTGTCGTTCGCGAGCGGCATGGGCGCGGTGTCGGCGGTGCTCGACCTCGTGCCGACCGGCGGCGTCGTCGCGCTCTCGGCCCACACCTACTCCGGCACGGCAGCCCGGCTGCGCGACCTCGAGGCAGCCGGGCGCGCGCAGGTGCGGCTCGTGCAGATCGACGACGCCGACGCCGTGGCCGCGGCGTGCGAGGGAGCGTCGGTCCTCTGGATCGAGACCCCGACGAACCCGGCGCTCGAGCTGTGCGACCTCTCGGCCGCCGCCGAGGCGGCCCGGGCCCACGGCGTGCTGACGGTCTGCGACAACACGTTCGCCACGCCCCTGCTGCAGCGCCCGCTCGAGCACGGGCTCGACATCGTCATGCACTCGGCCACGAAGGCGATCGCCGGCCACAGCGACGTGCTCATGGGTGCGGTCGTCACGCGCGACGACGCGCTCTACGGCCGGCTCCTGCGCGTGCGCACGCTGGTCGGCGCGATCCCTGGCCCGTTCGAGGCGTGGCTCGCCCTGCGCGGGATGCGCACCCTGGGCCTTCGGCTCAAGCAGGCGCAGGCCAGCGCTCTCGAGCTCGCCACCCGGCTCGAGGGTCACCCCGCCGTGTCACGCGTGCGCTACCCCGGCCTGCCGGGCGACCCCGGCCACGCGCTGGCCGCCCGGCAGATGGACGGCTTCGGCTCGATCGTGTCGTTCGAGACCGTGGGCACCGCCGACGACGTCGACGCCATGTGCGACGCGGCCCGCCTGGTGCTGCACGCGACGAGCCTCGGCGGCGTCGAGACGTCGTGGGAGCGGCGCCGGCGCTGGATCGAGGAGCGCCCCGACATCCCGGAGACGCTGATCCGCCTCTCGGTCGGCATCGAGGACGTCGAGGACCTCTGGACCGACATCGCCCAGGCGTTGGACCGCCTGGTCTGAGCAGTCCGGCTAGACCTCGGCCTCGGCCTTGAGGCTGCGCGACATGAACGCCTGCAGCATCTCCCGCGGGTCGAGGTCGTGGTGCACGACCTGCACGACCTGCTCGGTGATGGGCATGTCGACTCCGTGCGCGGTGGCGAGCTCGAGGATCGCGCGGCAGGACTTCACGCCCTCGCAGGTCTGCTTCATCTCGTGGGTGGCCTGCTCGAGGGAGAGCCCGCGCCCGAGGTGCTCGCCGAAGGAGCGGTTGCGCGAGAGCGGCGACTGGCAGGTCGCCACGAGGTCGCCGATACCGGCGAGGCCGAGGAACGTCAGCGGCGAGGCGCCGAGCGCGACGCCGAGGCGGGTCATCTCCGCGAGACCGCGGGTGATGAGCGCCGACTGCGCGTTCTCGCCGTAGCCGAGGCCGACGGCCATGCCGTTGGCGAGCGCGATGACGTTCTTCACCGAGCCGCCGATCTC
>JAIUOK010000067.1 GCA_020161245.1 Actinomycetota bacterium | reverse complement strand
CGACGGGTCGGAGGTCCATGGGCCCGGCTCAGGAGAGCTGGAGGTGTCCGGTCCTTGGGTCCCGTTCCGGGAGTACATCGACAACCCTCAGGCGACCGCCGAAGTGCTGCACGACGGCTGGATCCGAACCGGCGATCTCATGCGTCGGGACGCCGACGGCGTCTACTACTTCGAGGGCCGCCGCAAGGAGCTCATCCGGCGCGGCGGGGAGAACATCGCACCCGCCCAGGTCGAGGAGGTCCTGCGCGGGCACCCGGCCGTCGTCGACGCAGCCGTCGTCCCCGTGCCAGACCCGATCCGCGAGGAGGAGGTGAAGGCCTACGTCCAGGTCCGGAACCCTGTCAACCCCGCAGAGCTGGCCGAGCACTGCGGCCTCCACCTCGCGCCCCACAAGGTGCCGCGCTACATCGAGCTGCGCACCGAGCCGTTCCCGCTGACACCCAGCCAGCGCATCCGCAAGCAGGACCTGAGAGTCGACGGCGTCCATCGCGTCGAGGGCGTCTGGGACCGTTTTGCCGCGCCGGGAAGCAGCCACGATGCGTAAGGACCTCAGCCGACGGATCACCCTGGACGAGATCCCGAACCTGGTCGGTACGTCCCACTCCGGTGCACCGCTCACCGTGACCAGGGCGGAGCGCGACCAGTTCGAAGCGCTCACGCTGGTGACCCTCGCCCATCCCGAGCCGCAGCCAGCGGAGTTCGACGCGGACATCGTCGAGGGCTTCCACACCCTGGCGCTGCTCGACGCGATGACGGAGCTGGCGCGCCCCTTCGACCCCACCACCACCTACGCCTACAACTACGGGCTGGACCGGGTCCGCTGGGTCTCGCCGGTCCGGATCGGCGACGAGCTCCGCTCGGTCTTCGAGTGCACCGCCGTCGAGCCCAGGGACGACGGATGGGTCGTCCACTGGCACTGCACCGTCACCGCGGCCGGCGCCGACAGACCGGCGATGGTGGCCGACTGGCTCGTCTACGTCCTGCCGCGTCCCGGCGCCTGAACCCCCGACCCTTCTGGAGCATCCACCGTGGCCGAACCGACCATCGAGCGCATCGAGCTCCGCGTCCTCGACCCGCATCGCAGCGTGCGCTGGACCGAGCGCGCCAACCTGTGCCACGTCAACACGACGCTGATCACCATCACCGACAGCGCCGGAGCGGTGGGCGTCGCGGGCGTCGAAGGCTTCGCCTATGCGGCCGGCGACCGCACGACCCTGGAATCGGTGCGCGGGATGTGGCCGCTCCTGAACGGACGCTCCATCGACTGCGGTGCGCACCTGATGGACGAGGTGCGCACTGGCGTCGTGTTCCCGTACGTCACCAACGGTCTGGCGTTGGTCGACATGGCCCTGTGGGACCTTCGGGCCCAGCACGCCGGGCAGCCCCTCTGGCGGCTCCTGGGCGGACACCGAGACTCCGTCCTGGCGTACGCGTCGCTTGAGTCGATGCCTCGGATCGAGGACTACGTCGACATCGTCGGCCGCGCGATCGACGACGGCTTCACCGCCGTCAAGCTGCACGCCTTCGGAGACGCCGATCAGGACATCGAGCTCTATGCGTGCCTTCGGGAGGCGTACCCCGACCTCACCCTCATGCACGACGCAGAGTGCGTCTACAGCCGTGAGGACGCTCTGAAGGTCGGTCTCGCGCTCGCGGACATGGACTGCCCCTGGTACGAGGCGCCCCTGCCCGAGCTCGATCTCCAGGGCTACCACGAACTGAGCCGCAAGGTGCCCATCCCGATCATGCCGGCGGGTTACGCCATCGGCGACTACCACCAGGTCGCCGACGCCCTGCTCGACCCGCCCTGGTCGGCATGCCGCTCCGAGATCGCCTCGACGCAAGGCATCACCGGTCTGCTCCGCCTGATGGAGCTCGCAGACTCAGCCGCGCTGAATCTCGAGCCTGTGACCTACGGCAGCGCGTTCTACGCGATGGCCGGCCTGCACGTCATCCTCGGGCGTCCCAATGCGACATACCAGGAGATCGCCTACCCGCTGGTCGAATGGGAGTACGGCGTGCTGAACCCCATGCGACCCGACACGCACGGCCTCGTGCGGGCGCCATCAGCGGCCGGACTCGGCCTCGACCTGGACTGGGGCGCTATCGCCGCGCTCACGGCCCACACGGCGACTTTGGCCGGCTGACTCGCAGCGCGGGCGGATCCCCATTCCTCGAGTCGCTGCAACACCCCCGTACAAGACTCCAGCATCGCCTAGCGACGAGCCGGTCGTAGGTCCCGATGCTCAGTGGCCATTCGTACGTCGCCGCAGTGGTGAGGGCCTCGAGGATCGCCTCGTCGGACCAGGCTCGATCTGGCCCGTGAGAGTCATGAATGATGAGTCGCCTCAGGTCCCGCGGAAGCAGTGATCGGACGGTCTGCTCATCGACTCCAGCGATGGAGGCGATCTGCGAAACGGTACTACCCGGATTCGTCTCGATCGCGTCCCTGAGCAGCCGACGAGTTCGCGCCTCGGCCGCCTGCTGCTGGGCCTGTCTGGCTGCCCTCGCGTCGGCAGCGGACGGTCCGTCCATCTTGCGCAGTACGAGACGGACGGCCTCGCGCGTGATACCGAACTGCTTACCGATCTCGTCGAGCGTCAAGCCCTGCTGACGCATCTCCGCCATGCGCGCATTGCGCTCAGCAAGACCGTCCCCCGACATGCGCCGAACATATCGCCTACGTGCGACAGCGGTCGGAGGGGCGCAGTGGTCCGGACATGAGCCGGAACGAGACCCCGCAGCTCTGCAGGGTTCGCTGCGGTTTGCAGCAGGCTCGGCGTCGGCTCGGGCGCCTGCGCGACGCACGGATTCGACAACCAAGGGGGCGAATCAGAAGGTCAGGCGCAGCACCGGCAACAGGAAATGGCACGAAGAAATGGCACGAAGCTTCAAACGACAAGCGATCGTGGGTCTGCTGCACCCTCGCGTAGTGCCTCGTCAGGGCCCAGATTGAGGCAGGTTGCGACCGCGAATGCCCCCTGACCTGCGGAAACAACAAGGCCGGCCTGCACCCGTCGGTGCGGCCGGCCTGTCGTATCGCTGTCTCAAGCGAAGCGCGCCCGAGAGGACTCGAACCTCTGACCTTCTGATCCGTAGCGCATCCGCGACATGCTCGACCCGCGGGCGTGGCCCTGCAACGGGGGGAGCCGCGCCTCGTCGGGGTCCCCCGCGGAACGATCACGGGTGCGGCTCCGGTGTCCGGCCGCCGCACCCGTGATCGTGGTGGTCGAGGTGGGGCTACGACGCGGTGCCGACGGAGGCACGATAGGCGCGCCAGCCGCCGTACTGGGTGATCTCGGGGTGCTCCTGAGCCATCGCGCGGTCGTACAGGATTCCGGGGACGACCCGTCCGTCGGCGAGTTCGACCGCGCCGCGGTAGAGGCCGGGAGGCTCGCCCTCGATGACCTTGAGCAGCACCTCGAGCGGGACTGCGTACAGCTCGCCGGCGATGGCAGCGCCGGTCTCGCCGTCCTCGACCCGATACATCCCCGGGTGCACATCGCCGATCGTGTGCACGCGGTACTTCGGCGCGGTGGCGATCTCCTGGACGAACTCGGCGCCGGCGAGGTTGTCGCTGAGCTCGAGGCCACGCATGAGGGTCCCGTTGACGAAGAGCAGGCCGTCGTCGAGCTCGTCGTGGCTCTCGCCGCGCGCCGCCCAGCCGAAGTAGGCCAGGATCGCGGCGAAGAACAGGTAGCCGATGGTGATCTGGGGCGACGCGTTGAGCGCCACCTCGTAGGCGTTGATGAGCCCCACGAACGACAGCGCGGCACCGATCACCGCCGTGAGCGCCGCGGCGTACATCCGCCGGTCGATGACGAACGCCGTGATCGCGCCGAGGATGATGCCCACGAGCACCGAGCCCTGGCCGAAGAGTTTGAGGCCGTCGTAGATCACGCCGTTGGTGATGAGGACGTCGACCCCGACCTCCGAGGAATTCGTCCCCGCGCTGGCGAGGGCGTTGTCGATGAGTCCGGTCGCCCACTCCGCGAGGCTGGGCAGCATCGCCACGATGATGGCCGGTGCGTAGCGGCGGGCGTTGACGTTGAAGGCCTGCGCGCCGATGACCATCCCAATGTAGAGCAGGACCGGGACGAGCGCCTGCATCGGGAAGATCGCCAGGAACGTGCCGACCAGGCCGGTGAAGCACACCACCGCGACGACGATGCCCGTGGCCAGCGAGTACCCGATGCGCCCGCCCGCCTGCTTCCAGCCGGGGTGACCGATGTAGACGGCGGGCGGGAACGGCGAGCCGAGGAACGAGCCGACCACAGCGCCCAGGCCGTCGGCGCTGAGCACCTGGCGGACGGAGTAGCGGTCGCCGGCGGCGGCCGCGGACTCCACGTTGGTCATGCCCTCGGTGAAGTTGTAGATGCCGAGCGGGATGGCCGAGGCCAGCAGCGGCGCGATGTCGGAGAGCCCGGTCACCACGTCGCCGGAGGGGAACGGCAGCTTGAGCGCGAGCTGGCCGATCGAGTCGGAGACCGCGGAGGGCTCGAGGATGTTCGACCAGCCGAGCGCGACCGCCACCCATGCGACGGCGGTGGAGACGCCGACCGCGAGGAGTGCCACCGGAGCCCCGAGCGGCATACGCCGGTTGCCCAGGAAGCCGACGAGGATGAACGCGAAGGCGATGAAACCGATCCAGGCTGCCTGCCACATCTGGGCGGCGGGCCGCATCGAGATGAACGTGATGGAGATACCGGCGAGCGCACCGAGCAGCGCCGCGCGCGGCGTCCAGCGCCGGATCCAGGGGCCGAAGAACGCTCCGATGAGGACGATGCACCCGACGATGAACGCCCAAGCCAGTCCTGCACGCCAGGCCTTGAGCGGGTCGTCGCTCTGGATGAGCACCGGGAGCATGACCACGAAGACGACGATGAAGGTGTGCGGGACGCTGGGGCCGTAGGGCAGCGCCGTCACGTCGGTCCGATTCTCCCGCTGGGCGAGACGCCGGGCGAGGAAGGCGTACCAGATGTTGCCCAGCGGGAGTGCGATGCCCAGGGCCGGGAGGATCCGGCCGTAGACGTTGTCCGCCGGGATCTGCACGACGAAGAGGCACAGCCCGGTCAGGACGATCACGTTGAGCAGGACGTTGGTCCCGAGCCCGAAGAGCCCGTTCCAGTCACCGCGGGTCCACCAGGGGATTCGTACGCTCGCGGATGCGCCGTCGGTGGGCGCCGCGGTGGTCGATGCTCCGGACATGATCCCTACTCCTTCGTGGCGCTGGACGACGAGACGACGGTGAGAAGCTCCTGCGAGGTGGTGACCCAGCCGACGATCCCGCCTTGGGCGGAGAACATCGCCAGCGCCGACTCGTGGAACTCGGGGAAGTAGGAGCCCGTGCAGTCGGACAGGATCAGGCAGTCGAAGCCGCGGTCGTTCGCGGCCCGGACGGTGGTCTGCACGCAGACCTCGGTGGTCACGCCCGTGACGATCAGATGCGTGATGCCCCGGGCGCGCAGGATGGTCTCGAGGTCCGTGGCGTAGAAGGAGTCCTTGCCGGGCTTGTCCAGGACGACCTCGCCCTCGAGGGGCGCGAGCTCGGGGATGATGTCGTGCCCCGCCGAGCCGCGCACGAGCAGCCGACCCATCGGGCCCTCGTCGCCGATCCGCAGCGAGGGGTTGCCCCGGTTCCCCTTGGCCGGGAACAGGTCGGTGAGGTCGGGCCGGTGGCCCTCCCGTGTGTGGATGATCAGCGCGTCGCGCTCCCGGAGTGCGGCGAGCACCCGCTGCGTCGGCTCGATGGCGGTCCGCAGCCGCGACACGTCGTTGCCGAGGGACTCGCCGAAGCCGCCCGGCTCGACGAAGTCACGCTGGAAGTCGATGCAGAGCAAGGCCGTCCGCGCGAGGTCGAAGGCGTAGGGATACGGCTCCGCGTGGGTTGTGATCATGCGTCGTCCTTACGTCGTGATGGTTGTTCGGACTGAGCGGGCTCGAGCGACGGCGCGGACCCGGCGACGATCGCCGTCCCCGCCGTCCCCCGCAGCGCCTCGGGCAGCTTCGCGAGCGAGGTGATGACGGCGCGCCGGCCGCCCGCCTCGAGGAACTGCAGCGCGGACTCGACCTTGGGCCCCATCGACCCGGCCGGGAACTCCCCCGCCTCCAGGTAGCTGCGGGCCTCGGCGGCGTCGATCTCGGTCAGGGCGCGCTGGCGGTCGGTGCCGAAGTGGACGTACACCTGGTCCACCCCGGTGACGAGGACGAGGGTGTCGAGACCCACCCGTGCGGCGAGCAGCGCGGACGCGCGGTCCTTGTCGATGACCGCGTCCACGCTGTGCCAGCCGTCGTCGTCCCGTACGACGGGGATGCCCCCGCCGCCGCCGGCGATCACGACGGCGTCTGTGCCGGCAAGCGACCGGATCTGGTGGGCCTCGATGATCGCGGTCGGGTGCGGACTGGCCACGACCCGGCGGTAGACGCCGTCGGAGGTCTCGACGACGGTCCAGCCGGCTTCGCTCATGCGGAGCCGGGCGACCTCGGCGGTCATCGTCGAGCCGATCGGCTTGGTGAGTGACCGGAACGCGGGGTCCGCGGGATCGACCTCGGCGTGGGTGAGCACGGCGACGGACCTCGCCGACAGCCCGCGCCGCAGCAGCGCGTTGTCGATCTCCAGCGCGAGGATGTGGCCGATCCCGCCCTGGGAGTCGGCCACCGCGAGCCACAGCGGGAGGTCGGGTAGGCCCTCGATGGGCGCCTCCGGGGCGACGAGCTCGCCGCGGCGCAGGATGAAGCCGACCTGGGGACCGTTGCCGTGGCTGACCACGAGCCGCCAGCCGTCGGACACCAGCGCGGCGACCTGCTCGCCGAACTCGGCCGCCCGCTCGCGCTGCCGCGTCAGGGACCCCGGTTCGCCCTCGAGCACGAGGGCGTTGCCGCCGATGGCGATGAGCGCGGAGCCCGCCGCGACCGCGCTCATACCGTGCTCCGCCGGTCCGCGAGACCGCGTACGGCCTGCTGGAAGACCTCGGGCGGCGCGGTCACGATGCCGGCGCCGATCTGGCCGATGCCCGCGAGGCGGTGGGCGATCCCGGTGTTGATGACGGGCAGCACGCCCGTGTCCAGCACCTTCAGCACGTCGATCCCGCTCGGGGTTCCGGTGAAGTTGAGCGACGGGATGGAGTACGCCGGGTGCGGACGGACGGTGATCCGCCGCATGGACCGCGTGGTGGCGAGGGCGTCGTCCGGGGTGCCTCCGACGAACTGGGTGATGGCGGGAGAGGCGGCCATCGCGAACCCGCCGACCCCGAGCGTCTCGGTGATTGCCGAGTCGCCGAGGTCGGGGTTGGCGTCCTCGATGGAGTACCCGGGGAAGAACAGTCCGTCGGCGGGACCGACCGGGGCGGTGAACCACTGCTCGCCCGTGCCGGCGACCCGCAGGCCGAACTCCACGCCGTTGCGGCTCATGGCGGTGACCACCGTCGAGTCGGCGATGCCGACGGCCGCGTCGGTCGCGAGCTTCGCGGCGGCCATCGACACGTTGAGCATGAAGTGGTCGTTGCCGGCGAGGAAGCCGAGGACCTCGGTCCCGGACTCCTCGACGGCGATGGCGGGGCCAAGCCGCCGCGCGAACAGGCTCGTGGCGGCGACGTTCCGGTTGTGCCCCTCGTCGCCCATCATGAGCGCCTGCGCGACCAGCGAGGTGATGTCGATCGGGCCGGACCGCCGCAGCGCCGCGTCGAGCACGGGACCGAGGACCTCGCGCATCCAGCGGAGCCGGGTGATGACCTCGTCGTCGTACGCGCCGAACCGCAGCACCTTGCCGAGTCCCTCGTTGAGCGAGGCGAACGCCTGCCGTCCGCCGTCCTCGACCACGACGACCGGCATCGAGGGCGCGACCACACCGGCCATGGGGCCGACCGCCTGGTGGTGATGGCACGGGGCGACCGCGATCTCGCCGGACTCGAGCAGGGCGCGGGCCTGGTCGCCGTCGGCGGCCCATCCCTCGAACACCGCAGCACCCATGAGCGCGCCGAGCATCGGCCCGCACATCCGCTCGACCTCGATCGGGGGCCCTGCGTGCAGGAGCAGCCGGCCCTCGGCCAGGCCGGGCACGACCTCGCGCGCCGGACGGATCGAGGTCAGCTGCGGACGCACCGCGTGCATCGCCGTCACTGCACGATCGTTGGCCTCAGCTGTGCGCTCGGTGTCCAGGGAGGCCATGAGCCGGGCGGCGTCCGCGTCGCCGAACGCGGGCGGGCGCCAGTCGAGCTGGACGACGGCGTCGGGGTCGACCCCGTCCACGATCAGCGGCAGCCCCACGTTGAGGACGCGCACACCTCCGGCGATCACGAGAGCTCCTCCTGGCGGTCGGCCTGCGAGCCGGGGGGCTGCGAGGCGCAGGCGACGGCGTAGCGGACAGCGGCGGCGTTGGACGCGAACAGCAGCACCCCGGCCTCGCGCAGGATGGCGCGCTGCCCGTCGATGCCCTGCGGGTCGGCCGCGGTGCCGCACACCGAGCCGACGACGACGAGCGTGCGGCCGTCGCGCTCCGCCGCGGCGCGCGCCGCCCGGACCGCGTCGGCGAGCGGGGTGGCCGGGTCCGCCGCGGCGCCGTGACCGATCACCAGGTCGACGAGGAGGAGACCGACATCGGCCCGCGAGCCCGCCGCTTCGACGTGCTCGGCACGGGCAGACGGGTCGATCATCGGGTGCGGTCGTCCCGCGGTGTACTTGTCGTCACCGAGGTCGAGGATCTCGGCCGCGACGTCGGCGCGCCCGAGGATCACCTTGGCCTCCGAGGCGAGCGTCCCCCCGGTGTACAGCCCCACTACGCCCCGCGCACTGAGCGTGGCCGGCGGCGGCTCCGGTGTACCGGAGGTGGTGGCGAGCTCGAGCCCGACGGCCGAAGCCGCAGCCGCTGCCCCGCCCTCGAGGGTTCCGCGCACGGTCACGGCGCCGTCGCTGTCCTCCAGGCCCAGCAGGCAGGCGACCACCGGGCGGCCCACCGACCCCAGGCGCGCGAGCAGGGCGTCCGCGACGGCGGGCGACGCCGGCTTGGAGACGAGCACGACGACCTCGGTCCCCGGGTCGGCGAGCACGAGGTCCAGGGCGACGTTCGTGGTCAGGCCACCCACGTCCTCGGACAGGTCGCGACCGCCGACGCCGATGATCTGGGATACGCCGGCCCCGGCGGCGTCGAGCAGGCAGGAGACCTCCTGCGCACCCGTCCCGGAGGCAGCGATCATCGCGATCGGACCAGGGCGCACCGCGTTGGCGAAGCCGAGCGGCGTCCCGTCGAGGATCGCGGTCCCGCAATCCGGGCCCATGAGCAGGAGGTTGCGCTCGGCCGCCATCCGCTTGAGCCGGACCTCGTCCGCCACGGAGACGTTGTCGGAGAAGCAGAAGACGTGCAGCCCCCGACGCAGCGCCTGCTCGACGACCACCGGCGCGTAAGTGCCGGGAGTGGACACAGCGGCGACGGTGCACGTGGCGTCGACGGCGAGGCCCTCGGCGAGCGTCTGGGGCAGGACCTCGACCCGCTCCCCCGTGCCTGCGTCCTGCGCCGAGAGGCCCGCCTCGGCGACGTCCAGCGCGGCATCGGCAGCGGTCTCGTCGGTGGCCCGCACCGAGATGATGAGGTCGTCGGGCGAGGCGGCCAGGCCCTCGGGGAGCATGCCCGCCTCCGCGAGGATCGCCAGGTTCGCCGGGGTCGCCATCACGGCGCCGACGCGCACCACCCCGTCCGCCTTCTGCGCCGACGCGGCCAGTGCCATGAGCGTCACCGAGTCGCGGTAGAGACGCGGGAAGACCCGCACGGACAGGGCGTCCGCTGAACTCATCGATCCTCCTTCGTCGTGCCGTGCCTCGAGGTCATGCCGTCGCGGGCAGCCGGTTCTGCCAGTGGCCGAGCAGGGCCTGCGCGGTGCTGGCGAGCCCGTGCAGGAAGTCCACGCCGGACGTAGCGCCCCAGCCGAGCGCGTCGTCGTACGCCGGCCCGACCGCGTGCACGTCGGTGATCGCGGCGGTCATCCGGTGCGCGCGCTCGGCGAAGGAGCCGCCCAGGGCGGCCGCAAGGTCGTGGCGGGACGCGGCGGTGGTCCTGGCGAGCCCGTCCGTCACAACGGTGACGAGCGCCGCCCTGCCGCGGTGGGCACGATCGGTCGCCGTGCCTGCGCGGTCGGCCGCGTGCAGCGCGGCCAGCGTGCCCAGCAGCACATCGTCGCCGGCCGGTGTGGCACCGGGACCCGCGCCGATCAGCCGCTGCGCGAGACGGTGCACGCGAGCCTCCTGGTCCTGCACGACGGCGTCGGCCAGCGCGGGGGCGAGGGCGCGCTGCACGCGGGCGTCCAGGGCGGGATCCGTGCCGGTCGGCTCCTCGCCACCGGCGAGCAGGAGCGCGAGGCGGCCGGTGGCTGCCGGGTCGATCCGCAGGGGGGCCATCCGCAGGTCCACGGGGGTGGCGCCGCTCGCGTCGAGCCACCGGGACAGGTCCAGGAGCGCGCTGCCCGGGTCCGTGGCCAGCAGCAGGCGGCGCACCCGCAGCCCGTCGTGGGGCGTAAGGGCGAACCCACCGGGAGCCAGACCGCGGTCCGACCAGGTCACCGGCACGAGCACGCCGGCCCGGGGTCCCGCGGCCGGCCCGCGGTGCGCCTCGAGGAGGGCGCTCGACTGTCCGACATGGACGATCCGCAGTGCAGACAGCACTGCCCGCTCGACGTCGTACGCCGCCCGGAACGGGTGGGAGGGCGCCGGTACGACGGGGATCACGAGGCCGAACGTAGGCCAGCCGGTGCTAGAGAGCAGGGTCCCGATCGGACCGTTTCTGGCAGGCTGGTTGTCCTGATCAGACAAGGGGTGATCGCATGGCCGGCGTCACGGTGGCCGAGATCCTCACGTTGAGCGCGATGCAGGGCGCGGTGGTGACCGCGGGGCGGGACGGCCTGAGCCGGCTCGTCACGGGCATCAACGTCATGGAGGTTCCCGACATCGAGGCCTTCGTCAAGCCCGGTGAGATCCTGCTGACAACGGGGTTCCCGGTCCACGACCAGCCCGAGCGGCTCGTCGCGCTCGTCCCCGAGCTGGCCCGCCAGGGGCTGGCGGCGCTGGCCATCAAGCCGCTGCGCTACCTGCCGGCCCTGCCGGAGCAGCTCATCGAGGTGGCCGACGAGCTGCGGTTCCCGATCATCGTCATGCCCGACCACACCTCGTTCAACGACGTCATCGGGGCGGTGCTGGCCGTCGTCCTGGCCGACTACGGCGCGGACCCCGCTCGGGCCGAGGCGATCCGCGAGCGGCTCACGGGCGTGGCCCTGTCCGGCGGCGGGCTCGACGGGATCGCCGCCGCGTTGACCGCCGCGCTCGACCGCGAGGTGACGATCGTCGACGAGGCGGGCGTGCTCATCGGAGGACGTCGGTCCGCCCAGCCCGGCGACGACGCGGGTTCCGCGTCCGATGAGAGCGGCACGAGCGTCGTCCTGGACCACGCTGCGCGGACCTGGTCCTTCCCGGTGACGGTGAGCGGGGTCGTGCGCGGGCACCTCATCGTGGCGGGCGAGGGCGAGCCCACGCTCGGGCAACGTCGGCTGATCCGGCAGTCCTGCTTCGCCGCGGCCATGCACATCGCGCAGGCGCTGGCGAGCATGGAGCTCGACCGCAAGCTGCGCACGCTGTTCCTCGAGGAGATCGTCTCGGGCCAGCACGGGGACGGTCCCACGATCCGGCAGCGGTCGCGGCTGTTCGGCTGGGACCTCACCGGGGGGCAGCTCGTGCTGCTCGCCCACTGCCAGCACGAACTCTCCGACGCTCAGGTCGACGCGGCCGCGCACGCCGCCCTTCCCGTCGGAGCGCTCTCGTGGTCGCGGGGCAGCGAAGTGGTGGCCATCGTCCCCACCGAGACGGCGGCCGAGCTCCCCCGTGCACGCCGACGGGCCCCGAGCACGACCATGGAGACGGGCTGGAGCGCTGCGCTCCACGACCGCGGCGCGGGCAGGACGGTGGTGGCCGTCGGCTCGCCGGCGCGCACCCCGTCGGGCCTGCCGGTCAGCCACGCGGCCGCGCGCGATGCCATCCGCATCGCGCTGGCCACCGGGCGGGCGGTCGTCCGCCACGACGACCTCGTCCTCGAGCGGCTGCTCCTGGCCAACCCGCCCGACGAGCTCGAGCGGTTGGTCGAGAGCCAGGTCGGGAAGCTGATGCGCTACGACGAGTCCAGCGGATCGGACCTGTGCCGGACGCTCGAGGTCTACCTGGGCGTCGGCAACGGCGCGGAGGCGGCCCGGCGCCTCTACATCCACTACAACACGATGAAGCACCGGCTCCAGCGCATCGTGGACCTCACGCACGCGGACCTGCACGACCCCCGGACCCGCCTCACCCTCGCCCTTGCGCTGGAGGCGCGCACCCTCCTGCAGAAAGGCTGACGTCGACCGTGATGAGGGAGGCACGCCTGTTCGCGACCAGGCGTCTGCGTCTCGACCGACGCCGAACCTCGGGCAACTGCCGGGTAACTGACCCGAAGGGCTCAAGTTGCCCCAGGCTCACGACAACGCGGCGGAGGCCGCAAGAAGAACCCCACGAACGAAACAAAGTCCCGGGACATCCGTTAACGATGTCCCGGGACTTCACGTGGCTGAGCGCGCCCGAGAGGACTCGAACCTCTAACCTTCTGATCCGTAGCGCACCTCGATTCGTGCTGGGCCCATGGCCTGAGCACAGGCGCACCAACGGTTTCCGCCTCGAACGGGTCAGAAGCCGCCTGAGATGGCACGAAGAAATGGCACGAGAAATGGCACGGCTTCTCAGCCTAGGTCCGTCCCGGTGCGGTTCCCTCCGCGCTGTGGATCGTGCAGGGCGGCAGCACGACGCCCTCTGAGAGCGCTACCGGAGAGGAGCATGTGCACTCATCCGTCAGGGCTGCGAGCCAGTCGCCCCACCAGGCCGCGAAGGACTTGCGAGCCCTGGCGATGGGCGAGGCGGTCCCGGTCCCACGCTCCGTGCTGCCCTGTGCAGGATCCATCTCGGTGCCCGAACTAGTCGACCGAGGGCCGGGGATCGGCCTGCGGGTCCAGCAGGAGCTTCCCCGTCGTGGTCCTCGCCTCGAGCGCATCAAGGGCTTGCGCCGCATCGGCCAGGGGCCAGACCCCGCCGACGTGGACATCGATGCCACCATCGTTGGCCATCGACAGCAAGGCCTGCGCTCGGCCCGACGACTCCTCTGCAGTGCGGGAGTAGTCCCTGCCCGCCGTGCGCGTGAGGAAGTAGGACCCGGCACCGAGGTCCGAGACGCCGAGGTCCGACTCCCGCCCCGACGCGCCCCCGTAGAGGACCATGGCACCTCGGGGTCGTAGAGCCGGGAGCAGCTCGCGCGGAAGGTCCCCCCCGACCGAGTCGAACACTGCGCCAACGCCCGCTGGCACGACGGCTCGAAGCTCGTCAGCCGCGCCCTCATACGCAAGCACAGCCGCGGCGCCCGCTGACCGGATCCTTTCCTGCTTGGACCGATCGGAGGTCAGGCCGAACACTGCCACTCCGCGAGCCGCAAGGATCTGTACAAGGAGGAGGCCAACGCCTCCGCCGGCTGCAGTGACCACCGCTGCATCTCCGTCCCCCAGCGGCCACGTGTCGTTCGCCAGGTAGTGCGCTGTGGCGCCCTGGAACAGCAGCCCGGCGGCGATGTCGTCGGAAACGCCGTCCGGGACGCGGTTGAGCGCGGCGATGGGCGCCTGGATGTGCTCCGCGTAGCTCCCCGGAACCTTCGACCAGGCCACACGGACGCCGACCCACGATGGGTCGACCGAGCCCCCGCAGTCGGTGACCACGCCCACGCCCTCGCTGCCAATGCGCGTCGGCCGGTCGATGCGAACCTGGCCCCTGCGTTGCAGCACCTCCCAGAAGTTCACCCCCGCCCGGCGCACCACGACTCGCGCCTCGTCGGCACCCAGAGGCGGCAGATCGACATCGATCAGCTGAAGCTCCCCGTCCGGGTGGAGCTGCATCGCCCGTGTCACGAGCATCCCTTTCCTAGTTGACTGGAGCGGGCTGGCCACGGGCTCCCAGCCATCGCCGGGCCCCATCGCGAAGCCGCGGATCGGCCAAGCGGTCCGCCTGGCCGATCCCGGGGCGCTGCCGTGCCGATCTCCCGTACTCGTCATGCCAACGGCCGAGCCCTGGGCGGCGTGGCTGCCGTCATCGAACCGGGCCGTCCCTAGCCGTTCAGTGGCTGCGACAACAGCCCGTAGAGCTCGGGACGCCGCCACTTCATGTGGCCCGGGATGGTGCGATAGGGCGCGGGCACGACGAGCTCCTCGTCGGTCGCCCGCAGTTCGCGGATCAGAGCGAGGTCCAGGTCCGCTGTGAGGATCCCCAGCTCGGCCGACTCGGCCAGCACGTGCTCCGGTGAGCAGATCATTCCGATGCCCCTGGTCACGCCGGCGGGCCGTCCGTCGCTATCGGCAGCGAAACCATCCGCGACCGACTGATCCATGATGTTGACCAGGGTCGCGGTGTACATGTGGTTCTCGATGGCGCGTGCGCGGACGAGCGTGCGCCACGTGTCCGTGTACCCCAGCTCATGGATGAGAAGTCCGCTCGGGTAGAGGCACACCTCCGCACCCTTGAGCGCGAGGATCCGGCTGACCTCGGGCAGATGAACCTCCGAGCAGATGGAGACGGCCAGCTTGCCCCAGGACATCTCGATCACCGGGAAAGCGTCTGATTCGACATAGTCGAAGTTCCAGTCCGGCCCTTCGCGGTAGATGTAGGGGCCGACAGGGTGGGTGCGCAGGTACTGTCCCCGGACGTCGCCGTGCTCATCGACCACGACCGTGGCGATGTTGTACGAGCCAGCCCGGCGAGCGTCGGGCACCGAGGTGCCGTAGGCGACAGCAACGCCCGACTCCCGTGCTGCAGCGTGGAGCGTCTCGGCCACCTCGTACCTGTTGACCTCGGTGAACGGCCCAGGGAAGTTCTCCGCGAAGCAGAGCAGATCGACGTCGAGCGCCGAAGCCGCGCTGATCATGCTCACGGCGGTGCCGAGATTCTCCGTCTCGCGGTCGCCGAAGCGGGTGACGCACTGCGCGAGGCCGAGCCTGATCTTGTCGGACATGTCAACTCCGTCGTGTCGTCCACCTTGCGGTGGTGCCTGTCGGTCAGTGCTGTGGGTTCATACGCTGGCGAGCGCGGCAGCGACTGCGAGCTCCGGCTCAGTGCGCTCCTGGATGTAGTCGACATCGATGCCGGGTGCGAGCTCCTGGAGGAGCAGCCCCGAGGGCGTCACATCGATGACTCCCAGCTCGGTGATGATGCGCTGCACGACTGCTCGCCCGGTCAGGGGCAGGCTGCAGGTGTCGACGATTTTGAAGCCGCCGTCCTTGGTGCAGTGCTCCATCAGGACGATGACACGGCGGGCGCCGTGGACGAGATCCATGGCGCCGCCCATGCCTTTGACCAGCTTCCCGGGGACGATCCAGTTGGCGAGGTCGCCAGCTGCCGAGACCTGCATCGCGCCGAGGATGGCGGCGTCCACTTTGCCGCCGCGGATCATCCCGAAGCTCAACGCCGAGTCGAAGAACACGGCGCCGGTCCGAAGGGACACTGTCTCCTTGCCCGCGTTGATCAGATCCGGGTCGACCTCGTCAAGCTGGGGGTAGGGGCCGACTCCCAGGATGCCGTTCTCGCTCTGGAGCACGAGCTCGACGCCGTCCGCGACGTAGTTCGGCACGAGGGTCGGCAGGCCGATGCCCAGGTTCACGTACGAGCCGTCGGCCAGCTCGGCCGCCGCCCGCGTCGCCATCTGCTCCCGGTTCCAGCTCACTGGGCACCTCCGCCGATCGTCGAGGTCGTCGTGCGCTTCTCGATGCGCTTCTCCGCGGCCTGCTCGGCGGTCAGCGGGACGACCCGCTGGACGAACACCCCGGGGGTGTGGACCTCGTTGGGGTCGAGCTCACCCGGCTCGACGAGCACCTCGACCTCCGCGATGGTGAGACGGCCGCACATCGCGGCGAGCGGGTTGAAGTTGCGCGCAGAGTCGCGGAACACGAGGTTCCCGTGCCGGTCGCCCTTCCACGCCCGCACGAGTCCGAAGTCCGCGACGATCCCCTCCTCAAGGACGTAGTCGTGGCCGCGGAACTCCCGCGTCTCCTTGGCCGGGGACGCGACCGCCACCCCGCCCTGGGCGTCGTAGCGCCACGGGAGCCCGCCGGTGGCGACCTGGGTGCCGACGCCGGTCCGGGTGAAGAACGCCGCGATGCCCGAGCCGCCCGCGCGCATGCGCTCGGCGAGCGTGCCCTGCGGCACGAACTCGACGACTCGAGAACCCCGATCCGTGACTGGGTTGCCACATGGTCGGCCGAGACGCAGGCGATCGTCATCACCGGGTTACGTGCAGGGGCCGCGGCCGCCGCGGGGGTTGTGCTCGCGGCATCCCTCGTCACGGCGCTGGCGCTCGCCGTCTCGTACGCGACGATCATCACCCTCTACGAGAGCCTGCAGACCGGTGTGCTCGGCGGCTTCACGCTGACCATCGCACAGCTGGCGTTCGTGCCCAACGTCGTGATCTTCACGGCCAGCTGGCTCATCGGGCCGGGCTTCGCGATCGGCACCGGGTCGAGCGTGAGCGCGCTCGGCACTCAGCTGGGGCCGGTTCCGGCGATTCCGATTCTCGGCGCGCTGCCCACCGGCGACTTCGCGTTCGGGTTTATCGGCCTGCTGGTGCCGGTCGTCACGGCGTTCCTCGTCGGGGCGATCGTGGGTCCCGGGTTGAGGCGCCGCGTCGAAGGGCGCTCGATCGCCGTCACCGGTGTGCTCGCGGGAGTCACGGGCGGTGTCATACTCGGGATGCTCGCCTGGGCGTCATCCGGATCAGCCGGCCCCGGCCGCCTCGCCACCGTCGGGCCCGACCCCTGGGCGGTGGGCGCGTGGGCAAGTCTGGAGCTCGCCCTCGCCCTGACGATCGGCATGTACTCGAGCCTGAAGAGACCCGGCTCCCGGTCAC
>JAIUOK010000066.1 GCA_020161245.1 Actinomycetota bacterium | reverse complement strand
GAGCTCGCCGGGCTCGTCGAGCGGCGCGACCCTAGGGCGGGCGACCTCGCCGCGCGGCTGCGCGCCGTCGACGGACCCTTCGGCCACCTCGACGCGCGCCTGCTCGCGGAGAGGATCTAGCCATGCGGATCCTGCACCTGTCGTGGGAGTACCCGCCCGTCGTCTACGGCGGGCTCGGCCGCCATGTCCATGCGCTCGCGGAGTCGCAGGCCGCGGCCGGCCACGACGTCGTCGTCGTCACCCAGCACCCCGGCACGGCCGACGTCGCCCTCGACGAGGTCGTGGGCGGGGTCCGCGTGGTGCGCGTTCCGCAGGACTCCCCCGAGATCCCGTTCCAGGAGCAGTTCCTGGCCTGGGTGATGGCGCTCAACCACGGGATGACGCGCGCGTCGTACGCGCTGGGCCGCACCTGGCGGCCGGAGGTCGTGCACGCGCACGACTGGCTCGTGGGCCACGCCGCCGCGAACCTGCGGCAGGCCTTCGAGGTGCCTGTGGTCGCGACCATGCACGCCACCGAGGCCGGGCGGCACCAGGGCTGGCTTCCCACCCAGCTGTCGAAGGCGATCCACACGCTCGAGTGGTGGCTCACGTTCGAGGCCCGCCGGGTCATCGCCTGCTCGCAGCACATGCGCTGGGAGGTCGAGCGGCTGTTCGAGCTTCCGCCCGACAAGGTCGACGTCGTCCTCAACGGCATCGACCTCGCCGAGTGGACGACGACGCCCGAGCAGGTGGCGGCCGCGCGGGCGGCCCACGCCGACGACGGGCCGCTGGTGCTGTTCTCCGGGCGGCTGGAGTGGGAGAAGGGCGTCCACACGCTGCTCGACGCGATGCCGAGGCTGCGGCGCCGCTTCCCCGGCCTGCGGCTCGTGGTCGTCGGCAAGGGGTCGCAGGCGGAGGCCCTGGCGGCACAGGCGACGCGGCTGCGGATCGCCCGCTCGGTCGAGTTCACCGGGTGGCTCACCGAGGAGCAGCTGCGGGCGGTGAGCGCGGCGGCCGACGTCGCCGTCGTCCCCAGCGTCTACGAGCCGTTCGGGCTCGTGGCGCTCGAGGCCGCCGCCCTGGGCACCCCGCTCGTGGTGTCCGACACCGGCGGGCTCGCGGAGACGGTGCGCCACGGCGAGACGGGCCTGGTGTTCCCGCCCCTCGACGCCGCCGGGCTCGCCGACGCCGTCACGGAGGTGCTGCGCAGCGACGTCCTGGCGCGGCGCGTCGTCCGCCAGGCGCGCGACGTGCTGGCCCGCGACCACGACTGGCCGACGCTCGCGGCCAGCACCGTCGAGACCTACCGTCGCGCCGTGGCCGAGGAGCGTGCGCTGCTGGCTTCGACGTCGCACCCGCAGCTGCGCATCGCCGTCCGCGACGGCAACCTCCTCCGCGACGCGACCTGACCCGCTCTGGATGGGTGAGACGTCGGTATACCGACGCGTGACCCATCCAGAGCGTGCCCCTGGCAGGGTGGGGCTGTGCTGCTGGCCGGGTGGTGGGGGTTCGTGGGCGGGATCGCCCTCGTGCTCGGCGCGGTGCTCGGCCTGGTCCGCGACGTCAGCTCGCGGACCATCGGTCTGGTGATGGCCTTCGGCGCCGGGGTCCTCATCTCGGCTCTGGCCTTCGAGCTGACCGAGGACGCCTACGACCAGGCCGGGGCGCGCGAGGTGGTGCTGGGGCTCGCCGCCGGCGCCGCGACGTTCTACGTCGGCGACCGCTGGCTCGACCGCGTCGGCGGTGCCCACCGCAAGCGGTCGCATGGATTGCAGGCCGGCCCCGGCGACGACGCCAAGGGTCTCGTGCTCGGCGCGCTGCTCGACGGCATCCCGGAGTCGGCGGCCATCGGCATCACCCTCGTGGGCGGCAAGCCGGTGGGGATCGCCGTCGTCGCCGCCGTCTTCCTGTCCAACGTCCCCGAGGCGATGTCGGCTGCCACCGGTCTGCGCAAGGCCGGGCACAGCAGGCGCTGGATCCTGCTGCTGTGGACCGCCGTCGCGCTCATGGCCGGCGTCGTCGCGGCCGCGGCCTACGCACTGCTGGGCGGGTCGAGCCCCGGCGTCCTGGCGGTCATCCAGGCCTTCGCGGCCGGCGCGATCCTCACCATGCTTGCCGACACGATGATGCCCGAGGCCTTCGAGAACGGCGGGCGGCTCGTCGGCCTCGTGACCACCGCCGGCTTCGCCCTCGCGTTCCTGCTCAGCCAGGCCGGCTGACCCGCTCCGGATGGGTGAGCGACGGCTATAGGCGTCGCTCACCCATCCAGAGCGGGTGCTCAGTCGAGGCGGACGACGTCGATGTCGAAGCCCTGGCCCCGGAGGCGGTCGGCGAGGACGTCGCCGATGCCCGTGGCGGGGGTGAGGACTCCGGACGCCTGCGGCAGGCGGTCTGCGTCGAGGGCCAGCGCGAGGGCGCTCTGCCCGAACATCACCGACGTCGCGAGGTACCCCGGGTCGCCCTGCGCCCGGATCGTGCACGAGTAGCGGGCGCCCGACGTCGTGCGGGTGCGGACCTCGGTGGTGAAGTGCCCGGTGGTGCGGGTGCGCTCGTCAGGACCGCTGCCCGGCGCGGGCAGCACGCGGTCGAGCAGGGCGCGCGTGGGGCCGAACGCCAGTCCGCCCGCCGCTGCCATGAGGCCGGTGTTGACGGCGATCGCCCGGGCCGGCGCGAGCATGTCGTGCCCGTAGTCGAGCTCCTCGCCGTAGGAGAAGGTGCGGCCGTAGGCCCAGTCCTGCAGGGCATTGGACAGGCGCACGATGCGGGTGTTGTACGACGCCATCACGAACGGCCCGACCCAGGCGCCCGTGCCGCTGCGGCGCACGGGCACGGCGTCCGGAGGGAGCTTCACGTCGGGCTCGGCCGCCCGGTCCGGGCTGAGCGCGTACGGGTCCATGACCACCTTGGCGAGGCTGCGGTCGGACGCGATCGCCATCGCGATCGTGCGCATCGAGTCGATCGTGCCTCCGCTGATCCCCCCGCTGAAGGAGCGGACCACCAGCCTGGTCTCCTCCAGGGTGCCCGCGCCGTCGGCGCGCGCGGCCTCCGCCAGCAGGAGCACGCTGAGGTCGGACGGCACGGAGTCGAACCCGCACGAGTGCACCAGCCGCGCGCCGGAGGCCAGCGCGGCGTCGGCGTGCTCGTCGAGCACCCGGCGCACGAACAGCGACTCGCCGGTGAGGTCGGCGTAGTGGGTGCCGGCCGCCGCGCACGCAGCGACGACCGGCAGGCCGTACTTGAGGTAGGGGCCCACCGTGGTAGCCACGACCCGGGTGCGCCGCGCGAGGGCGCCGACGGCCTCGTCGTCGGTCGTGTCGACGACGAGGAGCGGCCAGCCGGACGCCGATGGGCCGAGCGACGCCGCGAGCTCGTCGAGCCGTTCCCGGCTGCGGCCCGCCAGCGCGATCCGCGTGCCGGTCGGCGCGTGCTCGGCCAGGTGCTCGGCGATGAGCCGGCCGACGAAGCCCGTCGCGCCGAGCAGGACGAGGTCGAGGTCGCGCTGCGCTGCCATGCAGCCACGGTGGCACAGCCCGGCGCCGTCCACCTGCCGACCGGCGACGAGTGCCCGGGGTCACGCGAGGGACGGCGCTGGGCACGGGCAGGTCACGGGATGCTGCCCGCGGGCAGCGGCGTGCCTGCGCGCCGGGCAAGGGGGCAGGATGGGGCAGGTGCGCGTCGTGGTGATCGGTGACCTGGGCTCCCCCACCTACCACGTCGGCGACGAGGCGATGTCGCTGCAGGCGGTCGACATGCTGCGCGCCCGAGGCATCTCCGACATCGTCGTCGTCGCCGACGACCCGGATCTCGGCCGCGAACGCTACGGCTGCGACGCCGTCCCCCGCGTCGGCTTCCCCGGCGCGGTAGGCCCCCGCGGACGCGAACGGCTCGAGGAGGTCACGGCGTCGCTGTCGTCCGGGCGCCGGGTGCCGGACGCGATGGCGGCGGTCGCCGACGCCGACGCGCTGGTGATCGCGGGCGGCGGCAACGTGTCGTCGCAGCACCCGCACCACCTCTACGAGCGGCTCGCCCTCTCGCGCGCCGCCCGCCACGCCGGGCGCCCTGTGCTCATCAGCAGCCAGACCGTCGGCCCGCTCGTCCTCAAGGACGACCGCCCGTACTTCTCCGAGCTGCTGGCCACGGCCACGGCGGTCGGGGTCCGCGAGCGCGACTCCCACAAGCTGGCCTCGCGCGTCGGCGTGGCCGAGGACCGGCTCACCCTGACTGTCGACGACGCCGCCTGGCTCGAGCCCGGCGACGACGACCGCGCGCGGGTGGACGCCCTGGGCCTCCCCGGGCGCATCGTGACGATGTCGCTGACCTACCACACCGGCTCGGCCAGCTACCCCCAGGCGGCCTGCGTCTCGCGCGCTGCGGCGTCGTCCGACGCCCTGGCGGACCGGCTCGACGCGACGGTCGTCCTGGTGCCGCACTTCGGGCTGCTCGCCGAGGGCTCGCCCGCGGTGAAGGACGTCGAGACGAACGAGGCCGTGGCCGCCGCGAGCTCCAGCGGCCGCGTGCGTGCGATGCCGATGGCCGATGCGCGCACGGTGGTCGAGATCGCCCGCCGTTCGCTGCTCGTCGTCACGACGCGCTACCACCCCACCGTGTTCGGGCCGTCCAACCGCGTGCCGGCGATCGCGGTGTCGACCAGCTACTACTCGTCGCTGCGGATGCGCGGCTCGCTGGCGCACGTCGGGCTCTCGCACCTCGTGCTGCCGGCCGAGATCTGGACCCCCGAGCTCGTCCTCGACGCCGTCGACGAGATCGAGCAGCGGCGCGACGACATCGACCGGCTCTTCGATCGCGCCCTGCCGACCTCGCGCGGCCACAGCGTGCACTGGTGGGACGCGATCGTCGGCTGCCTGCACGACGGCGGCCGGTGGACCCCGGTCGCCGACGTCCCGTGGGTGCCGCGCCTGAAGGAGCCGAGCCCGCTGCCGGAGTGGCGCGCCCGCTCTCGCGAGGCGCTCCGGATCAGCGACGGGCTCACCAAGGGCGCGACCCAGCGGCTCTGGGTCGAGAAGGCCGCGCGCGCCGCCGCCGAGCACGAGCTCGCGCAGCTGCGCCGCAACCCCCTGCGGGCACGCCGCCACCGGGGCTGAGCGCGCTAGGGGCGCGCGGCCAGCGCCAGCCGGTCGAGGACGAACGGCCAGCCTGCGGAGTAGTCGAGGCGGGCCTCCTCGCCGAGGGGCTCCCAGCCGTCGTGGGTGACCCGTACCTGCGTGCCGCCCGCGACGCCGACGAGGTCGATCACGACCGATGTGGGCGGCACCGCGCCGCCCCCGGGGTTCCACGACAGCGACAGCGAGCGGCCGGGCTCGCGCGCGACGACGTCGGCCCAGTGGTGGGCGCTGCCGTCGGCCCACCGCTCCACGAGCTCGTCATCGACGAACGCGAGGCCGTCGACCTCCACGCCGGACGCCGACACCGGCGGAAGGGGCCACCAGTCGCCGATCCCGTCGACGACGAGCGCGTACACCGCGTCGGGCTCGGCGTCGAGGAACACGGTCTCCACGATCGGGCCGGTGCCGAGCTCCTTCACGCGCTCTCCTCGACCGGCAGGCTCTCGGGCAGCGCAGGCGGCGCCGAGGGCTCCGCGGGCGCCGCCGCGGTCGGTGCGATGCCGTCGTCGCGCAGGATGCCCGCGGCGCGGGCCGTCTTGCGCGCGATGTCCTCGAGCGCGGCCCGGGTCGCCGCCTTGGCCTCGTACACCTCGACCCGGTCCTTGAGCACGCGTCCCGGCACACCGCCCACGATCGACATCGGCGGCACGTCGCCGCGGACGACGGTGTGGGCGGCAAGCACGCAGCCGCGCCCGACGGTCGAGCCGCGCAGCACCGTGACCTTCGCCCCGACCCAGCAGTCGGGGCCGATGCGCACCGGCGACTTCACGATGCCCTGGTCCTTGATGGGCACGTGGATGTCGTCGTAGACGTGGTCGAAGTCGCAGATGTAGACCCAGTCGGCCACGATCGTGCCGTCGCCGAACTCGACGTCGAGGTAGCAGTTCACCGTGTTGTCGCGGCCGAACACGCACTTGTCGCCCACCCGCAGGGTGCCCTCGTGCGCGCGCAGCCGGTTCTCGTCGCCCACGTGCACCCAGCGCCCGAGCACCAGCCGGCCGTAGCCGGTGCGGGCGTGCAGCTCGACGCGGCGCCCGATGAAGACCATGCCCTCGGTGACGATGTCGGGATGGCGCAGGCGCAGCAGCAGCAGGCGCCAGTAGCGCAGCAGGTACCAGCGGTCGAAGGCCCGGTTGCGCCACAGCCAGCGCAACGAGTCGCCCGTGACGAACTTGGCCTGCCGCGGGTCGCGCGGGGGGAGCCCGCGGACCGCGCGGGCGGCCGAGCCGAGGGCTTCCAGGATCACGCCGGTGAGCCTACGGACCGGCCGCCGGACGCTCCAACCCGAGCCGTCCGGCGCACGACACAGACGGGTGCCCCCGGCGTCATCCCCCCGTAATGCAGGGGGCGCACCGTTGAACCATGAGGGATGCCGATCTCGGGACGCTGCTGCCGCGCACGGTGACGACGCCGCGCGGGGACATCCTGGTGCGCCAGGCGGTCCAGGCCGACGCCGACGCTGTCATGCGGATGCACCACCGCTGCTCGACGGAGACCGTCTTCCGGCGGTACTTCACCGTCGTGCCCGCGCTGTCCCCGGTCGTCCAAGGGCGGCTGATGTCGACGTCGCTGTCGCTCGTCGCGACGGTCGGCCACGAGGTGGTCGGCATGGCGCACCTGGTCGAGGACGGGCCGGCACCGGTCGAGATGGCCGTCCTCGTCGAGGACTTCTGGCAGCGGATGGGCCTCGGCCGCGCGCTCGCCGAGGCCGCGCTCGACGTCGCCGAGCTGTGGGGGCTCGACCTGGTGGTCGTCCACTCGCTGCCGAGCTCGGGCGGCGCCCACGCGCTGCTGCGCTCGCTGCGCTCCGGCGCGCTGCACCCGTCGTTCCGCACGGACGCCGACGGGTTCGTCGAGACGACGATCCCCCTGGCCGACGCCCGCTTCCGGCAGCCGGCGCCGGGGTCCGTGGCCTCCTAGGAGGCCGGCGTCAGGGCTTCGTGCCGGTGATGCAGACGTTGTAGAACAGCTCGTCCGGCACGACGTGCGACAGCACGTTCTCGTCGAGCCACGACAGCCGCATCCAGCCCTTGTAGGCGAACATCGCCCAGTTCCACCCGAGCGCGCCCGGCTTCACCGCCGCCTCGAACGTCCGCACCGGCCAGCCGAACCACGACGCCGTGAGCTCCTCGGTCACCGTGCGGACGTCGATCGCGCCGGCGCGCATCGCGAGCGCGGCGAGGCGGTCGGGGTCGAAGGTGTGGATGTCGACGACCGATTCCAGGGCCGCGGCGCGCGACGACTCCTCGAGCTCGTGCTGGGGCCGCGCCCACTTCTCGCGCAGCGGCGGCAGGTGCGTGGCGCGCGACGCCGCCCACCACGTGAGCCGCGACAGCCGTCGCGCGACCCAATCGCCCTTCTCCGTGGGCTCCCCGGCGAACACGAACCGGCCGCCGGGCTTGAGCACCCGCATGACCTCGCGCATCGCGAGCTCGACGTCGGGGATGTGGTGGAGCACCGCGTGGCCGACGACAAGGTCGAACGTCGCGTCGTCGTAGGGCAGCGACTCGGCGTCGGCGACCCGGCCCTCGACGTCGAATCCGAGCCCCTTCGCGTTGCGGACCGCGACCTCGACCATCCCCGGCGACAGGTCGGTGACGTGCCCCTCGTCGAGGACGCCGCCCTGCTTGAGGTTGAGCAGGAAGAAGCCCGTGCCGCAGCCGAGCTCGAGAGCCTTGCCGTAGGGCCAGCCGTCGCGCCCGGCGACGTGCGCGAACCGGTCGCAGGCGTAGTCGATGCAGCGCTCGTCGTAGGAGATCGACCACTTCTCGTCGTACGTGCCGGCTTCCCAGTCGTGGTAGAGCACGTTGGCGAGCTTGGGGTCGTGGAAGGCGGCCTCGACCATCTCGCGGGTGGCCTCGACGGTGGGTCGGGCGCCCTCGTCGGACGGGGTCGGCACGGCCTCGCTCATGCCGGGAGGCTACGTCGCCCGCCGTCCCGCGTCGAACCCAGCTTCTCCCGCAAGAGCAGCCCCGGCTTCGCGGCAGTTCCTGGGTTCGACGTGGCCGCGGTCAGCGGCCCTGGAACTCCGCCTTGCCGGGGCCGTGCTCGATGAACGACTGCATGCCCGTCGTGCGGTCCTCGGTGGCGAACAGGCCCGTGAACTGCAGCCGCTCGATCTCCAGGCCGGTCGCCAGATCGGCCTCGAGCCCGCGGTCGATGGCCTCCTTCGCAGCGCGCAGGGCGTAGGGGGCGCCGGCGGCGAGCTTCTTCGCCAGGGCGAGGGCCTCGGTGTAGACGTCGTCCGGCGCCACCACGCGGTCGACCAGGCCGATGCGCAGCGCCTCGTCGGCGTCGACGAAGCGGCCGGTGAAGATGAGCTCCTTGGCCTTCGCCGGGCCGACGAGACGCGGCAGGCGCTGCGTGCCGCCGGCACCGGGGATGATCCCGAGCAGGATCTCGGGCTGCCCGAGCTTGGCGTTGTCGCCGGCGATCCGCAGGTCGCAGCACAGGGCCAGCTCGCAGCCGCCGCCGAGGGCGTAGCCGGTGACTGCGGCGATCGTGGGCTTGGGGATCGAGGCGACGGCGGAGAACGACGACGTCAGCCCCACGGAGTTGTCGACCATCTGCTGGTAGGACCAGCCGGCCATCTCCTTGACGTCGGCCCCGGCGGCGAAGACCTTCGGGCCGCCGTACACCACCACGGCCCGCACGTCGGCGCGGGCCGTGGCCTCCTCGGCGGCCTCGCGGATCTCCTCCTGGACCTGGCGGGAGAGGGCGTTCATCGGCGGACGGTCCAGCCGGATGGTGCCGACGCCGTCCTCGACCTCGAGCCGCACGAGCTCGCCCATCACGTCCTCCAGGGGTCCGCGGCGGCCTCGTCGCCGCCCGTCGTCGGGAGCCTAGCCAGCGGCCGCCCCCGAACCGGGGGCCGCCCTGACGGCCCCCGGCAGGATGGGAGCGCGGCCACGCGGCAGACTGTCCCTCGCTCCGGGCCCGCCTGGCCGGAGAGGGGCGGCTCCGGCACGCCGGACCATCAGGGGAGGGCACGTGACCACCGAGGCACCGACGGGCGCGCCGTCGTCGCTGGCCGAGGTGCGCCCGCCCGGCCATGCATCCCCCCTCGGGGCGACCTGGTCGGAGGCCGGGCTCAACCTCGCCGTGCGCGCGCCGTCCGCCGAGCTGGTCGAGGCGTGCCTGTTCGTCGACGGCGGCGAGGTGCGCGTGCCGCTCGAGGCGCGCAGCCACGGCGTCCATCACGGCTTCATCCCGGGCGTCGCCCTCGGCACGCAGTACGGCCTGCGGGCCCACGGCCCTTGGGTGCCCGACCACGGCCTGCGGTTCAACCCGAACAAGCTGCTCGTCGACCCCTACGCCCGCGCGATCACCGGCGAGGTCACCTCCGCCGACCTGCCGCGGCCGGCCGACCCGCAAGCGCCCGAGCGGCCCGACCCGCGCGACTCGGCGCCGTACGTGCCGCGCGGCGTCGTCGTCGACGCGGGCTCGTTCGACTGGGGCGGCGACCGGCGCCCGCACCGCAGCTGGGGCGAGACGGTCGTGTACGAGGTGCACGTCAAGGGCTTCACCAAGCTGCACCCCGGAGTGCCGGAGGAGCTGCGCGGCACCTACGCCGGCTTCGGCCACCCCGCCGCGATCGAGCACCTCACCTCGCTCGGAGTCACCGCGGTCGAGCTGCTGCCGGTGCACCACTCGGTGGCCGAGCCCGCGCTCGCCGCGCGAGGCACCCGCAACTACTGGGGCTACTCCACGCTCGGCTTCTTCGCGCCCCACGCCTCCTACGCCGCGGACCGCCGGCCCGGTGCCCAGGTCGACGAGTTCAAGGCGATGGTGCGCTCGCTGCACGCCGCCGGCATCGAGGTGATCCTCGACGTCGTCTACAACCACACGTGCGAGGGCGGGCCCGACGGGCCGTCGCTGTCGTTCCGGGGGCTGGGCGAGAAGGACTTCTACAAGCTGGCCCCGCACTCCGGCCACTACGTCGACACCACCGGCTGCGGCAACACCCTCGACGTCGGCGACCTCGACGTCCTGCGCCTCGTCATGGACTCGCTGCGCTACTGGGTCACCGAGATGCACGTCGACGGCTTCCGCTTCGATCTGGCCACCGCGCTGACACGCGAGCGGATGGACTTCGACGAGCGGTCGCCCTTCCTCGCCGCGGTGCACCAGGACCCGGTCCTGCGCACCGTCAAGCTCATCGCCGAGCCTTGGGACGTCGGCCCCGGCGGCTACCGCCTCGGCGGCTTCGGCTCGCCGTGGGCGGAGTGGAACGACGCCTACCGCGACGACGTGCGGCGCTTCTGGCGGGGCGGCCCGTCGGCGAAGGAGGCCCCGGCCGACCTGGGCTGGCGGCTCACCGGCTCGCAGGACGTCTTCCCCGGCCGCTCCCCCAACGCGTCGGTCAACTTCCTCACGGCCCACGACGGCTTCACCGCACGCGACCTCGTCAGCTACGACCGCAAGCACAACGAGGCCAACGGCGAGGACAACCGCGACGGCTCGGACAGCAACAACTCGTGGAACCACGGGGTCGAGGGCGAGACCGACGACCGCGAGATCAACCACGCCCGCCTGCGTACCGGCCGCGCGCTGATGGCCACCCTGCTGCTGTCGGCCGGCACCCCGATGGTCGTGGCGGGCGACGAGATGGGCCGCACCCAGGGCGGCAACAACAACACCTACAACCAGGACAACGAGCTGTCCTGGATCGACTGGGACCTCGATGACTGGCAGGTCGACCTGCTCGAGTGGTCGCGGGCCCTGCTCAACGTCCGCCGCCACCATCCGGCCCTGCGTCAGACCGAGTTCTTCGACGGCCGGCCCGTCGCCGACGGCATGCCCAAGGACCTCGAGTGGCTGCGCCCCGACGGCACGCCGATGACCGACGAGGACTGGAACTCCCCCGACACCGACTGCCTCGTCATGGCCCTGTCGGGTGAGCTCGGTGTGCGCGACGACGCCGGCCACTGGCTGCGCGACGCGGCGTTCCTCGTGGTGCTCAACCGCGGCGCCGGCCCCGTGCCGGTCGTGCTGCCCGAGACGCCGTACGGCTCGGCGTACCGCCGCCTGCTCGACACCGACGACCGGCGGCCCCAGACCGCGTCGGCCACGGACCGCAGCGGCGCGACCGTCCGCGTGGCCCCCCGCTCGGTCGCGCTCTTCCGCGTCGAGCAGCCCTAGCGGCCTGTGGCCAGGACCGCCAGCGCGCGGTCGGCGGCGATGCGCACGCGCGGCACGGCGTCATCGCGCAGCGCCACGACGTCGTCGAGCAGGTCGTCGAGCCGGTGGCGGGCCACCACCTTGAGCGCCATCTCGCGGGCGCGCCATGCGTCGTCGTGCAGGCCGAGCCGGATCTCGGGCAGCGCGGCGTCGTCCCACTGCCAGAGCAGGCCGCGCAGGCCCCAGA
Organism: Actinomycetota bacterium; assembly: GCA_020161245.1. Taxonomy (GTDB): domain Bacteria; phylum Actinomycetota; class Actinomycetes; order S36-B12; family CAIYMF01; genus Longivirga. Next base: position 5,556 of record JAIUOK010000066.1, on the reverse strand, counting down.
CCCGCAGCCAGTAGTCGTCGTCGCGAGCGGTACCGCCGGTGTACTGCGACGCGGCCGGGCCACCGAGCAGGTGCACGAGGCCGTCGTCCACGCGCTCGCCTCGGACAAGGGCCCGGCACCCCGCCACGACGTCGCCGCGTCCGCGGCGCAGCGCCTCCTGGTGGATGCGCTGCCGCGGGGTCATCCGAGGGAGCGGGCGGGCCATGGTCCGACTGTGGCACCCGCCGCCGCTCCGCGGGCACGGGAACGTTCCGCGGCCCCCGGCCGCCGGGTGATCCGGCCCACGGTTCGTGAGCGGCAGCGGGGGTAGGTGCCGGTCATGACTGATGTGCAGACGAACCCGCAGACCGGCCAGGCACCCGGAGCCACGGACGATGAGGCCTCCGTGCTGGCGGGCCTGTCCGTGCTGTTCCTGACGGCTGACGAGGGCATCGAGTCGGCCGAGCTCGTCGAGCCGTGGCGCGCGCTGCAGGAGGCCGGGGGCCGCCCGGTCCTCGCCTCCACCGGCGGCGGCGACGTGCAGCTCTACGAGCACCTCGACCCGAGCGGCATCCACACAGCCGACCTGGCGACCTCGGCGGCCAAGGCCGACGACTACGTCGCGCTCGTACTCCCGGGCGGCGTGGCCAACGCCGACGAGCTGCGCACCGACGCGGCCGCGGTCGCGCTGGTGCGCCAGTTCGTCGAGGCCGGCAAGCCCGTCGCGGTGGTGTGCCACGGCGCGTGGTCGATGGTCGAGGCCGACGTCGTCCGCGGCCGCACCCTGACGTCGTGGCCGAGCCTGCAGACCGACCTGCGCAATGCCGGCGCCGAGTGGCGCGACGAGGCGGTGGTGATCTGCACCGACGGTCCGGGCCCCATCATCAGCAGCCGCAAGCCCGACGACCTGCCGGCGTTCGACCGGGCACTGGTGGAGCACGTCGCCGCGATCGCGAAGGCGTAGGAGCCGCCCGCAGACGAGCGGAGGGCCGGGTCCTGACGGACCCGGCCCTCCGACGCTCTCGCGACGGGGTGCTACCCGGCGTAGGCGGCGCCCGCAGCGCTGCCGGCCGACTCGGCGGCCGGGATCACCGGCACGGCCTGCAGGCCGAGCTCCGCAGGGTTGGACAGCCCGGCGTGCTTGGGCAGCACGCGGACGGTGTAGCCGAACGGTCCGGTGTCCTCGAGCGCGATGCCGACCTCGTAGCGCCAGCGGTTGGCCTCGTAGCCCTCGACGGCGGCGAGCTCGGTGAAGCGCGGGTGGACGATGCGGTCGTTGTGGTCGACCCGGCCGCTCACCAGCTGGACGACGACGTCGTCGCCGGTGAGGTCGCCGAGCGCGACGTAGGCGCGGACCGACAGCTCGGCGCCCCGCTCCGGGGTGTCGCCGATCCCGGAGGCCTCGACGTGCTCGACCCGGACGCCGCTCCAGCCCTTGCGGGCCTTGGCCTCGTAGACCGCGAGCTCCTTGGCGAGCGCAGCGTTGCCGGCCAGCACCTCGCGCGACGACTCCGCCGCCGGCGCGTAGAGCTTGGTGACGTAGTCGCGGACCATGCGCGAGGCGAGCACCTTCGGGCCGAGCGAGGTCAGCGTGTGCTGGAGCATCGTGATCCAGCGCATCGGCAGGCCCGAGGCGTCGACGTCGTAGTAGCGCGACGCGACCGACTTCTCCACGAGGTCGTAGAGCGCGGCGGCCTCGAGGTCGTCGCGGCGGTCGGGGTCGGCGACGCCGTCGGCGGTCGGGATGGCCCAGCCGTTCTCGCCGTCGTACCACTCGTCCCACCACCCGTCGAGGATCGACAGGTTGAGGCCGCCGTTGAGCGCGGCCTTCATGCCCGACGTGCCGCAGGCCTCGAGCGGGCGCAGCGGGTTGTTCAGCCACACGTCGCAGCCCGGGTAGAGCAGCTTCGCCATGCCGATGTCGTAGTCGGGCAGGAACACGATCCGGTGACGCACCTCGGGGTCGTCGGCGAACTGCACGAGGCGCTGGATGAGCTTCTTGCCGCCGTCGTCGGCCGGGTGCGACTTGCCGGCGATCACCAGCTGCACCGGGCGGTCCGGGTGCAGCAGCAGCGCCTTGAGGCGGGCGGGGTCGCGCAGCATGAGCGTGAGCCGCTTGTACGACGGCACGCGGCGGGCGAAACCGATGGTGAGGACGTCGGCGTCGAGGACGTCGTCGATCCAGCCGAGCTCGGCGTCGGACGCGCCGCGCTGCACCCACGAGGCGCGGAGACGGCGGCGGACGTCCTGCACGAGGCGCTCGCGCAGCACCCGCTTGGTCGACCAGAGGTCGGCCGGCGGGATCTGCTTGGCCGACTCCCAGCCGCGGGTCTCCTCGGCGTCCTCCGGGCCCACCTGGACGGCGAGCAGGTCGCGCACCTCGCGAGCGACCCACGTCGAGGCGTGGACGCCGTTGGTGATCGAGCCGATCGGCACCTCGTCCTGGTCGAAGTCGGGCCACAGACCGGAGAACATGCCGCGGCTGACCTCGCCGTGGAGCAGCGAGACGCCGTTGGCGCGCTGGCCGAGGCGCAGACCCATGACGGCCATGTTGAAGACCGTGGGGTCGCCGCCCTCGTAGTCCTCGGCGCCGAGAGCGAGGATGCGCTCGACCGCCACGCCGGTCTCGGCGTTGTCGCCGCCGAAGTACTGCTCGACGAGCTCGCGCGGGAAGCGGTCGATGCCCGCGGGCACCGGCGTGTGCGTCGTGAAGACCGTGCCCGCACGGGCGGCGGACAGCGCCTCGTCGAAGGACAGGCCCTGCTGCTGGATGAGCTCGCGGATGCGCTCGACGCCGAGGAAGCCTGCGTGGCCCTCGTTGGTGTGGAACACCTCGGGCTCGGGCACACCGGTGATGCGGCAGTAGGCGCGGATCGCGCGGACGCCGCCGACGCCGAGCAGCAGCTCCTGCTGGAGGCGGTGCTCTCCGCCGCCGCCGTAGAGGCGGTCGGTGACCTCGCGCTCGGCGCGGTCGTTCTCCTCGACGTCGGAGTCGAGCATGAGCAGCGGCACGCGGCCGACGTCGGCCTTCCACACGTGGGCGTGCATCGTGCGGCCGCCCGGCAGGCCGATGCGGACGACGACCGGCGAGCCGTCGGCCTCGCGCAGCAGCGACAGCGGAAGCTCGTCGGGGTCGACGACCGGGTAGGCCTCCTGCTGCCAGCCGTCGAGCGACAGCGACTGCCGGAAGTAGCCGGCCCGGTAGAACAGGCCGACGCCGATGATCGGCACGCCGAGGTCGCTGGCCGACTTGAGGTGGTCGCCCGCGAGGATGCCGAGGCCGCCGGAGTACTGCGGCAGCACCTCGGTGATGCCGAACTCGGGCGAGAAGTAGGCGATGGACTTCGGGGCCGCGTCGCCGAGGCCCTGGTACCAGCGGTCGCCGGTCAGGTAGCCCTCGAGGCCCTCGGCGATCCAGCGCACGTGGCCGACGAAGTCCTCGTCGGCCGCGAGCTCGGCCCAGCGCGAGGCCGGGACCTCGCCGAGCAGGCGGACGGGGTCGTGGCCCACGGCGTCCCAGCGGACGGCGTCGATACGGGCGAAGAGGTCCTGCGTCTCGGGGTGCCAGGACCACCGCAGGTTGGCTGCGACGGCGGCCAGCGGCTCCAGGGACTCGGGCAGGACGGTGCGGACGGTGAACCGGCGGATCGCTCTCACGCCGGTCACCGTAGCCTCGAAATGTTTCGGGCGACGAACGCGCCCTGCCGTTACAGGATGGTTCATCCGTTTACGTCCTCATGACGCGCTGTTACGTCGATAGGCTCGGACCGATGCCGCCTCGTCGTCGCACGTCAGCCGGGGAAACAGAGCCGGCGACGTCTCCCAGCGCCCCTGACCGTCCTCGCACGTCCGTGTCGCGGAAGAAGACCGCGGCCGCGGCCCCCGCCACGGCCGCCGGGACCGCGCCGGCGGCCCAGCCCGAGCCTGCCGCCGACACCCCGGCCCCCGCCCGGCGCACCCGCAAGGCGTCCGCGCCTGCCCCGCTGGCGGGCCCGCCCGAGCCGCTGCGCCCGGCCAGCACCGGCCGCTACGCGGTCGAGGACCTCGACCCCGTGGTCGACTGCGGCCGGCGCCCCGTCAAGGCCGTGGTGGGCGAGCGCTTCACGGTGAGCGCGACCGTCTTCCGCGAGGGCCACGACGCGGTCAACGCGACCGTGGTGCTCTCCGGCCCCGGCGGGGTCTCCGTCGCCACCCCGATGCGCAGCACCGGCGTCGACCGGTGGGCCGCCGAGGTGGCGCCGGTCTCCGAGGGCTGGTGGACCTACGCGGTCGAGGCGTGGGGCGACCCGGTCGAGACCTGGCGCCACCGTGCCGAGGTGAAGGTCCCTGCCGGACTCGACGTCGAGCTCGAGCTCGAGGAGGGCGCGCTCGTCCTCGAGGCGGCCATGGCCGGGATGCCCCGCGGCAAGGTCCGCGACCCGCTCAAGGCGGCAGTCCACGCGCTGCGCGACAGCTCGCGCCCTGCTCCCGCCCGGCTCGCGGTGGCGCTCGACCCCGAGGTCACCGAGCTGCTCGAGCGGTACCCGCTGCGCGAGCACGTCACGTCGTCGGCGCAGATCCCGGTCTACGTGGAGCGGGAGCGCGCTCTCTACGGCGCCTGGTACGAGTTCTTCCCGCGGTCGGAGGGCGCCACCCTCGACCCGCCGACGAGCGGGACGTTCCGCACCGCTGCCGAGCGGCTGCCCGCCGTCGCGGCGATGGGGTTCGACGTGCTCTACCTGCCGCCGATCCACCCGATCGGGTTCACCAACCGCAAAGGCCGCAACAACACACTCGACCCGGGCCCCCACGACCCCGGCGTGCCGTGGGGTATCGGCTCGGACGCGGGCGGCCACGACGCGATCCACCCGGACCTCGGGACCTTCGACGACTTCCGGTACTTCGTGGGCCGCGCCACCGAGCTCGGGATCGAGATCGCGCTCGACTTCGCACTGCAGTGCTCGCCCGACCACCCGTGGGTCACCGAGCACCCCGAGTGGTTCGCCCACCGTGCCGACGGCACGATCGCGTACGCCGAGAACCCGCCGAAGAAGTACCAGGACATCTACCCGGTCTACTTCGACGACGACGTCGAAGGGATCCTCGCCGAGTGCGACCGCGTGCTCCGGCTGTGGATGTCGGAGGGCGTGCGGATCTTCCGCGTCGACAACCCGCACACCAAGCCGGTGCACTTCTGGGAGCGGCTGATCGGCGGGATCAACGCGACCGACCCGGACGTCATCTTCCTCGCGGAGGCGTTCACCAAGCCCGCGATGATGCGGCTGCTCGGCGAGGTGGGGTTCCAGCAGAGCTACACCTACTTCACCTGGCGCAACGAGAAGTGGGAGCTCGAGGAGTACTTCCGCGAGCTGTCCGGGCCGCTCGCGGCATCGATGCGGCCCAACGCGTTCGTCAACACCCCGGACATCCTCCCGACCTTCCTGCAGTACGGCGGGCCGCCGGCCTTCGCCATCCGGGCTACCCTCGCGGCAACCCTGTCGCCGACATGGGGTGTGTACGCCGGCTTCGAGCTCTTCGAGCACGTGGCCCTCGCTCCCGGTCGCGAGGAGTACCTCGACTCCGAGAAGTACGAGTACC
>JAIUOK010000065.1 GCA_020161245.1 Actinomycetota bacterium | reverse complement strand
CGAAAGTACGGTCGTGACGTGCATGCGGGCCGGGTTGTACCAAACGAAGAAGGGCTTGCCGGTTTTCTTCGGGTTGTTGCGGTCAAGGAAGTCGATGACGTGAGAGGAGATTTCCTCGTCCACAGTCTTCGAACGTTCCAGCGTCAGCGGGCCTTCGTCCTTGCCCATCTGGTTCTTGGCCGTGCCATCCGGAGACTTCATCCAGATCACGGGGCGCGGAGGCGTCAGGCACACGCCGGTTCTGGGGTCAATCGCGCCGGGGACTTGAGGGATGCCAGGGATCGGTTCCTGCATACACGGCGGCGCGATGGCCTGCACGGTCGGGCTACTGTTAATGTCCGGGAAGCTCACCTGCTGCATGGCATCGAGATGATACAGGTAACCCCAGAATTCCTGAAATCCGTGCGCCGTGGGCAGGGAATCGGGATGGTCGCCCAGGTGGTTCTTTCCGAACTCGCCGGTGGAGTAACCGAGATCCAGCAGGAACTTTGCGAGCACCGGCGTGCCCGGTCGCAGATACGATGGGCTGCCGGGCAGCTGCGGCGGGATCATGCCTGTGCGTAGCGGATACATTCCGGTGATGAAGGCGTTGCGCCCGGAGGTGCAGCTCTGCATGGCAAGGTAGTCCATCATGATCGCGCCTTCCTTGGCGATTCGGTCAATGTTCGGTGTTTCCCCGACCATCAGGCCCCGGTGATAACAACTCGGCTGCATCCAGCCGATGTCATCGCCCATAATGAACAGGATGTTGGGTTTCTTGTCGGCCGCCTCGACTGGTAAGAGAGCGCTGGTTAAAGCCGCCGCCGCACAGAGCAGCCGCGCCGACTCCGCCGCCACGGCGCTTGAGCTCCAGCGCGAGCGAGAGGACCACGCGCGCGCCGCTCATGCCGACGGGGTGGCCGAGAGCGATCGCCCCGCCGTTGACGTTGACCTTGTCGGCGTCGATGCCGAGCTTGGCCTGACTGGCGAGGCCGACCGCGGCGAACGCCTCGTTGATCTCGACCAGGTCGAGGTCGGAGACCGACAGGCCCTCGCGGCCGAGCGCCTTGAGGATCGCGTTGGCGGGCTGCTCCTGCAGGGACGCGTCCGGTCCGGCGACCACGCCGTGAGCGCCGATCTCGGCGAGCCACTCGAGCCCGAGCGACTCGGCCTTCTCCTTGCTCATGACGACGACGGCGCAGGCGCCGTCGGAGATCTGCGAGGCGGAGCCGGCGGTGATCGTGCCGTCCTTGGCGAAGGCCGGGCGCAGCTTGCCGAGCGACTCGGCGGTGGTGTCGGGGCGGATGCCCTCGTCGTCGGCGAAGACGATCGGGTCGCCCTTCCGGGTCGGGATCTCGACGGGGACGATCTCCTCGGCGAACAGGCCGTTCTTCTGCGCGACCGCGGCGAGCTGGTGGCTGCGCGCGGAGAACTCGTCCTGCGCCTCGCGCGTGATGAACGGGTACTTCGCGTTGTGGTTCTCCGTGGAGATGCCCATCGCCACCTGGTCGAACGCGCACGTGAGCGCGTCGAAGGCCATCGAGTCGACGAGGTTCACGTCGCCGTACTTGAAGCCCTCGCGCGACTTCGGCAGCAGGTGCGGGGCCTGGGTCATCGACTCCATGCCGCCGGCCACGACGATCTCGAACTCGCCCGCGCGGATGAGCTGGTCGGCCAGGGCGATCGCGTCGAGGCCGGACAGGCAGACCTTGTTGATCGTCAGCGCGGGGACGTCCATGGGGATGCCCGCCTTCACGGCGGCCTGGCGCGCGGTGATTTGGCCGGCGCCCGCCTGGATGACCTGGCCCATGATCACGTAGTCGACCTGGTCGGGCGCGACGCCCGAGCGCTCGAGCGCTCCCTTGATCGCGACGCCGCCGAGGTCGGCGCCGGAGAAGTCCTTGAGCGAGCCGAGGAGGCGGCCCATGGGCGTGCGCGCGCCCGCGACGATGACGTTCACCACGTCGAACACCTGACCTTCTGACGGACACGGGTACCTGGGCTTGCCACGATAGACCCGTGAGTACCCCTTCTCCCGCAGAGGCCCTGGGCCCGGTGGTCACCGCGATCGACCACGTCGGGTTCGCCGTCCGAGACCTCGACGAGGCCGTGGCCTTCTACGGCCGCGCCTTCGGTCTCCCGCTCCTGCACGAGGAGGTGAACGAGGAGCAGGGCGTCCGCGAGGCCATGGTGGGCATCGGCGGCAGCGCCATCCAGCTGCTGGCGCCGCTCACCCCGGAGTCGACCATCGGGAAGTTCCTCGACCGCAACGGCGAGGGGATCCAGCAGGTCGCGTTCCGGGTCACCGACATCGACGTCGCGGCCCAGCGCCTGCGCGACGCCGGCCTGCGTCTGCTCTACGACGCACCGCGCCGCGGCACGGCCGGATCCCGCGTGAACTTCGTGCACCCCAAGGACTGCGGCGGCGTGCTCGTCGAGCTCGTCGAGCCCGCCGCCGACGCCCACCACTGACGTCCTTGCCGCGCTGCGCCGGCGTCCGTCGACCGGACGCCGCTGCAGCGGCCGCAGGTGCAACCGTTTGCGGCCGACGGCAGGGCCCCCTCCCCCGCGGACCCGGTACATGCCCTGGTTAGCGTGCGATCACGGACGCGACCGGCGCGTACCGCAACGCCGACCCCGGAGGCCGACGTGAACCAGATCCTCGAGACCATCCTGTCCGGCGAGGCCACGGCGGAGGACTTCGCCGCCCTCCCCCTGCCCGAGTCCTACCGCGGCATCACGGTGCACAAGGACGAGCAGGAGATGTTCGCCGGGAAGACCACGTGGGAGAAGGATCCCCGCGAGTCGCTGCACCTCGACGACGTACCGCTGCCCGAGCTCGGGCCGGGCGAGGCGCTCGTCGCCGTCATGGCGAGCGCCGTCAACTTCAACACCGTCTGGTCGTCGATCTTCGAGCCGGTGTCCACCTTCGGCTACCTCGAGCGCTACGGGCGCACCAACCCGCTGGCCAAGCGGCACGACCTGCCCTACCACGTCATCGGGTCGGACCTGTCCGGCGTGGTGCTGCGCACGGGCCCCGGCGTCCACACCTGGAAGCCGGGCGACGAGGTCGTCGCGCACTGCCTGTCGGTCGAGCTCGAGAGCCCGCTGGGGCACAACGACACGATGCTCGACCCCGAGCAGCGCATCTGGGGCTACGAGACCAACTTCGGCGGCCTCGCCGAGATCGCCCTGGTGAAGGCCAACCAGCTGCTGCACAAGCCCGCCCATCTGACGTGGGAGGAGGCGGCATCGCCCGGCCTGGTGAACTCGACGGCGTACCGGCAGCTCGTGTCGCAGAACGGGGCCGGCATGAAGCAGGGCGACACCGTCCTCATCTGGGGCGCTTCCGGAGGTCTGGGCTCCTACGCGACCCAGATGGCGCTCAACGGCGGAGCGACGCCGGTGTGCGTCGTCTCCTCGGAGGACAAGGCCGACATCTGCCGCTCCATGGGCGCCGAGCTCATCATCGACCGCAAGGCCGAGGGCTACCGGTTCTGGAAGGACGAGACCACCCAGGACCCGAAGGAGTGGCGCCGGCTCGGCTCGCGGATCCGCGAGCTCACCGGGGGCGACGACGTCGACATCGTGTTCGAGCACCCGGGCCGCGAGACCTTCGGCGCCTCGGTCTACGTCGCCCGCAAGGGCGGCACGATCGTCACCTGCGCGTCGACGTCGGGCTACATGCACGAGTACGACAACCGCTTCCTCTGGATGAACCTCAAGCGGATCATCGGCTCGCACTTCGCCAACTACCGCGAGGCCTGGGAGGCCAACCGCCTGATCCAGCGCGGCAAGATCCACCCGACGCTGTCGAAGACGTACAGCCTCGCGGAGACGGGGCAGGCCGCCTTCGATGTCCACCGCAACCTGCACCAGGGCAAGGTCGGCGTCCTCTGCCTGGCACCCGAGGAGGGCCTCGGCGTCCGCGACGCCGAGCTCCGCGCCAAGCACGAGAAGGAGATCAACCGCTTCCGCGGCATCTGACCACGACGCAGCGAAGGCCCGGCGCACCAGCGCCGGGCCCTCGTGCATCCCCCGCCCCAGCACAGGGCCCGCACGCCGAGCGCACGAGCGGCATCGCCGTCCCGCTCTCTGAGTCACGGGGACCCCCTCACCACAACCGCCCGCGACGCAAGGCGACCGCCGAGAGCGAAGCGGGGGACCGGGCGCCTGGCACGTGAGTGGAATGAATGTCCGGCTCTACTGGTCATGGGGACCCCTCACCACAACCGCCCACGACGCAAGGCGACCGCCGAGAGCGACAGCGCCGGGACCGCGCGGCGGTGGTCAGACGTGGCGGGGCAGGCGCTCGACGTCGCGGAGGAAGGAGACCAGGGCCGACGCCGTGGCGCCGGGGTCCTCGATGCACACGAGATGGCCGGCACCGGCGACCTCGACGAAGCGGGCGTCGCGCATCGCGTCGACCATGAGGTCCTGCTCGGCCCGCGACGAGAGCGCGTCCTCGGTACCCCACAGGACGAGGCCCGGCACCGCGAGCGAGGCGAGGTCGGCCAACGAGTCCGGGCGCACGGCCATGGAGCGCTGGGCGAAGGCGACGCCGGCGGGGTCGGCCTCGAGGATCCACGAGCGCACGCGGTCGACGACCGCGGGCCGCTCCGCATGCGTCGTCGGGCCCAGCAGGTTCGGGAGCATGGCCCGCGCGAGGGCCTCGGTCGAGCCGGCCTCGGTGACCTGCTCGGCGACGCGCAGCCGGTTGGCGCGCGCCTCGTCGGCGTCGGCCGTGGCCTTGGTGTCGACGAGCGCGATGCCGGCGACGCGCGACGGGTCCTGCCGCACGATCTCCATCGCGACGTAGCCGCCGAGGGAGATGCCGCAGAACACGGCGTTGGCGACGCCGACGCGGTCGAGGATGCCCAGCACGCTGCGGGCGTGGCGGGCCAGCGTCGGCTCGTCGTCGTAGTCCTCGGGCAGGCGCGACTCGCCGAAGCCGAGGAGGTCCGGGACGACGACGTCCCAGCCGGCCTCGGCGACCGGGCCGACGACGTCGTCCCAGAGCCGCTTGTCGAGGGGGAAGGCGTGCAGCAGCACGACAGCGGGTGCCATGCGCCGACCCTAGACCGTGGGCGGCGGCCGTGCCCTACGGCATCGCGGACAGGCCGCCGTCGACGACGAGCGCCTGGCCGGTCATGAACGACGAGGCGTCGGAGGCGAGGAACAGCGCGGGATCGGCGATCTCTCGTGACTGGCCCCAGCGGCCCATCGGCACGCGCGAGAGCGTGCCCTTCTCGGCGTCCTCGTTGGCCCGCAGGAAGTCGGTGAGGTCGGTCTCGATCCAGCCGGGCACGAGCGCGTTGACGCGGATGCCCGCCCATGCGGTCTCGATGGCGAGGGACTGCGTGAGGGAGAGGACGGCAGCCTTCGCCGCGCCGTAGTGGCTCATCATCGGCGCGCCGCGCAGGCCCGCGACCGAGGCGACGTTGATGACGACGCCGCTCTTGCGCTCGAGCAGGTGCGGCAGCAGCGCCTGGCTCACGTGCACGACGGAGTCGAGGTTGAGCCGCAGCGTCTTCTCCCAGCCGGAGAAGCGCATGCCGGCGAGCGGCATCGAGAACGAGTTGCCGCCGGCGTTGTTGACGAGGATGTCGACCTGGCCGAGCTCGCTCACCGCGCGCGCCACCGACGCCTGCACCGACTCGATGTCGGTGACGTCGCACGGCAGCACGACCGCGCGCCGGCCGTGCGCCTGCACGGCGGCGGCAGTCTCGGCGAGCTTCTCGGCGTCGCGGGCGAGCAGTGCGACGTCGGCACCCGCCTCGGCGTACGCCTCGGCGATGCTGCGGCCGATCCCCCTCGAGGCGCCGGTGACCAGCGCCGTCCTGCCGTCGAGCCGGAAGCTGCTCACAGGTCGCTCCACCTCTCCATGGGTCCCTGCCAGTCGTAGTCGATCGCGGCGCCCGGGACGAGCCGCTCCACGATCGCGTCGTGCACGATCCTGACGTACTTCTCCCCCACCCACAGGTGCTTCGCGCCCTCGACGCCGACCACCTCGGCCTGCGGGATCCGGGCGAACCGCTCGCGCGCCTCGTCCGGGCGCAGGTAGTCGTCGAGCTCGGGGACGAGGCAGGTCACCGGGCGCCCGCTCACGGCCCAGTGGTCGAGGTCGGCGTCGGTCGAGAAGCGAAGAGGCGGCGAGAGCAGGATCGCGCCGAGCACCGGGTCGGTGTCGCCGTGCTTGAGGACGACGTCGGTGCCGAACGACCAGCCCACGAGCCACGGGTCGGGCAGGCCGCGGTGGATGGTCTCGAGGACGGCGGCGACGAGGTCCTTGCCCTCGCCCTCACCGCTGTCGAAGACGCCCTCGGAGGTGCCGGCGGGGCTCGACGTGCCGCGGGTGTTGAAGCGCAGCACGGCGATGCCGGCGAGCGCGGGCAGGCGCCAGGCGGCCTTGCGGTACAGGTGGCTGTCCATGTAGCCGCCGTGGGTCGGCAGCGGATGCAGGCACACCATCGTCGCCACGGGGTCGCGGTCCTCGGGCAGCGCCAGCTCTCCCACCAGTCGCAAGCCGTCCGACGTCGTGAGCGTGAGCGGCTCGCGGCGCGCGGGCAGCACGCTGTTGGCGACGATCTCGGCCACGGGCCTGCCTCTCCTCGACGTCGGGCGTGCAACTGATCAGTACCGCGGCCCGCGGCCGCGCGACGTGCGCGGTCCGCGACGCAGCCGTGCCTCCCAGCAGGGCGTGTGCCAGTGCCGGCGGTGCTCCTCGCCCGACGCGGTGCCGGCGGGCCAGGCGACGACGTGCGGCGTGCCGGGCCGCACCTCCTGGTCGCAGCCCGGGCACCGGTAGGTCTTGCCCGACGACGAGCCCGCGACCCGCCGGACGTGCCAGTCGCCGTCCTCGTGCTCCTCGACCTGCTGCAGGTCGCTGCGCAGCGGACGGGGCGCCTCGTCGGATGCCCGTCGGTTGCGTCGCGCCACCCGACGATCGTAGGCGAGCGAGCGCCACCCGCCCGCTCGGAGGCGCTGCTACTCGTAGGTGCGGAAGCCGCGGCCGGTCTTGCGGCCGAGGTAGCCCGCGGTGACGAGGTGCTCGAGGCGCGGGGCCGGCGCGAAGCCGGGCTCGCGGAACTCGAGGTAGAGCGTGCGCTGGATCGCGAGCGACACGTCGAGGCCGACGACGTCGAGCAGCTCGAACGGGCCCATGGGGTAGCCGCAGCCGGTCTTCATCGCGGTGTCGATGTCGTCGGCGGTGGCGTAGTTGGCCTCGAGCATCCGCACGGCGTCGTTGAGGTACGGGAAGAGCAGCGCGTTGACGATGAAGCCGGCGCGGTCGCCGCAGGTGACGGGGTGCTTGCCGAGCCGCTTGCACAGCTCGACGGACGTCGTGACGACGTCGTCGGACGTCGCGACGGTCGAGACCACCTCGACGAGCTTCATGATCGGCGCCGGGTTGAAGAAGTGCAGGCCCACGACGTCCTGCGGCCGCTTGGTGACAGCGGCCAGGTCGACGACGGGAAGGCTCGACGTCGTCGTCGCGAGGATCGCGCCGGGCTTGAGGATGTCGTCGAGCGCGGAGAACAGCACCGTCTTGACCCCGAGGTCCTCGACGACGGCCTCGACGACGAGGTCGCGGTCGGCGAGGTCGTCGAGCGACGTCGTGCCCGTGACGCGGGCGAGGGCGGCGTCGCGGTCGTCCTGGCTGAGCTTGCCGCGGGCCACGCCCTTGTCGAGCGAGCGCTCGAGGTTCGTGCGGACGCGGGCCACCTTGTCGTCGCCGCGGGCGACGTAGGTGACGTCGAAGCCGGCCTTGGCGAACACCTCGACGATGCCGGTGGCCATCGTGCCGGTGCCGACGACGCCCACGGTCGAGATGGCGCGCACCGGCGCAGCGCCGTCCTCCTGCGCGGCCGGCGTCAGGGCGTCGGGCACCACGACCGGGGAGTTGGGCGCCTCGTAGCTGTAGAAGCCGCGGCCGGACTTGCGGCCGCGCAGGCCCGCGGTGACAAGCTGCTTGAGGATCGGCGACGGCGCGTGGAGGCGGTCGCGGCCCTGCTTGTACATCGTGTCGAGGATCTCGTAGGCGGTGTCGAGGCCGATGAGGTCGAGCAGCTGCAGCGGGCCCATGGGCAGGCCGCAGCCGAGCTTCATGGCCGCGTCGATGTCCTCGCGGCTCGCGTAGCGGGTCTCGAACATCGACACCGCGTGGTTGAGGTAGCCGAAGAGCAGCGCGTTGGCGATGAAGCCGGCCTTGTCCTCGACGACGACGGGCAGCTTGTCGAGCGACTCGGCGACGGCCTTGACGTCGTCGACGACGTCGGGCGCGGAGACGACGGTCCGCACGACCTCGACGAACTTGAGCACGGGCGCCGGGTTGAAGAAGTGCATGCCGACGACCTGCGCGGGCCGCTTGGTGGCGACGGCGATGTCGGTCACCGACAGCGACGAGGTGTTGGTGGCGAGGATCGCCTCCGGGCCGACGATCGCGTCGAGCTGCTCGAAGATGCCCCGCTTGAGGTCGAGGCTCTCCGGCACAGCCTCCACGACGAGGTCGCGGTCGGCGAGGTCGGCCAGCTCCGTGCTGAACCGGATGCGGCCCAGCAGCGCGGCGCGGTCGTCCTCGGTGATCTTGCCGCGGCTCAGCGCGCGGGCCGTGGAGCCCTCGACGTGCCCGCGGCCGCGCTCGACGGCCGCGTCGTTGGCGTCGACGCCCACGACGTCGAAGCCGTGGGAGGCGAAGACCTCCGCGATGCCCGCACCCATCGTGCCGAGCCCCACCACGCCGATCGACCGGATCTCGCGCGCCATCGCCGCACTCCTCGCAGAACGCCGTCCCCGCAGGTCGCAGCGGGTCCGGGAGGACCACGTCGGCGGGGTCACCCCGATCGTGCCACGGGGGTGTACCGGGACGCCCGGGGCCCCGGCGGGCTCAGAACAGCCGCGACTCGGCGTCGTCGAGGCCCCGCAGGGCGTCGTAGTCGAGGACGACGCAGTCGATGCCGCGGTCCTGCGCGAGCACGCGGGCCTGCGGCTTGATCTCCTGAGCCGCGAAGATCCCGCGCACGGGCGCGAGCAGCGGGTCGCGGTTGAGCAGCTCGAGGTAACGGGTGAGCTGCTCGACGCCGTCGATCTCGCCGCGGCGCTTGATCTCGACCGCGACGGCGCCCCCGTCGGCGTCGCGCGCGAGGATGTCGACCGGCCCGATAGCGGTGGGGTACTCGCGGCGCACCAGCCGCCAGCCGTCGCCCAGCGTCTCGATCTGGGCCGCCAGCAGCGCCTGCAGGTGGGCCTCGACGCCGTCCTTCACCAGGCCCGGGTCGATCCCGAGGTCGTGCTCGCTGTCGTGGAGCACCTCCTCGACTGTGATGACGAGCCTCTCGCCCGCCTTGTTGGTCACCGTCCACGTCCCGCTGCCGTCGTCGCCGGCGTCGACCACGAGCGAGCACGGGGGGCTCATCCAGTTGAGCGGCTTGTACGACCCGCCGTCGGAGTGCACCAGCACGGAGCCGTCGGCCTTCACCAGCAGCAGCCGCGTGGCGCTGGCCAGGTGGGCGGTCAGCCGTCCGGCGTAGTCGACGGAGCAGCGGGCGATGACGAGGCGCACCGTCCGAACCTACCCGCGGGCACGTGGCCGCGGGCGGCCGGGATGACGGGCGGGTCCACCGGTCGGTGGAGACGAAGAGCAACCGGCGGTTCGCTGCATCCGGGCGGCCTGGAGGAGCAGGGTGGAGCCATGACGACACAGACCGCCGGCACCGACCTCGTGGTGCCCGTCCCCGACGGCGCCGAGCTCGCCGTCCGGGTGCGGGGGCTGCGCAAGGCCTACGGCGAGACCCGGGCCTGCGACGGCGTCGACCTCGACGTCGTGCGAGGCGAGGTGCTCGCCCTGCTCGGCCCCAACGGCGCAGGCAAGACGACGACCACCGAGATCCTCGAGGGCTACCGCAGCCGCGACGGCGGGGAGGTGTCGGTGCTCGGACACGACCCCGCCAAGCCCACGCCGCTGTGGCGCTCGCGCCTCGGCATCGTCCTGCAGCAGGCGGCCGACCTCGGCGACCTCACCGTGGAGGAGTCCGTGGCGCACTTCGCGGGCTACTACCCGCAGCCGCGCGACATCTCCGAGGTCATCGAGGCGGTGGGGCTCACCGAGAAGCGCCGGACGCGCGGCTCCAACCTCTCCGGCGGCCAGCGCCGCCGGCTGGACGTCGCGCTCGGCATCATCGGGCGGCCCGAGCTGCTCTTCCTCGACGAGCCCACGACCGGCTTCGATCCCGAGGCGCGGCGCGAGTTCTGGGAGCTCATCGCCGGCCTGCGGTCGCAGGGCACGACCATCCTGCTCACGACCCACTACCTCGACGAGGCCGAGGTGCTGGCCGACCGCGTGGCCGTGATCGCGCGCGGGCGCGTCATCGCCTGCGACGTCCCGCGGCGCCTCGGCGGCCGCGACGAGTCGCTCGCCACGGTCTCGTGGGTCGAGGACGGCGAGCACCGGTCGTCGTCGACGCACGAGCCGACGCGCCTGGTCGGCGAGCTGTCCGGCCGCCTCGGCGGCGAGGTGCCCGGGCTGCAGATCCTGCGCCCGAGCCTCGAGGACGTCTACCTGTCACTCATCGGCCACGACACCGAGGACGCGTCATGACCACGACCACGGCCCACGCGGCCGCCGCCCCGCCGGCACCCCCCGGAGCGCTCGCGCTCGGCGTGCGCCGCATCGGCATCGAGCTCAAGACCTTCTTCCGCGACCGCAACTCCGCGGTGTGGAACTTCGCCCTGCCGATGCTGCTGATGATCATCTTCGGCTCGGTGTTCGGCGGCCAGACCCTGGGCCCCACGGGCATCACGTTCGCGCAGTACTTCGTGGCGGGCATGATCGCCTCCGGCATCCTGTACACGAGCTTCCAGAACCTCGCCATCGCCATCCCGATGGAGCGCGACGACGGCACGCTCAAGCGGATTCAGGGCACGCCGATGCCCAAGGTCTCCTACTTCATCGGCAAGATCGGCCTGGTCTTCGTGGCCTACGTCGCGCAGGTGACGCTGCTGATCCTCATCGGCCACTTCTTCTACGACGTCGCCCTGCCGAGCGGCTCGCAGTGGTTCACCTTCGCATGGGTGTCGGTGCTCGGCCTGATCTCCTGCACGCTGCTCGGCATCGCCTTCAGCGTCGTCCCGAAGAACGCCAAGGGCGCCTCCGCCATCGTCAGCCCCATCGTGCTGGTGCTGCAGTTCACGTCCGGCGTCTTCTTCCTCTACGCCAACCTGCCGACGTGGATGCAGCAGTTCGCCGCCCTGTTCCCGCTCAAGTGGCTGACGCAGGCGATGCGCAGCGTGTTCCTGCCCGAGTCCGCGGCGGCGCTGGAGGTGGCCGGCTCGTTCGAGCTGGCGAAGTGCTTCGCGGTGCTCGTGGCCTGGACCATCGGCGGGCTCGTCCTGAGCCTGGTGTTCTTCCGCTGGAACAAGCGCGGCCAGGACTGACCCCGGCAGGATGAACGGCATGGAGAGCAGCCCCGGCGTCGACCACGCGATCGTGGTCGACGCCGGCGACTTCACGCAACGCTCGCTGCTCATCTGGCACACCCTGTTCGGCGTGATGGTCGCTGCCGCGGCGATCCTCACGACCGCCGACGGCTACGGGGCCTGGACGCTGCCGCTGCTGCTCGTCCTCGTCGTCGCCTACGTCGTCATCGGGCTGCCGGCGGGCCGCCGGGAGGACCGCCGGCTGTCGTGGCTGTACCTGCTCATCGCCTACTCCATCGTGGTGCTGCTGACGTGGCGCGACCCGTCGTCGCTGGTGCTGCTCTTCGCGATCTACCCGCAGGGGTTCCTGCTGCTCGAGCGCCGCGACGCCATCGTCGCGACCGTCCTCGTCAGCCTGGCGTTCACGCTGACGCTCGCGGCCCGCGACGGCTTCACCCGCGAGTCGCTCGAGGGCAACGCGCTGGTGGCGGTCGGCAACATCGTCTTCGCGCTCGTGATCGGGCTGTTCATCGACGGCCTCGTCCGCGAGAGCCAGCGCCGCAAGGCGCTCGTGCTCGAGCTGCAGGCCACCCGCAGCGAGCTCGCTGCAGCGGAGCGCGAGGCCGGCGCGGTGGCCGAGCGCGAGCGCATCGCCCGCGACATCCACGACACCCTGGCGCAGGGGTTCACGAGCATCGTCATGCTGGCGCAGGCCGGGCAGGCGGCCGCCGGGGCGCGCCCTGACGAGGCGCTGCGGCGGCTGCGCGAGATCGAGTCCCAGGCGCGCGATGGGCTGGCCGAGGCCCGCGCGCTGGTCGGCGCCATGACGCCGCCGGCGCTCGAGGGCGGCGGCCTCGCCCAGGCGGTGCAGCGGCTCGTCGAGCGGTTCTCCGCCGAGACGGGCACACCTGCGTCGTTCCGGCTCGAGGGCGACCCGGCCCCGTTGGCGGCCTCGAGCGACGTGGCCGCCCTGCGCGCGACCCAGGAGGCGCTGGCCAACGCACGCCGCCACGCCGGGGCCCGACGCGTCGACGTCGTGCTGGCCTACGACGAGGACGGCGCCACGGTGTCGGTCACGGACGACGGGCAGGGCTTCGACCCGGCGGCCCCGCGGCACGGCTACGGGCTCGACGGCCTTGCCGGCCGGGTGCAGGCCGTGGGCGGCCTGGTGTCGGTGGAGTCCGCGCCGGGCGAAGGAACGCGAGTGAGGGTGAGGGTCCCGTGATCCGCGTGCTGGTCGTCGACGACCACCCGGTGGTGCGGTCCGGCCTGGTCGGGCTGCTGGGCAGCGAGGCCGACGTCGACGTGGTCGGCGAGGCCGACGACGGCGCCGCAGGAGTGGCTCTGGCGGCCGACCTGAGGCCGGACGTCGTCCTCATGGACCTGCGGATGCCCGTGCTGGACGGAGCCTCGGCCACCGCCCAGATCGTGTCCGCCGGGACGTCGCGCGTGCTCGTGCTCACGACGTACGACACGGATGCCGACATCCTGCGCGCCGTCGAGGCGGGCGCCACGGGCTACCTGCTCAAGGACACCCCGCGCGACGAGCTCGTGCGCGCGGTGCGTGCGGCCGCGCGCGGGGAGACGGTGCTGGCCGCACCGCTGGCGGCGAAGCTCATGCGCCAGGTCCGCGGCGGCGAGCAGCTGACTCCGCGTGAGCTCGAGGTGCTGCGGCTGGTCGCGAAGGGGCTGTCCAACGGCGAGATCGCGAGCGAGCTGTTCATCGGCGAGGCGACCGTCAAGACCCATCTGCTGCACGTGTTCGACAAGCTCGGCGTCTCCGACCGCACCGCCGCGGTCACCACTGCGATGCAGCGCGGCATCCTCACGGCCTGAGCCCTAGGCGGTGGCCTCCGCGGGCCGGTCGTCGCCGGCCCTGCGGTGCCGCAGGTCGTAGTAGAGCAGCGTGAGCCCGATGGCCGCGGCCGGGACGAGCAGCGCGGCGACGAGCATCGCGATGAGGTTGGTGGCCCAGAACGGCAGTCCGGTGAGCAGGAGCGCGATCGCGCCGACGAACGACGGCAGCGAGAAGCCCATCCACACGAGGAAGCCGCCGAGGAGCGCGCCGCGCAGGCGGCGGCCCTTGGTCAGCAGCCGGCTGCGCCGCAGCCCCGCCCGCATGCCCTGGTCCTCGAGCTCCGTCGCCGGTAGAGCCACGGCCCAGATCGCCAGCAGCAGCAAGGCGAGCGGCAGCAGCCACCACGTCGATGCCAGCACGCTGACGACGACGAACGCGAGCATCGCGACGAACCACCCGCCCGGGTGGACGAGCACCCGCCGGAACGCCTCGACCGCGGTGATCTCGCGATGCGTGGCGACGGCGTCCACGATCTCCACGCAGGTGGCCATGGCCATCGCGATCACGGGCAGCAGGAGGAACGACGCGACGAACGCGAAGACTGTGCCCGCGAACCCGTCGCCGATCCCGTCGACATCGGTGAGGTCCTCCCCCGGCTGCGCGCGCAGCAGCCACTGCCCCAGCAGGAGGTTGAGCCCCACGCCGAGGACGACGAGCGCGGAGCTCACCCAGAACGCGTCGAGCCTCTTGCGCATGACGTCGACCGACGCGACGGCGATCTGGCCGGCCTTGCGCTCGCGGTCGAGCTCGGGGTCGTCGTTGTTGAAGAAGTCCGTGCGCACGATGACGAGCACGAGCAGCAGGAGCAGGATCCCGACCACCACGCCCACGACCACCGGGGCGTCGAGGAACTGGATGAACAGAAGCGAGCCCGCCTGCGTCAGGCTGCAGAAGCCCGTCACCGCGGGACCGCCGGCCGGGGGCAGCGGCACGGCGCCGGCCCTGCCCTCCTCGACCTGCCATCCGACCGGCTCGTCCCACTGCGTCTTGGTGATGGGGCCGGTGGGCCCGTTGTTGAACGAGGGAGCCTTCTCGCCCCAGCGGCCGGTGAAGCCGAGCCAGGCGAACTCGCCCGTGGCCTGCTCGGGCAGCAGCACTACCTCGGGACGCACCAGGTCGCCTGGCGAGCGGGTGTCGTCGCAGCCGAAGCCCGCAGCGGCACTCTTCCCGAACCACTGCGCCTGTGTGTAGTACGCCGCGTGCGACCCCATCGCCGGGTAGACGACGACGTGGTCGCCGTCGGCATGCACCTTGGAGTCGCCCCAGGGCGCCGTCTCCGACCCTTCGTGCTGGGCGAAGGCGATCGACTCGGGCACGGCGCTGAGCGCGGCCTCGGCGTCCGGCGCCGGAAGGACGACCTGGATCATCTCCCAGTCGCCCTCGTGCTTGTCGTTCCAGTCGTTGTAGACCCAGAAGAACCAGTACTGCACCACCGTCTTGCCGGCGTCGGCGTCCTGCGCGACCCGTGCGTAGACGGTGGCCGGCCGCTCGTCGCTGGTGCGGTCCCACCACTGCTCGTAGGAGCATCCCGGGCTCAGCGGGTTGCCGGGGAGATCGAGGTACCAGCCGTCGCCCTTGCCGGCGAGGTCGGCGGCGGTCGGCGCCTGCACGGTCTCGCCGCTTGGCCCGCGCAGCACGACATCAGGCTGCCCGAGCACGGCGTCGACCTGGGTCGGCAGGTAGGGCTCCCCGGCTCCGCACTGGTCGGCCTGCGACCGCACCACGACGAGCGGCGCGTAGCGGTCGGCGAGCTGTTGGGCGGCGTCGCCGTCGACCGTGACGGCCTGCGCCATCGCCGGGGCTGCCGCGCCGAGGATCAGGGCGCAGCTGAGGGCGGCGGCGGCGGCGAGCCTGCGGAGCACGGGGCGAAGTCTGCCAGCGGGTGTGCGGGGCGGCAGGTGATCGCGTCAGGCGCGCGGAGCGGCGTCCTGCGCGTCGGGGACGAGACCCGCCCAGCCGGTGCAGCTCCAGACGCCGTCGGCGGACCGGACGAGCTCGACGACGTCGGTGTTCGCCAGCAGGTGGTGGGCGACGAACATCGGGTCGAGGCGGCACATCGCCTGTGCGGCCAGCGCCATCGCGCCTCCGTGCGACACGACGACGGCGGTGGCCCCCGGGTGCTGGTCGGCGACGCCGTCGAGGGCCGCGCGCATCCGCGCCACGATCTGGTCGCCGGTCTCGCCGCCGTCGAACCCCCCCGACAGGTCGCCGTCGCGCCACCACCGGCCGAACACCTCGATGGCCACGGGGGCGACGACGTCGTCGTGCGCGCCCTCGTGCACGCCGACGTGCAGCTCCTCGACGCCGTCGAGCGTCACGACCTCGAGGCCGGCAGCGGCCGCGATGGGCTGGGCCGTCTGCTGCGCGCGCAGCAGCGGCGAGGCGTACACGGCGACGGGCACGTGCGCAGCGAGTTCCTGCGCCACCCGCTGCGCCTGCTCATGGCCGAGCGGCGTCAGGGGGAACCCTTCGCGGGCGCTGGTCCACACCCGTGCGACGTTGCCCTCGCTCTGGCCGTGGCGGACGAGGAGCACGCGCGTGGTCATGCGCCCATCCTCGCCGTCGTCAGACAGCGGCGAGCAGGCGGGGCAGGCCGCGCGCGACGCGCACCTCGTCGAGCACGCGCGCCATGATCGCCGTGGCGTCGTAGTCCTTGGGCGTGAAGACGGCGGCGACACCGGCCTCGAGGAGCTCGCGCTCGTCAGCCTCGGGGATGATCCCGCCGACGACGACGGGAACCTCGCCGAGGCCTGCCTCGCGCAGCCCGTCGAGGACCGCGGGCACCAGCTCGAGGTGGGAGCCGGACAGGATCGACAGGCCCACGACGTCGACGTCCTCCTCGACCGCGGCCGCGACGATCTGCGCCGGGGTGAGCCGGATGCCCTGGTAGACGACCTCGAAGCCGGCGTCGCGAGCACGGACGGCGATCTGCTCGGCGCCGTTGCTGTGCCCGTCGAGGCCGGGCTTGCCGACCAGCATCCGCAGGCGCGCGCCGAGCTCCTCGCCGGTGGCGGCGACCGCGCTGCGCACCTGCTCGAGCTCGGCCGACGCCGGCGCCACGCCGACGACGCCTGCCACGCCGGTGGGCGCGCGGTACTCGCCGAAGACCTGCCGCAGGGTGCCGGCCCACTCCCCCGTGGTGACGCCGGCGCGGGCGCACGCGAGCGTCGCCGGCACGAGGCTCTCCGACGTCGCGGCGGCACGCGCGAGCTCGGCGAGGGCGGCGTCGACCGCCTGCGCGTCGCGTCCCGCCCTCCACTCGGCGAGCCTGTCGACGGCGGCCCGCTCGACGGCGGGGTCGATGCTCTGGATCGCGGTGTCGAGGTCGACGGTGAGCGGGCTGGGTTCGGTCGTGGTGAACGCGTTGACGCCGACCACCACCTCGTCGCCGCTCTCGACGCGCGCCCGGCGGGCGGCGTGCGACGCGACGAGCCGGCCCTTCATGTAGCCCGACTCCACCGCGGCGACCGCGCCGCCCATGTCCTGCACACGCTGGATCTCGGCCGTGGCCTTCTCGACGAGGTCGGCGACCTTCGCCTCCACCACCACCGAGCCGGTGAACAGGTCGTCGTACTCGAGCAGGTCGCTCTCGTAGGCGAGCACCTGCTGGATGCGCAGCGACCACTGCTGGTCCCAGGGGCGCGGCAGCCCGAGCGCCTCGTTCCAGGCCGGAAGCTGCACGGCACGGGCGCGGGCATCCTTGCTCAGGGTCACGGCGAGCATCTCCAGCACGATGCGCTGGACGTTGTTCTCCGGCTGCGCCTCGGTGAGGCCGAGCGAATTCACCTGCACGCCGTAGCGGAAACGGCGCTGCTTGTCGTCGACGATGCCGTAGCGCTCGCGGGTCACCTCGTCCCAGATCGCGACGAAGGCGCGCATCTTGCACATCTCCTCGACGAACCGCACGCCGGCGTTGACGAAGAACGAGATGCGGGCCACGACCTCGCCGAAGCGGTCTGCGGGCACCTGGCCTGAGTCGCGGACCGCGTCCAGCACCGCGATCGCGGTGCACATCGAGTAGGCGATCTCCTGCTCCGGCGTCGCCCCGGCCTCCTGCAGGTGGTAGCTGCAGATGTTGATGGGGTTCCACTTGGGGACCTCGGCGACCGTCCACGCGATCATGTCGGTGATCAGCCGCAGCGACGGGCCGGGCGGGAACACGTACGTGCCCCGCGACAGGTACTCCTTGATGATGTCGTTCTGCGTCGTGCCCGACAGGCTCGACAGCGGCGCGCCCTGCTCCTCGGCCACGGTCGCGTACAGCGCGAGCAGCCACATCGCGGTCGCGTTGATGGTCATCGAGGTGTTCATCGACTCGAGCGGGATGCCGTCGAAGAGCTGCCGCATGTCGCCGAGGTGCGAGACGGGCACGCCCACCTTGCCGACCTCGCCGCGCGCGAGGATGTCGTCGGGGTCGTACCCGGTCTGCGTCGGCAGGTCGAAGGCCACCGAGAGGCCGGTCTGCCCCTTCTCCAGGTTGCGCCGGTAGAGGGCGTTGGACTCCGCCGCCGAGCTGTGCCCGGCGTAGGTCCGCATCAGCCACGGCTTGTCGCGCACGACGACGTCCCCTCTCAGCCGTGCGGGTAGAACCCGCGGCCCGTCTTGCGGCCCAGGTCGCCTGCCGCCACCATCCGGCGCAGCAGCTCCGGAGCGGCGAACTTCTCGTCCTGGGTGTCGGTATAGATGTTGGTCGCGGCGTTGAGCATGATGTCGACGCCCGTGAGGTCGATCGTCTCGAGCGGGCCCATGGCGTGGCCGAACCCGAGGCGGCACGCGGTATCGATGTCCTCGGCGCTGGCCACCCCGCTCTCGAGCAGCGCCACAGCCTCCATCGCGAGCGCCGAGATGAGGCGGGTGGTGACGAAGCCTGCGACGTCGCGGTTGACGACGATGCACGTCTTGCCGACACCCTCCGCGAACTCGCGGGCTGCCGCGAGTGCGGCGTCGCTGGTCTTGTAGCCGCGGACGAGCTCGCAGAGCTTCATCAGCGGCACCGGCGAGAAGAAGTGCGTGCCCACCACCGACTCCGGCCGCCGGGTCACCGCCGCGATCGAGGTGATCGGGATGGCCGAGGTGTTGGACGCCAGCACGGCGTCGTCCTTGCAGATCCGGTCGAGCTCGCGGAAGACCTCGGCCTTGACCTCGAGCTTCTCGAAGACGGCCTCGACGACGAGGTCGGCGTCGGCTGCGGCGTCGAGCTCGGTCGTCGTCGTGATCCGCGCCAGCGCGGCATCGGCGTCGTCCTGGCTCAGCCGGCCCTTCTCGACGAACTTGGCGTACGACCCGCGGACCGCCCCGAGGCCGCGCTCGAGGGCGTCGGGCGTCACGTCGCGCAGCACGACGTCGTACCCCGCCTGCGCCGCCACCTGGGCGATCCCGCCGCCCATGAGCCCGGCCCCGACGACCGCCACCCGCTGCACCATCGCACGCCTCCACCTCGATCAGGGACCACCAGCCGACCGCACCGCACGGACCCTCAGTTATCGACCATTCACACACTAGGACCCCCCTGTACCGCCCCCACTCCCCCGGGCCGTTTACGGGTGAAGGTGCCCCTGCTTGCGATAGAAGCAAGAAATGCGCCCCAGGCGGTCCACAGCCGCCAC
>JAIUOK010000064.1 GCA_020161245.1 Actinomycetota bacterium | reverse complement strand
CGTCGAGCTCAGGCTCGCGGACGTCGTCACGGCGGAGTCGCCCACCCCGGCTGCCCTGGGCGCGAGGACGGTGAGCCACATCGCCGGAGCCGTGGCGCTCAGCGGGCGGCGAGCCACCAGCGTCGTCGCCGCCTGCAGCTGCCCGTAGCCCGGCGACGACCAGCCAGCCAGCGGCGCGCTCGAGCCCGAGTAGCGCGCGAGCGACGGGATCGCAGCGGGCCAGCGCATCGACAGGTTGCCGCCCGTGCCCGACGTCGCCGCCCGGCCGGTCCCGGTGACGACCTTGCGGCCGGCGGCGATCTGCCAGCGCTGCTCGGCGTAGGTGGGCACGGTGCCGCTCGTGCGCGCCGCGGAGTCCCAGACGACGACGGTGTCGGACGCCCGGTGGTAGTAGACCGTGCGCGTCAGGAGCATGCCGGCGTAGCCGCGGTCGGTGATCGTGACGAGCTCGCCGCCGGCGACCGGCTTGGAAGCGACCACCGAGTCGAGCCCGCGGGTGTAGGTGCGGCCGGGGATCGTCACCACCGAGTGCGCGGCGCGCGACACGATCCACTTCCGGCGGGCGCTGGTGTCGTAGGCGTAGAGGCCGGGGTCGTCGACGAGCGCGCTGCCGTGGGCGGACAGCGTGAGGCTGCCGGTGTCGGCGTGTCCGTGGATCGCGCGGGAGGCGGCGCGGCCGGTACGCATCGACCAGAAGGTCTCGTCGGCGAACGTGCGCGCGCCCGTGCCCCAGCCGGAGCGGTCGAAGACGTAGCCGCCCTCGAACGCCGCGAACGTCGACGCCGGAACGGTGCCCCGCGCGCCCAAGGTGCGAGCGAACGTCTGCGCGGTGCTCGTCGTCGAGGGGCCGGTCGTCGGCTCGGTGTCGCCGATGGTCTCGAGCCGGCCGTCCGGGCGGGTCGCGTGCGTGAGCAGGTCCGCGATGCGCGTCGCGCGGGCGAGGCCCGCAGGGACGGCGTCGCCCGCGAGCGCGATGCGGCGCACAGCCTGGCCGAACCACACGTAGTTGTGGCTGCTGTAGCCGGGTGCGCCCTCGAGGTCCGAGCCGTCGGCGAGCAGCAGGTGCTCGGCCACCAGGGCCATCCGGTCGAGCCCGGTCGCCCGCAGGTCGCCGCGCCGGAGCACCACGCCGGCGACGTAGAGCCCCATCGACTGGTGGAGGCTGGTGTTGTTGCCCAGCCTGAAGTGGTCGGCGCCGGTCATCAACTGGGCCTGCGCGGTGTAGAGCTCGGCGAGCCACGGCTCGGCGCCGCGCGGGCCGGCAGCGGCGCACGCCAGCGCCAGCATCCGGTACCCCTCGGGCAGCGCCGAGTACGGACCGGTCGACGAGATCGGGGCCGGCGGCACGTCGCGAGCCCAGTCCTGCAGCAACCAGTAGAAGCGGTCGACCATGGCCTGGTCGGCGCGGCGCACCCCCTCGCGCAGCAGCGGCAGGGCCCAGGTGAGCGTGTGGACGTTGGCGTTGCCGGAGCGGTCCAGCGTGGTCTGCGGCTGCCAGTCGGGGTCCGCCGCCAGCGTCAGCGTGCCCTTGGCGCCGAAGCTCACCGTGCCGGCCATGATCGCGTCGGCGCTCGCGGCGTCCGACGACGACGCCTTGAGCGACACCCCGCACTGCGCCGCGGCGGCCGCCGTGTCGAGACCTCCTGCAGCCGCGCTGGCCGACGGCGCGGCGCCGAGCAGCCCGAGGGCGACGGCGGCCGCGGCAGCGGCGGCGAGCAGGCGGGATCCCATGGGCGAGAAGGTTAGGGAGCAGGCAAGGCTTGCCACGACAAGCCGGGGAGCCTGCCACCGCCCTTCCCAGTCCCGCGGGGCGGGACCGCTCGACCGTCTGCCAGGGCCGGTGCGAGCAATCCGCCCAACCTCCGCGCGCCGTTCGTGCAGGGGAGCACCGCGAACCGTGGGCGGCGTGCGGTCAACCTGCGCGACGGCCCCCGGCCGGGCATCCCTGCAGCCGTGCTCGACGACCACCGCGGGACTGACCGGTCAGGTCGCCCGTTCGGCTCAGCGATCAGTCACGCTCCGGCGCCGCGCACCCGGATGGCGTACCGCCGGAGGAGTCCGGCTCCGCTGAGTAACCCGGGGGCTCAGTACTGCTCGAGGAGCTTCCTCGCCATGACGATGCGCTGGACCTGGTTGGTGCCCTCGTAGATCTGGGTGATCTTGGCGTCGCGCATGAACCGCTCGACGGGGTAGTCCTGCACGTAGCCGTACCCGCCGAGCACCTGCACCGCGTCGGTGGTGATCTCCATCGCGGCGTCGGAGGCGAACGCCTTGGCGGCGGCACCGAAGAACGTGAGGTCGGCGTCCTCGCGCTCGGACTTCGCAGCAGCGACGTACACCAGCTGGCGGGCGGCCTCGAGCTTCATCGCCATGTCGGCGAGCATGAACTGGATGCCCTGGAACTCCGCGATCGCCTTGCCGAACTGCTGGCGCTCCTTGGCGTAGGACGCGGCGGCGTCGAGGGCGCCCTGCGCGATGCCGACGGCCTGCGCGCCGATCGTCACACGGGTGTGGTCGAGGGTGCGCATCGCGATCGCGAAGCCCTCCCCCACCTCGCCCACGCGCCGCGAGTCCGGGATGCGCACGTTGTCGAAGTACAGCTCGCGGGTGGGCGACCCCTTGATGCCGAGCTTGCGCTCGGGCGCGCCGAAGGTGAACCCCTCGTCGCCCTTCTCCACCACGAACGCCGTGATGCCGCCGCGGGTGCGCTTGTCCGGATCGGTCAGCGCCATCACGGTGTAGTACTCCGAGACGCCGGCGTTGGTGATCCAGCGCTTGGCGCCGTTGAGCACCCAGTCGTCGCCGTCCCGCGCCGCAGTCGTCCGCATGCCGCCGGCGTCGCTGCCGGCCTCGGGCTCCGACAGCGCGTAGGAGAACATCCCCTCGCCCGCCGCCACCTTCGGCAGGTACGCCCGCTTGACCTCCTCCGACCCGCCGAGGATCAGCGGCATCGTGCCCAGCTTGTTCACCGCCGGGATGAGCGACGACGACGCGCACACCCGCGCGACCTCCTCGATCACGATGCACGCGGTGAGGGCGTCGCCGCCCGCGCCGCCGTACTGCTCCGAGATGTGGATCGCGTGGAAGTCCGACGCCGTCAGCGCTGCCAGCACGTCGAGCGGGAACTCGTGCGACTCGTCGATCTCTGCCGCGCGGGGCGCGATCTTGGCCTCCGCCAGCTCGCGCACAGCCGCCCGCAGCTCGTCATGGATCTCCGCCGGCCGGTAGAGGTCGAAGTCCTTGTTGCCCGCCATCGCCGTCCACCTCGCTCCGCCGGCCGCCGACAGCGGCCGCTCCCATGTGACTGATCGCTAACCTACGCCGGGCCCTCCCCCGGGGCTCCTGCCGGGTCGCCCGCGAGCGCCGGCCGGCACCGCCCGTGCATGAGCGTTCCGTGAGTGGGCAACAGCGCTGCGTGCCTGCCCTGGACCGCCCGGGTGGACTGCGCCCCGTCGATTCACTCCGCGTAACAGACGCGCCCTAGCCTGGACCCCGATGAACAGCAACGAGAGCACCCGTCCCGCGTTCGCCCCGCGCCGCATCACCGTCGTCGGCTGCGGCTACCTCGGCGCCGTCCATGCCGCCGCGATGGCCGAGATCGGCCACGACGTCGTCGGCTTCGACGTCGACGAGGCCAAGGTCGCGCTGCTGTCGCAGGGGCGCACGCCGTTCTACGAGCCCGAGCTCGACGAGCTGCTCGAGCGCACCCTGGCCACCGGCCGACTGCGCTTCACCACCTCCTACGAGGAGGCGGCATCGGGCGCCGAGGTGCTGTTCCTGTGCGTCGGCACGCCGCAGGCCCCCGGCTCCAACGCCGCCGACCTGAAGTACGTCTGGTCGGCCGTCGACAACCTCGGCCCGCTGCTCGACCACCCCTGCCTCGTCGTGGGCAAGTCCACCGTGCCGGTCGGCACCGCGGAGCATGTCCGCGACCGCCTCCACGAGATCGCCCCGGCCGGCGAGCAGGTACGCCTGGCGTGGAACCCCGAGTTCCTGCGCGAGGGCTTCGCTGTCAAGGACACCCTCACCCCCGACCGTCTCGTCGTCGGCGTCGAGCGCCCCGAGGACGAGCAGGAGCTCGCCTCGCTCTACGCGCCCGTCCTCGACCACGGCATGCCGTGGGTCGTCGTCGACCTCGCCACGGCGCAGCTGGTGAAGAACGCCGCCAACGCCTTCCTCGCCACGAAGATCTCGTTCATCAACGCGATGGCCGAGCTGTGCGAGGCCACCGGCGCCGACGTCGTCGCCCTCGCCGACGCCATCGGCTACGACGCCCGCATCGGACGCCGCTTCCTGCAGGCCGGTCTCGGCTTCGGCGGCGGCTGCCTGCCCAAGGACATCCGCGGCTTCATGGCCCGCGCGGAGGAGCTGCGCGTCGACGAGGCTCTGCACTTCCTCCGCGACGTCGACGACATCAACCGACGCCGTCGCCGCCGCGCGGTCGAGATGACCCACGAGCTGCTCGGCGGCGCCGTCACCGGCGCCCATGTCGCGGTGCTCGGTGCTGCCTTCAAGCCCGACAGCGACGACATCCGCGACTCGCCGGCCCTCGATGTCGCCTCCACGCTGCACGAGCGCGGCGCCCGCGTCTTCGTCCACGACCCCAAGGCGCTCGACAACGCCCGCCGCACCCGGCCGCAGCTCACCTACTGCGACACCGCCCTCGAGGCCTGCAAGGACGCCGACGTCGTCCTGCACCTCACGGAGTGGCGCGAGTACCGCGACATCGACCCCGCCGAGCTCGCTGCGATCGTGGCGAGCCCGCGGATCCTCGACGCCCGCAACGCACTGGACGCGCCGGCGTGGATCGGGGCGGGCTGGACGTTCAAGGCGTTGGGCCGGCCACGCGTTGCCGGCTGAGAGGCAGAGCCGGCCACGCGTTGCCGGCTGAGAGGCAGAGCCGGCCAAGGGTCGCCGCCTGATCGGCACGCCGCCACCGTGTTGCGCGCTGACTGCTGAGCGTGCGGCGCGGCCGTAGGGTGGCGCCATGCGCGATCCCGACCTCTACGGCGACGACGCCGTCGTCGACCGCCTGCTGCGCGACACCGCGGTGTGGGTGGTCGCCGGCCTGTCGCAGCACGAGGAGCGCGCGGCCTACGGCGTCGCCCGGCTCCTGCAGTCGCGCGGCAAGCGCATCGTCCCGGTGCACCCGCGCGCCCAGGAGGTGCACGGCGAGCAGGGCTACTCCACGGTGCAGGACGCCGCGTTCGCCGTCGGGCCGATCGACGTCGTCGACTGCTTCGTGAACTCCCGCCGCGTCGGCGAGGTGGTCGACGCCGCCATCGCCGTGGGCGCCAAGGCGGTGTGGCTGCAGCTCGACGTCGTCGACGAGGACGCCGCCAGGCGCGCCCGCGACGCGGGCCTCGACGTGGTGATGGACCGCTGCCCGGCGATCGAGTACCGCCGGGGGCTCGGCGCCTGACCGCCTGACCTACAGCGACTTGCGCAGGGATGCACCCTTGTCGCGCGCGCTCTGGTTGAGCTGGGCCTGGAACGCCGCCATCCGCTGGCGCAGGATCGCGCCGCGCTCGTCGTCGCCGCTGGCGAGCATGCGCACGGCCAGCAGGCCTGCATTGCGCGCGTTGCCGACCGCGACCGTCGCGACGGGCACGCCGGCGGGCATCTGCACGATCGACAGCAGCGAGTCGAGGCCGTCGAGGTTGGCGAGCGGCACCGGCACGCCGATCACCGGCAGCGGCGTCAGCGAAGCGAGCATGCCCGGCAGGTGGGCAGCGCCGCCGGCGCCGGCGATGATCACGCGCAGGCCGTGGTCGATCGCGGTGCGGCCGTACTCGACCATCTCCTCGGGCATGCGGTGCGCCGACACGACGCCGATCTCGTGGGCGATCCCGAACTCGGCGAGGGCGTCGGCCGCGGCCTTCATCACCGGCCAGTCGGAGTCCGAGCCCATCACGATGCCGACGAGCGGCACGCCGCCGACGGCGGTGGTCAGGTCACTCATCGATGACTCCCGCGAGGTAGTCGGCGGCGTGGTGGGCGCGCGCCAGCAGGTCGTCGAGGTCGTCCCCGACGACGGTCACGTGGCCGAGCTTGCGGCCCGGCCGGACGTCCTTGCCGTACATGTGGATCTTCACGCCGGGGTCGCGCGCCATCGTGTGCAGGTAGGCGCGGTAGAGCCCGTCCTTGTCGGTGCCGAGCACGTTGACCATGACGGCGTGCGGCGCGAGTGCCGACGGGTCGCCCAACGGCAGGTCGAGCACGGCCCGCAGGTGGTTCTCGAACTGCGAGGTCACCGCGCCGTCGATCGACCAGTGCCCGCTGTTGTGCGGGCGCATCGCCAGCTCGTTGACGAGCACGCGGCCGTCGCGGGTCTCGAACATCTCGACGGCGAGCATGCCCACCACGTCGAGCTCCTTGGCCACGGTGAGCGCGGCCTGCTGCGCTGCCACCGCCTCGTCGTCGGTGAGGCCCGGCGCCGGGGCCACGACCTCGGTGCAGATCCCATCCGTCTGCACGGTGCGCACGACCGGATAGGCCACCGCCTGGCCGTGCGGGCTGCGGGCGACCTGCGCCGACAGCTCCTGCACGAATTCGACCTTCTCCTCGGCCAGCCAGCGCGCGCCGGGGGCGAGCGTCGTCGACCCGATCAGCGCGCGGGCCTCCTCGAACGACGAGACGACCCACACGCCGCGGCCGTCGTAGCCGCCGCGCGAGGTCTTGAGCACCAGCGGCCAGCCGGCGCGCGCGCCGAACGCCTCGAGCTGCTCCACCTCGTCGACGGCAGACCACTGCGGGCAGGAGACGCCGGCCGCGGTGAGCGCCTCGCGCATGATCAGCTTGTCCTGCGCGTGCACGAGCGCCCGGCCGCCGGGTCGGATGACCACGCCCTCGTCGGCCAGGGTCTTGAGCAAGAGCGGCGGCACATGCTCGTGGTCGAAGGTGACGACGTCGCAGCCGTCGGCGAACGAGCGCAGCGCGTCGAGGTCGTGGTGGCTGCCGAGCCGGACGTCGCGCACGGCCTGGGCGGCGCTCTCCTCCATCGACGTCGCCAGCACGCGCAGCCCGACGCCGAGGGCGATGGCGGGCTGCTGCATCATCCGCGCCAGCTGGCCGCCGCCCACGACGCCCACGACGGGGAATCCGGGCGCGACGTGCGCGTCAGGGGACGGGGCGACCACGGCGTGAGCCTAACGAAGCGGTCAGGCCCCGCCGTCCGCCGCCTCGGAGGCGACCTCGATCTCGAACACCGCGGTGTAGGACGAGCCCGGCTGCACCACATGCAGCCGGTCCCAGCCCTCGAACGGGTCGGTCCGGGCCGTCATCGGCTCGAAGCAGACCGCGTCGAAGAGCAGCGGGGCGAACACGACGGCGACGTCGTAGCCCTCCGCGTAGCGCACCGTCACCCGGTGCCCCCCGCCTGACACCGACGCGCGCGCGTCGGCCGGCACCCCGAGCCAGACGTCGTCCATGAACCTGTCGGCCAGCCGGCCGGACGGGAACGCCCCCTCGAGCACCTCGCCGGTGGGCAGGTTCTCGGCGTCGAGCACCGCCTGGTCGGTGAAGGGCGCCTCGACGACCCAGTCGGGCCGAGGAGCGCCGGGCAGCTCGAACCACGGGTGCCAGCCGAACGCGACCGGGACTGCGACGTCGGCCGTCGGCGTCAGCGTGGTGGCGATGCGCAGCACTCGTCCGGACAGCGCCGCCTCGACGTCGAGGTGGTGCGGGAAGGGGAACGACGGGAACGACGGGAGCGCCGGGCCGAACTCGAGCAGGCCGTGCAGCACGGCGGCGCCGTCGACGGCCTCGGCGCGGGCCACCTCGAAGGGCAGCAGGGCGACCAGCCCGTGGATGGGGTGGCCGTTGTCGTCGGGGATCGCGCCGGGGCCGACCGTCCAGGCGGCATCGCCGACCTGCTGGCCGTGGGTGCGCAGTCGGTTGGCCCAGGGCGCCAGCAGCGGGATCCCGAACGACCAGCCCTTCTCCGGATGGGCCGGCAGCCCGCTGCGGCGGGCGAGCAGCTCGGCGCCCCCGAGCCGCAGGCTGGTGCCGAGCATCCCGTGCCCGGGGAGGAACGCCGCCTCGACGCCGTCCGGGGAGACGAGGGTCACGCGGTCGAGGCGGGGGTCCTCCGGGTCGGGGCCGGTCCGGACGTCGTAGGTCACGGCGGGAAGGCTAGCGCAGGCGTGGGAGCGCTCACACGTCCTCGGACCGGCCCGATGCGGCCTGGCGGGAACCGCCCGTCCGCCGGGCGCATCGGAGTCTCGTGCACGGGTACCATTCGCAGGTGAGCGACGCGTCCACCGGTAGTCCGGCGCCGGTCGAGCCGCCCGTCCAGAAGACCCTGTTCCGCCGCCTCACCGACGGCGTGGACCGGCTCTGGCACGAGGTGGCCAAGTTCGGCATCGTCGGCCTGGTGGCCTTCGTCATCGACGTCGGCCTGTTCAACCTGCTCCGGTTCGCCGGCGGCGAGGGCCCGATGTACGACAAGCCGCTGACCGCCAAGGTGGTCAGCGTCGCGGTCGCGACGACGTTCGCCTACTTCGGCAACCGCTACTGGACCTTCCGCCACCGCGGCCGCACCAGCTTCGGCCGCGAGTACCTGCTGTTCTTCGTGCTCAACGGCGTCGGCATGCTCATCTCGGTGGCCTGCCTGTGGTTCAGCCACTACGCGCTGGGCTTCACCTCGGCCCTCGCCGACAACATCAGCGCCAACGTCATCGGCCTCGGGCTCGGGACGATGTTCCGGTTCTGGTCCTACCGCCGCTGGGTGTTCCCCGAGGACGCCGAAGCAGCCGAGGACGCCGCGGTCGCCACCTCCGCCTGACCGGCCGGCGGCACGGACGGAGCCGCCGCAGCCGGGGGCCCCTCCTCCACCGACGGCAGCAGGACGGCGAACACCGCCGGCCGCGCCGAGAGCAGCTCGATCCGGCCGCCGTCGGCCGCGAGCAGCGTGCGCGCCACCGTGAGCCCGAGCCCGGACGACCCGCTGCTGCTCACCCCGCGCTCGAACACCGAGTCCTCGAGGCCGACCGGCACCCCCGGGCCCTGGTCGGCCACCTCGACGCTGGCGAACCCGCTGACGCGGCGCACGCGCACGACCGTGGGCCCGGCGCCGTGCACCAGCGCGTTCTCGAGCAGGGCGGCGAGCACCTGAGCCTGGGCGCCCCGCTCGGCGTGCACCACGACGTCCGCGCGCTCGACGATCCGCAGCGTGCGCCCCTGGGCGGCGAACGCGTCGGACCACTCCGCGACCTGCTCGTCGACGAGCGAGCCCACGGCGAAGTCGACGGGCGCCGACGAGCGCTGCCCGCGCATCGTGTCCATCACCTCGTCGACGACGCGCGACAGCCGCTCCACCTGGTCGAGCGCGCGGGCGCCCTCCTCGTGGGCGACCTCGAGGTTGTCGGTGGCCACGACCTCCTCGAGGCGCAGCGAGATCGCGGTGAGCGGCGACTTGAGCTGGTGGCCGGCGTGGGCGGCGGCCTCGCGCTCGCGCTCGATCATCTCGTCGAAGCGGGTGATGCCGACGTCGAGCACCTCGGCGACCATGTCGATCTCGGGCACCCCGTAGCGCTCGCCGAGGCGGCGCCGGTCGCCGGTGGCCACGGAGGCGATCCACGACCGGAACCGGTCGAAGGGGCGCATGAGCCGCCGGGTGTAGAACCACGCGACGGTCATGGTGACGGCCAGGGTCACCAGGCCGATGGCGAGGATGAGCAGCGCCTGGCCGGCCACCTGTGCCCGCTTGGCGTCGACGGAGACCGCGGCCTGCACCCAGGCGACCGGGTCGCTGGTCCTCGAAGACCCGGGGATGGTCACGACCTCGGAGACCCAGGCCTCCCCCTCGAACGGGTTGATGCTGAAGTCGCGGATGCCGTCCGGGCTCGTGTCGCTCGGCACCGTCACCGTGACCGAGGCGCTGAACGCTTCGGCCACGGCGATGTTCTGGTCTCGGACCTCCACCCACTGCTGCTCGCCGAACTCGCCGTCCTTCTCGAACTGGTTCTCGACGCTGTTGGCCACGCGCTGGGCGAGCAGATCGGCCCGGTCGCGGTTGGCGGCGGCAGTGTTGCTCCAGATCGCGGTGACGATGATCGCGCCGAACAGCAGCAGGCCGAAGGTCGTCGTGCCCAGGACGAGCAGGAGGATCCGGCGGCGCACTAGACCTCCCGGCGCTCGAGACGCAGCCCCACACCGCGCAGCGTCGTGATCATCGCACCGGCGTCGCCGAGCTTGCGGCGCAAGGTCGACACGTGCATGTCGAGGGTCTTCGTGGCGCCGAGCCACTCGGTGTGCCACACCTCGCGCATGATCACCTCGCGGGTGACCACCTCGCCGACGTGCTGCACGAGCAGCCGAAGCAGCTCGTACTCCTTGGGCGTGAGCACGACCTCGTCGCCGTCGACCGTCACCCGGCGGGAGCGGTCGTCGAGCACGAGCGAGCCGACCGCGACGACGTCCTGCGGTCCGGTGCCGGCCCGGCGCAGCTGCACCCGCACGCGCGCCAGCAGCTCGGGCAGGCGGAAGGGCTTGGCGACGTAGTCGTCGGCGCCGGCGTCGAGGCCGACGACGAGGTCGCCGGTGCCGGTGCGGGCGGTGAGCACGAGGACGGGCAGCGCCGAGCCGCGGGCCCGGAGGGCCCGGCAGACGTCGAGGCCGTCCATGCCGGGCAGGCCGAGATCGAGCACGAGGAGGTCGGCGGTGCCGGACATCCCGCCGGCCAGCGCGGTGGGGCCATCGGACACGAGGGCGACCTCGTAGCCCTCACGCTGCAGGGCGCGGACGAGCGGTCCGCTGATCTCCGTGTCGTCCTCGGCGACCAGCACGCGCGCGGGCCGGCCGCCGTTCACCGGCGCAGGGCCACGGCGGCCAGGGCGCGGGCGACGCCGACATAGGGCCGGACGGACGACGAGAGCTCGTCGCCGGTGACCTCGAGCAGCCAGCCGTCGCCGGACGCGTCGGGGCCGCCCGTCATGAGCATCTCCGAGAGGCTGCCCGCGGCGAGCAGCGCCACCTCGGCGGGGTCGCTGCGCGGGTCGTCGACGCTGACGAACACGGCCTGGCCGGACGCAGCGGCGTACGAGGCGGGGTAGTCGTCGACGGGGAACTCGTCGACGGAGTAGAAGCGCGACGAGCCGTCGGGCACGGCACGGGCGACGGCGGAGTCCACGGTGCAGATCGTGCCCTGCCGGACGCTGGAGATGAACCACCCCGCGGCGTCGACGGTCTCGGCGACCGCCTGCGCGACGATCGCGAGGCGCTCGGCGGCGGTGGCGTCGGCTGCGTCGTCGAGACGCCGCAGCACGACGTCGACGAGCGTGGAGGGCGAGCGGGAGCCGCGCCCGCGGAACGCCCGACGGTCGGGCTCCTCCTCCGCGCCGGCCTCGGGCATGACGCCGCGGTGGCCGGCCACGACGGGCACCGCGGACTCGGCGCGCTTGGCGCGGTACTGCGCGGCGTCGGCGGCGCGCAGCAGGCGCGAGCCGGTCATGGAGTGCGAGGGCAGGGTGTCGGTGGTGGCGACGCCGCACGCGACGCCGAGCTCGAGCACGTGCTGGGCGCGCCGGCAGACGTCCTCCGCGAGCGCCTGCACCCCCTCGGCCGGCATGCCGACGGCGAGCACGCAGAACTCGTCGCCGCCGAGGCGGGCGGCCATGACGTCCGGCAGCGCGTTGGCGGCGATCGCGAGCTCGTTGGCGAACGAGGTCAGCGCGTGGTCGCCGGCGGAGTGGCCCTGGGTGTCGTTGATCTGCTTGAGGCCGTTGACGTCGACCACGATCACCCCGATCGGGGTGCCGAGCTCGTGGTGGTGGGCGAAGGCGATGTCGAGCCGGTCCTCGAACGCGCGACGGTTGGCCAGGCCCGTGAGGTCGTCGATGTAGACCAGCTGCTCGACGCGCTTGAGGTGCTCGGCCTGGGCGATGCCGGCCCCGACCTGCGCCGCCACCAGCCGGGCGAACTCGACGTCGAGGCCGGTGAACGGCTCCTCCCCCAGCGCCCGGGTGGCCCACAGCTCGCCCCACACGCGGCCGTCGAGGTGGATCGGCACGCCGAGCGCCGACTGCTTGTCCTCGGCGTCGAGCAGGCGCGCGACGGCGGGGTCGCCGTCGGCCTGCCCGCGCTGCTGCACGTAGCCCGTGCCCTCGGTGAACATCCGGACCGCCAGCGGGTGGTCGGCCAGCCCGTAGACCTCGTCGTCGGGCCGCGCCTCCTGGCCGGCGATGAGCGCGCCGGCGTTGACCAGCGTGCGCACGGTGCCGCGGTCGCGCTCCCAGACCGACAGCGACACGGTGGAGGCCTGCAGCGCGCGGCGGCACTCCTCGGCCATCACCTCGAGGAGGTCGGCGTAGTCGCGCGAGGCGGTGACGAGGGAGACGAGCTCCATGAGCGAGCGCATGCGCGCGTGGTCGCCGTCGGCACGCAGAGCCGACGGGAGACCTGCCCCGGTTCCCACCCTCACGCGGTCAGTATCGACCAGCCCTCCGACGACCTGAACACGGCGGATGCTGTGAAGAGCCTGAGCGGACGGCCCCGTTGCAGGGGACGCCGGGCCTCCGGGCAGGGGCTGTCAGCCGACCGCGCCGTCGTGGTCGCGCTCCTCCGGCGCCCGCTGCAGCGACACCGGCCGCACCAGGCCGATGCCGCGCACGGCCCGCGGAGGGAGCGGGCGCAGGCGCCAGGCAGGGTCGTCGTGGAGGAGGTCGGCCGTCACGGCGTCGACGAGGACGGTGTCGGGCCGCGCCACGGCCGTCAGCCGCGACGCCAGGTTGACCGTGGTGCCGAAGACATCGCCCCGGCGGGTGACGACGACGCCCGTGGCCAGGCCGATGCGCAGCCGGGGCATCTCCTCGTCGGCCTCGTGCTCGGCGAGCAGTCGCAGCGCGGCCTCGGCTGCGGCGGCAGGGTCGGCCGCGACGAACAGGATCTCGTCGCCGAGAGTCTTGATCAGGCGTCCGCCGGCCGACACCACGATGTCCGCCGAGCGCGCCTCGAAGCGGCCCACGAGCGCGGCGAGGTCGGACTCGGTGAGCTGGCGTGACAGCCGGGTGAAGCCGACCTGGTCGGCGAAGCCCACGGTGAGGTGGCCGGTCTCGACGTCGCCGTCGGCCTCCGCGTCGGCGAGCGCGCGCTCGACCGCGGCCGCGAGCTGGCGCCGCCAGGAGTAGGCCAGCAGCTTCTCGAGCACCGGCAGCAGCCGGTCGACCTCGTCGCGCAGGCGGTCGGCCGAGCCGGGGCCGAGGGGGTCGTCGAGATCCAGGACGCCGGTGCGCACGAGGATCCGGCCGAAGGTGTCGGCCTGCCAGTCGGCGAGCCGCGACGTCGTCTGACCCAGCGCGCGGGTGACGTCGACGGAGGTGTCGCGGTCGAGCAGCCCGCGCTGCACGAGCCCGTCGAGCAGCCGCAATGCCTCGAGGTCGGCCTCGGTGAAGGCCACGGCGTCGCCGACGTCGGCGAAGCCCATCGCGCGCCACAGCCGCCGCGACTCGGGAAGGCCGACCCCCGCCTGCGAGGCGAGCTCCTCGCGTCGCAGCGTTCGGGGTGCGCCGAGCACGCGCTCGACGACGTCGTCGACGACGTCTTCAGGCCGGGAGGCCCCGTGGGCGCCGTCGTGCTCCTCGATCATGCGGCGGCCGTCAGCCCTGCGCGTACTTGCCGCGTCGGCGGTCGTCGTCCTCGTCGTGGAGGCGGTAGATCTCGCGCTGGATGTCCTCGACGTCGGGGACCGAGGCGATGATGAGCTGGCCCTGGGTGCCGGCCGACTCGATCATGAGCGTGCCGCAGTTGAGCATGCGCTCCAGCGCGGTCTTGCGGAACGACACGTCGTTGACGCGCGAGAGCGGCATGTCGCGGCCGGACCGCGAGATCAGGCCCGTCCGCACGATGATGCGGTGGTCGGTGATGACGTACTGCGTCGTCAGCCAGTACAGGAACGGCCGGATCACCCAGATCACCAGGATGAGCAGCATGATCGCCGCGATGGTCCAGCGGTAGGCCGTGTTGTCCCAGCGGGTGAGCAG
The DNA here is from genome assembly GCA_020161245.1 of Actinomycetota bacterium. Taxonomy (GTDB): domain Bacteria; phylum Actinomycetota; class Actinomycetes; order S36-B12; family CAIYMF01; genus Longivirga. The sequence continues at coordinate 5,331 of JAIUOK010000064.1, read as the reverse complement.
GTAGGTGCCGAAGCCGACGGTCAGCAGCAGCACGACCACCGGCGTCACCAAGCTGCGCCAGTGCGGCCGCAGCTCATGCACGATCGACTCGTCCGCCGCCAGCAGCTTCTTCGGGTACCCCATGCACGGCATGCTCCCACGCCCCCGCCGCCCGGTCCCGCACCCCCGCGACTTCCCGACGACGTCCCCGTAGGCGAGGCACCCGACGCCTCTCTCACCTGTGGACAGCCGACGCGATGAAGGCCCTGCCTGTTCGGCTCTATTCCACGAAGGGAACCTTCATCGCGACCTACGAGAACAGGTGCTCGACGTCGCCGGCGCTGAGGTCGTGGGTGGTGCCGTCGGGGGTGCGCACGACGAGACGGCCGGTGGGGTCGACGTCGACGGCGACGGCCTCGAGGACGCTGCCGCCGGGGAGGTGCACCCGCACCTCGCGGCCGAGCGTGAGGCACGCGGCCCGGTACTCGTCGCGCAGGCCCGCGCGATCGGCGTCGCCGCCGCACAGCTGCCAGTCGACGTAGCGGCGGCGCAGGCCGGCCAGCACGTCGACCACCAGCCGCTCGCGCTGCACATCCGCGCCCTCGATCCGCGCCGACGTCGCGCGGGCCACCGGCGCCTCGTCCTCGGCGAGGTCGACGTTGATCCCGGCGCCCATCACCACGGCGGTCCCGCTCACCTCGGCGAGCAGCCCGCCGAGCTTGCGCGGGCCCGGGCCGCCGTCGCGCGCCGGGCCGTCGACGACGACGTCGTTGGGCCACTTCAACCGCGCCTCGAGGCCCTGCATCCCGAGCGCCTCTACGACGGCGAGGCCGGTCATGAGCGGGATCCAGCCCCAGGAGTTCTCGGGCACGTGCGGGCGCAGCACCACCGACATCGCCAGCCCCGCGCCGTACGGCGAGACCCACGTGCGGCCGAGCCGCCCGCGGCCCTGCGTCTGCTCGTCGGCGACGACCGCGAACCCCTCGGGGCAGCCCTGGTCGACCTGGTCGGCGGCGTCGGCATTGGTCGACCCCGTGGAGGGGACGACTACCACCGGGCCCCACGCCCGATCTCCTGCGGCGTCGAGCGCCGACTGGAGCAGCTCGTCGTCCAGCGAGCGCGGGTCGTAGGGGCTGTGCGAGGTACGTCGCACCTGCTCGGGAGGCTGCGAATCAGGGGGGACCACGTGGCTAAGGTACGAGCAGGTCCGGCCGCGGGCGTCGCGGCCGCCACGACCCGACTCTCGAGGATGGGTGACGCGCGGTGACCGCAGCGCCGGAGATCCAGGGCACGCCAGCAGCCGACCCGACCACCACGGCCGGCAAGATCGAGGACTTCGAGAAGCGCCGCGAGGCCGCGCTCCACGCCGCCCCGGAGAAGTCGGTCCAGAAGCAGCACGACCGCGGCAAGGCCACCGCGCGCGAGCGGATCGAGCAGCTGCTCGACGAGGGCTCGTTCGTCGAGCTCGACGCGCTCGCCCGCCACCGCTCCAACAACTTCGACCTGCCCGAGAACCGCCCCTACGGCGACGGCGTGATCACCGGCTACGGCACGGTCGACGGCCGGCCGATCTGCGTGTTCGCACAGGACTTCACCATCTTCGGCGGCAGCCTCGGCGAGGTCTTCGGCGAGAAGATCGTCAAGATCATGGACCTCGCCATGAAGACCGGCTGCCCGGTGGTCGGCATCAACGACTCCGGCGGCGCGCGCATCCAGGAGGGCGTCGTCTCGCTCGGCCTGTACGGCGAGATCTTCCGCCGCAACGTGCTGGCGTCCGGCGTCGTCCCGCAGATCTCGCTGATCATGGGCCCGTGCGCCGGCGGCGCGGTCTACTCCCCCGCCATCACCGACTTCACGATCATGGTCGACAAGACGTCGCACATGTTCATCACCGGGCCCGACGTCATCAAGACGGTCACCGGCGAGGACGTCGGCTTCGACGAGCTCGGCGGCGCGCGGACCCACAACACCAAGAGCGGTGTGGCCCACGCGATGACGGCCGACGAGGCCGAGGCGATGGACTTCGTCAAGGCGCTGCTCGGCTTCCTCCCGAGCAACAACCTCGACCCCGTGCCCTCGTTCGACATCGAGGCCGATCTCGAGGTCAACGACACCGACAAGGCGCTCGACACGATCGTGCCGGACTCTCCGAACCAGCCCTACGACATGCACGGCGTCATCGAGGCCGTGCTCGACGACGGCGACTTCCTCGAGATCCAGCCGCTCTGGGCGCCCAACATCATCATCGGCTTCGGCCGCGTCGAGGGCCGCAGCGTCGGCATCGTCGCCAACCAGCCGATGCAGTTCGCGGGCACGCTCGACATCGAGGCCTCGGAGAAGGCGTCGCGCTTCGTGCGCACGTGCGACGCGTTCAACATCCCGGTGCTGACCTTCGTCGACGTCCCCGGCTTCCTCCCCGGAACCGACCAGGAGTGGAACGGCATCATCCGCCGCGGCGCGAAGCTCATCTACGCCTACGCCGAGGCGACGGTCCCGCTGGTCACCGTCATCACGCGCAAGGCCTACGGCGGCGCCTACGACGTCATGGGCTCCAAGCACCTCGGCGCCGACGTCAACCTCGCCTGGCCCACCGGCCAGATCGCGGTGATGGGCGCGCAGGGCGCGGTCAACATCCTCTACCGACGCGAGCTGGGCAAGTCCGAGGAGCCCGACGCGCTGCGCGCGGAGTACATCGCCGACTACGAGACCACGCTCGCCAACCCCTACATCGCGGCCGAGCGGGGCTACATCGATGCCGTGATCCGCCCGAGCGAGACCCGCGCGCAGATCACCAAGGCGCTGCGGGCGCTGCGCAACAAGCGCGCGTCGCTGCCGCCGAAGAAGCACGGGAACATCCCGCTGTGAGCGCCGACGGCACCGCCGACCGACCCGTCCTGAGGGTGGTCAGCGGCAACCCGACGCCGGAGGAGATCGCCGCACTCGTCGCGGTGGTCGCCGCCGCCGGCAGCTCGGCCCCGGCGCGCCCGGTAACCGGGTCCGCGCACGCCGGCTGGGCCGCCCACGACCGCACGGTCCGCCAGCCGCTCGCCCAGGGCGGCTGGCGCGCGGCCTCCTTCCCCCGCTGACACGAGTAACTGCCGCAACCCTCGGTTCCGGGCGGCCGAAACCGAGGCCTACGGCAGTTACTCGAGGCATCGGCGGTTCTGGCAGGGTGGTCGGGTGCCCCGACCGCTCGTGCTCGCGTCCGCGTCCCCGGCCCGCCTGACCCTTCTGCGCAACGCCGGGATCGAGCCGGTGGTGCGCGTGAGCGGCGTCGACGAGGACGCGATCGAGGCGCGGCTCGCGGCCGAGGGGCGCACGACTCCGTCGGACGTCTGCGCCGCCCTCGCCGAGGCCAAGGCCGAGGCCGTCGTGCCGCAGGTGCGCGACGAGCTGCCCGACGCCGTGCTCGTCGCCTGCGACTCGGTGCTCGACCTCGACGGCCGCGCGCTCGGCAAGCCCGCGGACGCCGACGAGGCGGTCGAGCGGTGGCGCACGATGCGCGGCCGCACCGGCGTCCTGCGCACGGGCCACCATGTCGTGCGGATAGACCGCCTCGGGGTCGCCGGCGGCCCGGTGCGGCTCACCGAGGTCGTGTCCACCGTCGTCCGGTTCGCCGACCTCGATGACGACGCCATCGCTGCCTACGTCGCCACCGGCGAGCCGCTGCGGGTGGCCGGGGCGTTCACCATCGACGGCATCGGCGGCCCGTTCGTCGAGGAGCTGCAGGGCGACCACTCCAACGTCGTCGGCCTCTCACTGCCGTCGCTGCGCGTCGCGGTGGACCAGCTCGGCGTCCGCTGGACCGAGCTGTGGACCTGACCGCGTTCCGCATCGTCGACCCCGCCTCGGAGCCGGCCCGCGTCGCGATGACGCACTACTTCGAGGGTCTCCGGGCGGTCTTCCCGCAGGGCTTCGACGTCGACGCCGCCCTCGACGCAGCGACGACGGCGTACACCGGCGACCGAGGACTGTTCGTCGTGTCCGGCGCCGACGACGCGCCCGCCGCCTGCGGCGCGCTCACCTGGCTCGACGACGACCGCGCCGAGGTGAAGAGGATGTGGGTCGACCCGGCGCACCGCGGGAAGGGCGTGGCCTCGGCGCTGCTCGCGCATCTCGAGTCGCTGGCGCTGCAGGGCGGCAGGAGCACCGTCGTGCTCGACACCAACGGCGCCCTCACCCCGGCGATCGCGCTCTACGACCGGCACGGGTACGAGCGCATCGAGCGCTACAACGACAACCCCGACGCCGAGCTGTGGTTCGCGAAGCGGCTGCGCTGAGCACCCTTACCCGGGCAGCGGGAGAGCGCCCGCGGAGATGAGCTCCAGGACATAGGTCTCGCGCTCGATCCAGGCCAGCGGGTCGGGCTCCTCGGCGGTGTCGGTGCGCCGGCGGTACCCCTCGTCGCGCCGGCCGCTGCGGACCGCGCGGTTGGTGGCGAGCGCCTCGGGCACCGGCACCCACATGGTCTCGAGGCCCAGGCCGCGCTCGCGCAGGTCGTGCTCCACCGCGCCGAGCTCGTCGTCGACCTCGACCGACCAGTAGTGCGACACGTGCGCGAACACGCAGCCGGGCTCGCGGGCCGGGCGCTCGTCGACGACGGTGACGAGGTGCTCGCCGACGGCGCGCAGCCCCGCTCCGCACTCCTCGCGCAGCTCGCGGCGCAGGGCCGACTCGACGTCCTCGCCAGGGTCGACGCCGCCCCCGGGGAAGCGCAGGTCGCCGTAGTGCGACCCGCGGAGCAGCAGGGCGGACCCGTCGCGGACGGCGACAGCGCGGACGGCGGTGCGCTCGATGCGCTCGGCCCCGGCCGGGACGGGGCCGTGCTCGATGCGGTGCTCGCGGGCCACGTCGCCTCCGGACGGCAGCAGCAGGACTCCGCCGATGCTGGCACGCCGGGCATGGGGAGGCCCCTCGCACGGGGAGATTGAGGGGCCTCGGCACGGGACTGTAGCGAGTCGTGGGAGCGCTTCGGCGCGTACGCGGGCAGGACATGCCGTGGCCGCCGTCACCTCGCAGGACTACCTCTACGCAGAGCGACGGGGCGGCGACCGCGGGTCGAGGACCCGGGCCGCCGCCCCGTCATGCGACGCCGTCGCGGGCGTCAGGGCGTGCGGTGCTCACCGCAGGACCGTCAGTGGCGACGGCCGCTCGGACGGCGGGACAGCAGCAGCATCCCGAGGCCGAGGAGCAGGACGAGGATGCCTGCCGGGGCGACGAGCGGGGCGCGCGACCCGGTGTCGGCCAGACCGGGCTCGGTCTCGGTCGGCGTGGGCGTCGTCTCGGTCGGCGTCGAGGTGGCCGGGTCGGTCTCGGTCGGCGTCGGGGTCGGCGTCGTCGAGGTCTCGGTCG
>JAIUOK010000063.1 GCA_020161245.1 Actinomycetota bacterium | reverse complement strand
AGGTTGGGCTGTGTCGGGCTGGAGGTGCCGAAGAGGCTCGATAGTCGGTCCCGGCCACGATGAACGCCGCAGGGGTGGACCTCATGGGACGCACACACTACGACGTGCTCGGCATCACCCCGGCTGCTACTGCGGCCCTGGTCCGCGCCGCATACCGGGCACGTATCCGCGAAACGCATCCCGACAGCGGCGGCGATGATCGACCGGTCCAGCCGTCCCCATCGCTCTCCGAACAGGACCCCCGAGCCGGTCAAGCGCCGGATCGTGCACCTGCGGTGGAAGCGGCGCCTGGGACCGGTCCAGATCGCCGGGGAGCTCGGCATGCCCGCCTCGACCGTGCACGCGGTCCTGGTCCGCTGCCGGCTCAACCGGCTGTCCCACGTCGACCGCAGGACCGGCGAACCCGCCCGCCGCTACGAGCACGAGCACCCGGGATCGCTCGTCCACGTCGATGTGAAGAAGCTCGGCAACATCCCCGACGGGGGCGGCTGGCGGTTCGTGGGACGCCGGCAAGGCGACCTCAACCGCCTGGCGACGCCGGGCCTGGCGCGCAGCAAGTACTACCAGCCCCGGAGCGGGCACGCGTTCGTCCACACCGTGCTGGACGACCACTCGCGCGTCGTCTACTCAGAGATCCACAACGACGAGACCGCCGAGACCGCGGCCGCCGTGCTGCGCCGCGCCACGGCCTGGTTCGCAGCGAGAGGCGTGCGGATCGAACGGGTCCTGTCCGACAACGGCGGCTGCTACCGATCCCGGCTCTGGGCACGGACCTGCGCCGAACTCGGCATCACCCCGAAGCGGACCCGGCCCTACCGGCCCCAGACCAACGGCAAGATCGAACGCTTCCACCGCACCCTGGCCGAGGGCTGGGCCTACGCCCGCCACTACGGCTCAGAATCCGCCCGGCGCAAGGCTCTGCCAGCATGGATCCACCACTACAACCACCACCGGCCCCACACCGCGACCGGGAAGCGCCCGCCCATCACGAGATTGACCAACCTCGCTGGGCAGTACAACTAGGACCGTGCCTCCTGCGGCTCGCGGGACGGTGCCGGGTCGGCCGCGCTCCCGTCGCGGGCCGCAGCGCGGACAGCAGGATCGCCACCGCCCCGCCCGCAGCGAGGACGCCGCCGATCGCCGCTCCGAAGCTCACCGCCGGAGTGGCTCCCTCCGAGACCGGCACCCGACCGCTGAGCCACCCCGAGTCTCCGTCCTCAAGACGGTCCATAACCTCGCCGTAGGGCGAGATGAGGGCGCTCACGCCGGTCGTCGAGGCGACCAGCACCGCGCGCGCTGTCTCCAGCGCCCGGAAACGCTCGATGGCCAGCTGTTGGAGGGGCTGAGAGCTGCCCGAGTAGGTGGCGTTGTTCGACGGAACCAGCAGGAGACCCGCCCCTTCCCGAACTGCGGCCTGAACCTTGTCGTCGAAGGCCACCTCATAGCACAGGAGTACACCTGCCCGAACCGGTCCGACGTCGAGGGTAGGCGACGCTTCAACAGGAACCATGTCTCGTGGCACCCGGGCCAATGACGGGACGATGGATGCGAGCACGGAGCGGAACGGCACGTATTCACCGAAGGGCACGAGTCGGCTCTTGGTGTACGCCGACCCCGGTCCCGAGCCGGGCTGCCACAGGATGGCCTGGTTGAGCACCCGCCCAGTCCCGTCGGGCGATTCGACGACGGCGCCCACGACCACGGGCGCTCCCACCTCGTCCACGGCGTCCTGAACGGCCTGCCCGGCCCACTCGTCCTGGAGCGGATCGATGTCCGCCGCGTTCTCGGGCCAGACCACCAGGTCTAGCTGCTCCGTGGAACGGGCCGCCAGTTCTCCTGTCACCCGCGCGTGGGCCTCCAGGACCGCCCGCGGCTGGGACGGCGAGGCACCGGGCTGCTGAGGGCCGCCTTGGACCACCGCGACGAGCAGCTCGGTCGGCGCATCGTGCTGCCGCCCGGAGGCTCCCACCCGGTCGAGCCACGGGCCAGCAGCCGCCAGGACCGCCAAGGCCGCACCCGCTGCCACCACGGCCGGGCCGCCCTGACGTCGGCCCCTCAGCAGCACGCCGGCGAGGCACGCGCCGACTGCTGCCAGCACGAAGCTCAGGCCGTACACGCCCAAGTAAGGGATCAGCCACCCCCAGGGACCGTCCAACGCGGCGAAGCCCAGGCGCGCCCAGGGGAACCCGCCGAAGGGGAAACCCGAACGAAGCCACTCGACGAGGACCCACACCATCGGTACCAGCAGCAGCCCGCCGTGCCGGCGCAGCACGATGGACAAGCAGGCGAGCAGCAACGCCCACCACACGGCGAAGTAGGCGACGACGCCGACCAGCGCCTCCGGTGCCACCGTGGACAGCCAGTTCACGGTGGAAAGTGCGAACGCCGAGCCCGCCACGGCCCCGAGGAACGCCGCGCGGCGGAGATGTAGCCGCGCGCCTGACACCGTCAGGACGAGCACGGCCACGCCCGCCGGCGCGGCCCACCACCACGCCGTCGCTGGGAAAGCCGTCGCCGTCAGTGCACCGCCGACCAGAGCACCTGCGAGGCGTGGCGCAAGGCGATCCCGACCTGGAGAGGTGCTGGGCCTGCGGCTGCTGGCGAAGGCGGGTGCCCGAAGCGTGACGACGGTGACCGGCACTAGAGAAGGCCCGCCGACGTGGTGCGAGCCAGCGTGAGCACGAACGGGCGTACCGGGTCCTCCACGGTCTGCTCGTGAACGATGTCGAGCCCGAGCGCACGCGCAGCCCGGCGGTGGAGCACCTGGCCGTCGCCGGCACCGTGCAGCATGAGGAAGTCCCGCGGCTCGCCCGCGGTGGCGGCCAGAGCGCCGAACGCATCCCGCATGGCCCGTACCGTGACGAGGTAGTACAAGACTTCCGCGAGGACGATGCACTCCGCCTGCGTGACGTGCCCCAACCGTGCCGCGACCTCGTCGGGCGGTACGACGTCAGCGTTGCCGATTGCCTCAGTCCGCTGTCGCGCGACGTCCAAGGCCACGGCGGACACGTCGGTCCCCAGGACCATGGCCTCGGGGCATGCCCGGGCGATGGCCTCGACGTTGTGCCCGTCGGCGCAGCCGATCTCGACGATCGTGGAGTAGCGGCCTCGTAGCGAGGCGACCAGGTGCTGCTGCTTGCGCCGTTCGTAGGAGGCCGTGTAGTCCCATGGGTCGGCAGAAACGGCGAACATGGAGTCGAAGACGCGGCGGCGCAGGTAGCTGCGGACGGGGCCGGGGACCATCGACAAAACGGCGAAGGCCGCCCTGTGGGCCAGGCGGGCGCCATCGCGCGACAAGGCCTCCTCGGAGTCGGCCTCTGGCAAGGGCTGGCGTGCCAGCAGCAGCAGCACCGCGCCGCCCAGGAGCCAACCGGCCCACCACAGCACGGCCGCAGCCAGGCCGGCATCTGCAGGCAGGCCGGCGACTGCGAGGAGCAGCACGAGGGCAGCGGCAGCCAGCGCGAGGCTCGTGGTCCGTGGCGCGCCCAGGACCTGGACGAGCCGGGCGGTGATCACGATGCTGACCACCTCGATCGGGATCAGCGCCGGCACCTGCGACACAACGGCCACGCCCGCAACTGCGGCGCCGATCGCTGTCAACGCCACGGCCTCGGCGCCGGCCCCCAACCCGAGGATGTGCGGCAACCGGCGCGCCTGGCCCAGGCCCGTCGATATGGGGGGAAGTGCACGGACGCGGCGGACTCCCAACGCGAGGACGACGCACGCGGCCGCCACAGCGGCCGCAACTCCGAGCACGCCGCCCACCCCGGAGCGCTGGCCGCCCAGGACAAGTGCAGCGATCGACCCCAGGACAGCCAACGCCGCGACGATGCGCATCTGCCCGATGCGCCCCCGCCCGTCGGGCTGTTGCTTCAGCGGAGCGCCATGGGCACCCGCGATCAACGCCTCACGCCACGTGTAGGCGGGATCCGTCGCCCGAGCCAGCAGGGCAGGCTCAGCCACCCTGGCAGTCGCCGCCGCGGCCAGGGAGACCCCGACGACCGCCTCAGAACGAACGATCAGGGCCGCTGCGTCTGCGAGCACCCACGCACTCATCGACGTCCGCCTCGGTCGCCCAGAGCCGAGGCACCAGCGCGGGCGCTCAAGAGATCGCAGCGGGCAACCGAGCGCCCACACTCAGGGGAGCACCGCCTGGACGGGTTCCTCGGCACACCGCACATTCAGCGGGCGCCAGCAGCGTTGCCGTCCAGGAGTCGCCGAGCCTGCGCGTAACCGTCGGCATCGACCTCGCCTGAAGCCAGGCGACGGTCGAGGACGGCGCGCGGGTCCTCGAACGACCGGTGCGACGTGCTGGATCTCGTCGCCCACACAGCTGCCCACACCGCTAGCGCGATCACGGCGCCAGTGAACAGCAGCATCATCGCTCCCATCGACACCCAGCTGCCCCAACCGCCGTTCCAGTCGTACATCATCCGGTCCTCCTTAGGCCTCTGTCAGATCCAGAATCAGCGCCTAGGGTCAAGGCGAGGCGATGCTTCGATGAAGATCCGACGAAGACGGGTTCCCTGCGCAAGACGCAGCACGGGAGGTCAGGAACAGGCTGCGACGCACGGCGCTACGAATCGTGTCCGGCGCCACGCATCCTGAGGTCCTTGGCGGGGTCAGCCGGGCAGCAGCCCTCAGCCCGTCGGTCCAACCGACCCGTCGCCAATCCGAACACGACCACCCCGATCGCGAGCAGCACGAGCGCAGTAACGAACCACTGCGCGCCCGTCATCGCGATTCCCTTCCCTTCCGGCAGAGAAAGCATCACTCTCATGGTCCCTGGAGCGGCTCACCAGGCCGAGCGGCGGATCTTCATCGAACCTTCATCGGTCCTGGGCAGGAGCGAGATGTGCGGCACCGATGCTGTACGAGCGGGTGCTGGAGGCGCCTGCGGGAGGAGAACGAACATGACCGCGTCGCTGAGCCGCCGCCAGATCCTCACCGGCGCCTTGGGCGTCGGTGCAATCGGCGTGCTCGCCGGCTGCTCCGCGGGCGGCGGCGCTGGCACGAACCCGCAGTCGCTCGCCTCCGCGGTCGAGGCTGCCGAGAGCGGCCGTCCCACGACGGGCCGGACCCGCCGGGTCACGCTCACCGCCGCGCCGCTTCAGGTCGACCTCGCCGGCCGCGTCGTCACCACCTGGGCCTACGGCGACTCGGTGCCCGGCAAGCCGATCCGCGCCACCGTCGGCGACCGCGTGCAGGTGCTGGTCCAGAACGGCCTGACCGAGGCGACCAGCGTGCACTGGCACGGCCTCGCGATCCGCAACGACATGGACGGCGTTCCCGGCCTGACCACGCCGGAGATCGGCGCGGGGGCGGCGTTCGAGTACGACTTCGTCGTCCCCGACGCCGGCACCCACTGGTTCCACCCCCACCACGGCGCCCAGGTCGACCGCGGCCTGTACGCGCCGTTCATCGTGGAGGCGGCCGACGAGCCCGGCGGCTACGACCACGAGTGGATCCTGGTGCTCGACGACTGGTCCGACGGGTTCGGGCCGTCCCTCATGGACACCTACGACGCGCTCGTCGCGGCCGGCAAGGACGGCAACGGGATGGGCATGGACGGCATGGGGATGGGCGGCTCGGGCATGGACGGCATGGGCATGGACGGCGGCGACGTCGACTACTCCCTGTACGTCATCAACGGCCGCGCCCCGGCGGACCCGGACGTGCTGGAGGCCAAGCCGGGGCAGAAGGTGCGGCTGCGCATCATCAACGCCGCCGCCGACTCGGTCTTCGACGTCGCGCTGGCCGGTCACACGATGAGCGTCACCCACACCGACGGCTACCCGGTGAACCCCGTCCCAGCCACGCTGCTGCGCCTCGGGATGGGAGAGCGCTACGACGCCACAGTCACCCTCGGCGACGGGGTGTTCCCTTTCGTCGCCCGCCGCTCGGGCAAGCCCGGTCTGGCCAGGGCTCTGGTGCGAACCGCCTCCGGCGCCGCCCCGGGCGAGTCCTTCACACCCCCCGAGCTGTCGGGATACGCCCTCACCGCAGACGCGCTCGGAGCTGCACCGGGGGCCGCTCTGCCCTGGAAGGACCCAGAGTCGACCCAGGACCTCGTGCTGGGCGGCTCCATGGCGCCCTACGTCTGGACCATGAACGGCCGCACCTACGACGAGACCATCCCCCTCACCGTCGCCGCCGGTCAGACGACCCGGCTGCGAGTCAAGAACCGCACGATGATGGCCCACCCGGTGCACCTGCACGGGCACACGTTCCAACTCGGCTCAGCGGGCGGCACCGGAACCCGCAAGGACACCGTCCTCGTCCCGGCGATGGGCTCGGTCGATCTCGCCGTGCTCGCCGACAACCCCGGCCAGTGGATGCTGCACTGCCACACCGCCGTCCACATGGAGGCCGGGATGATGACCCGCCTCGACTACACCACCTGACCTCGCACGATCCACCACGTCGGGGCACCGTGCTCCGGCGACGACCACCGCAAGGAGACACCGAACGCCATGAGCGCCCGACGCCCCCTCGCCCTGGCCGCCACCGGCCTGGCACTCGCCCTCGCCCTGGCCGCCTGCGGCTCCAGCACCAACATGTCAGGCATGGACATGAGCTCAGGCTCAGGCTCGTCAGCGCAGGCCGCGACCGGCCGCGACGCTGACATCGCCTTCGCCCAGCTGATGATCCCGCACCACCAGCAAGCTCTGGAGATGGCCGAGCTGGCCCTGGCTCAGACCACAGACCCGAACATCACCCAGCTCGCGGAGGACATCAAGGCCGCGCAGGACCCCGAGATCGCCCAGATGAAGGCATGGCTGTCCGCGTGGGGCGCCCCCGAGCAGATGGACGGCGCCACCGCCTCGGACGGTTCCATGGACCACTCAGGCATGGACATGGGAGGCATGACCTCCTCCGGCATGATGAGCGACGAAGACATGCAGACCCTCATGGCCGCCAAGGGAGCCGACTTCGACCGCATGTGGCTGCAAATGATGATCGCCCACCACCAGGGCGCGATCAGCATGGCCAACCAGGTGCTGTCGACCACCAGCGACGCCGAGGTCAAGCAGCTGGCCGAGGCCGTCGTCGCGGGGCAGACCGCCGAGATCGCCACGATGCAGAAGCTGCTGGCCGGATGAGAGGCGCACGTCTGACGGTCCTCGCAGCCGCCGGCGTGCTCGCCCTCGCCGGTTGCGGCGCCAGCACGGCCCCCGGCGCGGCCACCCCGAGCACCACCAGCGCCGCTCCGGCGGCGAGCGCGACCGGCACCGAGCCCGCCGTCGACGTCGCCGGCGCAGCGTGGGAGCACGTGCACAACCTCGCCTTCGACGGTGACGCGCTCCTCCTCGGTACCCACCAAGGCCTGTACCGGCAAGTCCCCGGACAGCAGCCCGAACTGATCAGCGACACGCCGTTCGACGCCATGGGGCTGACCTACGACGGCCAGCAGTGGCTCGCGTCGGGGCACCCCGCACCAGGTGATGAGCTGCCGTCCGATCTGGGCCTTCGCGCGTCTCCGGACGGGCGGACCTGGACGACGCTCAGCCTTGCCGGAGAGGTGGACTTCCACCGGCTCGCAGCCTCGGGGACGACGGTGATGGGCATCCCGGCGCACGGGGACACGCTGCTGCGCTCCACCGACGCCGGGGCCACCTGGACCCGACTGGACAACCCGGGCGTCTTCGACCTGGCAGTCGACCCGGTCGACCCGACCCGGGCCGTGGCCACGACGCAGTCCGGGCCGATCTCATCCCAGGATCAGGGCGGCTCATGGGTGCCGCTGCCTGCGGCTCCGTTGATCGCCTTCATCTCCTGGACGCCGTCCGGTCTGCTGGGCCTCGCACCCGATGGAGCCGTCATGGCCTCGACCGATGCGGGAGCCACCTGGCAGACGCGCGGCTCGGTCGGGGGCCAGCCAGCAGCGCTGGCCGTGAGTGCGGACAACGTCGCGGCCCTGGTGGGCGACCGTGTGGTCCATTCCCAGGACGGTGGGAAGACCTTCTCTGTGCGGATCAGTGGACTGTCCCACTAGGAGCGCGCCCCACCGGGCCATTGCGTGGGCGCCGACCTCACCGCGCGCAGCGGTACGCGGCGACATTGCAGCAAGGAGATGCCATGCTCGCATGTGCGAGGGAAAGGGGTTGGAGGCATGGAGAGTCTCGGGGTAGTCCTCGTCGTCGAGGACGAGGTCCCGCTCGCCAAGGTAGTGGCGAGCTACCTCGAGCGGGAAGGTTTCGTCGTGCATCTCGCCCATGACGGCCCCGGGGCCGTGGAGCAGGCGGCTGCGCTGCGCCCCGACCTGGTGGTCCTCGATCTGATGCTTCCGGGCTTCGACGGCGTTGAGGTCTGCCGCCGCCTGCGGACGTTCACCGACGCCTACGTGCTCATGCTCACAGCACGAGATGACGAGACGGACAAGGTCGTGGCGCTGTCGGTGGGGGCGGACGACTACATCGTGAAGCCGTTCTCCCCGCGCGAGCTGATCGCCCGAGCCAAAGCAATGCTGCGTCGACCGCGCGCCGCGCCCCCGTCAGAGCCCAGAGCGGCCATCACGATCGGCGCGTTGTCCGTAGACACAGACGCCCGCACCGTCTCGGTCGACGGGCACCCTGTCGAATTGACACGGACAGAGTTCGACATCCTCGCAGCACTCGCCGAACGCCCGAGATCCGCGTTCACCCGCGGGCAGATCATCGAGTCGGTGTGGGGCGGGGAGTGGTACGGCGACGAGCATGTCGTGGACGTACACGTCGGCCACCTGCGCCGCAAGCTCATGGACGACGCGGCGGAGCCTCGCTTCGTCCGCACCGTGCGAGGCGTGGGATACGGCATGGGGACCGGGTGACATCCACACGCGGACCCGCCCGCCTCGCCACGAGGCTCATGACGGCGCAGGTCCTGGTGATCGCAGTGGGCGCCCTCGCCCTCATCGGGGCAGCGATAGTCCTGGCCCCACCGCTCTTCCACTACCACCTGGCTCAAACCGGCGAGACCGACCCCTTGGTCCTGCACCATGCAGAAGAGGCGTTCGCGACATCGTTCGCCCTCGCGCTGCTCCTCTCTGCGGTGGTGTCCCTGCTGGCCGCCGGCGCAGCGTCCTGGTTTATCGTCCGCAGGGTCGCGCATCCCATAGAGGAGCTAGCGGACGCGGCCGAAACCCTGGCCTCGGGCGACTTCCAGGTGAAGGTCCCGGACGCTGGCTTCTCCAGCGAGATCTCACGACTGACAAGCACGTTCGAGGAGATGGCAACCCGCCTTGCCAACACCGAGGCCACCCGCCGACAACTCCTGAGCGACTTAGCGCACGAGTTGCGGACCCCCCTGGCGACCCTCGAGGCCTATGTCGACGGGTTGGAGGACGACGTCCTGCCAGCGGCACCCGGGACCTTCGAGACTATGAGGGACCAGATCGCTCGCCTGCGGCGCCTGTCGGGCGACTTGCGGGAGGCAGCGCTCGCGGCAGAACACGCCCTCGACATGCAGCTGCAGCCCTGCGACGTCGGAGCGATCGCCCGGGCCGCCGCATCCGCCGCGGCGCCCCGCTTCGAGCAGTCCGGCATCGCACTGGACTGCTCGGTCCCCAACACCCCGATTCCGGTCCTGGCCGACCAGGTCCGCCTGCAGCAGGTGCTCGCAAACGTTCTCGACAACGCCCTACGCCACACCCGAAGCCAGGTGTACCTCGCCGTGACAGCTTCCGACGCTCATGCGTACATCACCGTGAAGGACGACGGCGACGGTGTACCAGCCGCCCACCTCGAGAGCATCTTCGATCGGTTCCATCGAGTGGACCCCTCCCGTAAGTCCGAGGACGGCTCAGGCAGCGGGCTGGGCCTGACTATCGCCCGCGCCATCATCGAGGATCACGGTGGAAAACTCACCGCCACCAGCGCCGGAACTGGGCTTGGCACCACCTTCCATATCGACCTTCCGACTGCTGTCGTGGCATATCTGTAGGTCTGGCTGTTCCGCCCCCGAGGCACGGCGCCTGAGACGGGCGCGGGATCCATGCGGCAACCTGACGTGGAGCACGCCACCCTGGGCGGGAAGGCGACGAGGTAGCCGTGCAGTCCTCATCGAACGCTGGCTAGGTGGACCCGAGACCGCTTGTCCTGAGTGACTCCACGCATGCGTCACAGAACATGCGGGAGACGCTGACTGCCTCGCCCGGACGCGACCGCCGACTCGGCTTCGGCGATCACCATGGGAGCCGGAGGGCGCAAGACCCGTTAGCCGGTACGCTGCTCACGGTCCTGCAGCAGTTGCTCCATCTGTTGGATCTCGGCTGCCTGCGACGATGCGATCCGGTCGGCGAGCAGGATGACGTTGTCGTCGGATGCCAGGTCCCGTGCCGCCTGGGCCATGTCGATGCCGCCTCGGTGGTGCTTGATCATGAGCTGGAGGAAGAGAACCTCCGCCTCGGGTCCGTCCGCCTGGCGCAACCTGTCGATTTGTTCGCGCGTCGCCATTCCCGGCATCTCTGCAGGCGTCATCGCACCGGTGGGGGCCGTGTCGTCCATGTCCATGGCGCTGTGACCGGACCCGTCGGCCATCCAGGCCATGGCGGGTCGTGAGGTTGACTGGGGCAGTCCCCACATGCGCAGCCAGCCATACATCTGCCCCATCTGCTGTTGCTGGGTGGTGATGATGTCGAAGGCGATCGTGCGCAGGGTGGCGTCATCTGTTCGATCGCGCAGCAGGAACGCCATCTCCACGGCTTGGGCGTGGTGGGCCTGCATGTCCCGTGCGAATCCGGCTTCCGGGCTGGTGTCCGAGGGCAGGCGGGAACCCAGGGTCAGGAAGCCGATAGCGCCGACGACGAGTGCAGCGGTCACAGCGAGTCCCAGTCCCACCCACCGCGTTCGTCCGCGACGCTGCGTGAGTTCGTCTCCCGGTTCGTCGATAGCGGGAACGACGCCCTGTCGGCTCACGGGGCGGTCACCGGGGCGTCCATCGACGGTGCGGCAGTGGTGCCATCGGTGCCATCTGTGCCGCCGGTGCACGCGGCTCCGGGCTCGGGGGCCTGAGCGCCTTGCCGGTAGGCCTTGAGGAACGCGGGGAGCCTGGCATCGTCGGAGCTGTCGAGAGTGAGCTGCTTGCCCCAGGCCGAGGCGACCACTGGGGCCTCGAGCCCTGGGTAGGGCGAGAGCAGGTCGTAGGGGCCACTGAGCAGCTCCTTGAGAGCGCTGACCTGCTCGGCCGGGAGGTCAGGCTTGTAGGTCACCCAGACCGCGCCGTGCTCCAGGGAGTGGACGGCGTTCTCGTTCGGCACGGGAGAGTCGTAGACCCCGCAGTTGAGCCAGGCCGGTGCGTGCTCGCCCCCCGCGGGTGGTGACTGCTCGTACGTGACCTTCGCGTCGGTGTGTCCCTGCTGCACCGTGAACGACTGCACGGCGCTGAGGTCCTTCGCAGCGCTGTTGGTCGACAGCGACCAGGCGACCGCCCCGCCGAGCACGACGAGCGTAGCGGTCACGGGAACCCAGATCATCCGTGCCCGCCGGCGGTCCTGGCGAGCCTGCTCGCGACGCAGGTCCGCCACCTTCTGCGCCGGGGTCTTCTTCTTGCTCGTCGGCTGTCGGCTCTCGTCGGCAGGCACGAAGCGGTCCTTTCATCGGGGGGCTGGATGGTCGGTGGGGCACCGCTCATGCGGTCAACGCGGAAGGAGGAAGAAGAGTTCCGGCTTGTGTGTAGCGGACTCCACGGGTGGGCAGGCCGGCTCCACATCAGGCATGCGTGTGGAACTCGTGTTCGGCGTGGCTGGCCGGTTCGAGCTGGAAGGTGCAGTGCTCGACGTCGAAGTGCTCCTCGAGGCAGTCGGCGAGGTCGTCGAGGATGCGCGCGGCACCACCGTCGGCGAGGGCGTCATCCTGGACGACCACGTGGACCGACAGCACCGGCAGACCCGAGGTGAGCGTCCAGGCGTGCAGGTCATGCGCGCCGATCACCCCGGGTATTCCCAGGATGTGCTCGCGGACCACGCCCAGATCGACGTTCTTGGGCGTTGCCTGCAGCAGGACGTCGACGGCCTCGCGCAGCAATGTCCAGGTACGCGGCAGGATCATCAAGGCGACGGCCACCGATGCGACCACGTCAGCACGCAACCAACCCGTCGTCGCGATGACGATCGCGGCGACGATAACGGCGACCGACCCGAGCATGTCGCCGAGCACCTCCAGGTAGGCGCCCCTGATGTTCAGGCTCTCCTTGGCCCCATCGCGCAGGACCAGCAGGCCGACGATGTTGGCCACCAGGCCCACGGCCGCGAAGACGAGCATCAGCCCGCCCTCGACCTCCGGCGGCGCATTCCACCGCTGCCACGCCTCCCACAAGATGTAGGCGGCGACGCCGAAGAGCAGCATGGCGTTGATGACCGCGGCGAGGATCTCCAACCGGTAGTAGCCGAAGGTCCGTTCAGGGGTCGGGGGCCGCGACGCGAACGTGACGGCGAGGACCGCGAGCAGAATGCCGGCGACGTCGGTGAACATGTGCCCTGCGTCGGCAAGCAGAGCCAGGCTGCCGGTGAGTCGAGCGCCGACAAGTTCGGCGACCAGCACCGTCGAAGTGATGCCCAGCACGATCAGCAACCGCTTGCGGTGCATACCGCCGGCACTGATCGACGGTCCGTGGCTGTGGTCGTGGCCGGTCATGACTGGCATCCGTCCCCGTCGCAGCTGCACGCGCCCGCATCCATCACCGAGAGGACGGGCCCGCACGCGCACGCGTCGCCGCGCCAGGCCTCCCGGCCCTCCTTCACCGCGAGCCCCGCAACGACAAGACCCACGAGCGGGTCCGCCCACCACCAACCCAACGTGGAGTTCAGAACCAACCCGATGAGCAGGACGGCGGACAGATAGGTGCACAGCAAGGTCTGCTTGGAGTCCGCGACGACTGTGGTCGACCCCAGCTGACGCCCGGTCCGGCGCTGCGCCCAGGACAGGAACGGCATCACCACCAAGGAAACCGCGGCAAGCGCGATCCCAACGGTCGAAGGGGCCGCGCCCTCGCCGCCGGCCAGGGACCGCAACGACTCGAAACTCACATAGCCGGCGAGCGCGAAGAACGAGACCGCGATCCACCGCAGCGCCTGTCGCTCGCGTGCCTCAGGAATCCGGTGGCGGAACTGCCACAGGATGATCAGACCCGTGGACATCTCCACGATCGAGTCGAGCCCGAATCCGACCAGAGCGACCGACGACGCAGCGACCCCGGCCCCGATCGCCACCACGGCCTCAGCGGAGTTGTAGACGACCGACGTCGCCGCCAGGGCCTGGGCCCGGCGACCCAATACCCGGCGCCTCTCAGCAGTGAGCGCCGCAGGATGGACGGCGGTCGACGAGCTCATCGCGCCGCGTCCGTCCCGTAGCGCGGGCACAGCACTACGGCATCGCCCGTCGCGGCCAACAGCATCTCCGCCGCTCGCAGCAACCCCAACACCTCAGGCTCCACGGTCAACGAGTACACCGACGCGCGCCCATCAGCTCGAACCTGCACCATGCCGCAATCCAGCAAACAGCGCAGATGCGCAGACACCGTCGACTGCGCCAACCCCAGGTGATCCGTCAGATCAACCACCCTGTGCTCACCCAGCATCAAATGCCCCAAAATCGCCAGACGCGACTGGTCGCCCAGCCCGCGGAACAAGCTCGCGGCCGCAGCCAACGACTGCGTCTCGGCCACCCAGGCGCCGTCGGCGAGTTCAAGCTCAGGTGAGACGTTGGTGGAGGAGCGATTCATCGGCATATCACGATGCTAGCGTCCAACGACGATCGAGCCTAGTGTAGGGTCGTCACGACTGTCTCGCCCAGGGTGTCATTGAGCCTCCAATGAAGACACCGTCACCGGCTGCGTGCCGCTCGCGTGGAGCCCGACACGCTCGGCGACGTCTTGCACGACCAGCGTGGCGGCTACGTCGACCTAGGAGTTGGGACGGTCTGGCCGGCTGACCTGGTCGACGACGGCCAGGTGGAAGGTCTCGAGTCGTTCGAGGAGTGAAGTGACCCCAGTCAGCGGACGCCTCTATCTGTGTCGTTCGGGTCGTGAGGTTCTCTTCGTAGTCGATGGGGCTGAGGTTGTCCAGGCGGCTGTGCCGGCGGACGGGGTTGTAGAAGCCTTCGATGTAGGAGAAGACCTCCATCTCCAGCTCGTGGCGGGTCGGCCAGGGCCGCCGGTAGACCATCTCCTCCTTCAGGGTCGCGAAAAACGACTCGCACAAGCCGTGCCGACCGCACCCATCGAGGCCAGCACGCCCGAGGCTCGCAGTGCCTTGCCGGAGTCGTAAGAGGTGTACCCAGTTCCGCTACATCGTGGGCCTCCTCGACGACCCCGCGCCAGCTGAGCTCTGGTGGGTGTTGCGGAAACGTTCGTTGGTGCAACACCGCGCGTGGGGCGGGAGGCGCGCGCGCCTAGAGTCCGAAGGCGCCGCCTTCGATGAGGATGACGATGCCGAGGCCGATGAGGACGAGTGGGAACAGGACGTGCTCCCAGCGCTCGAGGACCTCGGCGATCGGGCGGCGGGTGGCGACGAACTTCGCTGCCAGGACGAGGACGGGGACCAGGGCCAGGAAGACGGCGGCGTAGGCGGCGATGGCCGCGTTGCCGACGCTGAGGAAGACCGGGACGTAGACGCCGATGTTGTCCCCACCGTTGGCGAACGTCACTGCCGCGACGGTCCAGACGCTGACGGTCTTGCCGGCGACCTTCTCGTCATCGTCATCGTCGTCGTCGGTGCGCCAGGCCTTCCAGGCGGCCCAAAGGCCGAGGAGGAGTGGGATGAGCCCGAAGTAGGCGATCGCGTCTTCGGGGAGGAAGGCGCTGGCGCCGAAGGTGACGAGGATGGATGCGACCAGGATCGCCCCGAAGCCGATGTATTGGCCTGCGGTGATCTTGGCGGTGGTGCCCCGTGCGCCGGCGCCGCGTGCGAAGAACAGCGACAGCACGATGATGTCGTCGATGTTGGTGACGATGAACAGGCCGACGGCTTGGACAGCGGCGATCGCGAGGTCCATCTTCTGCCTTTCAGGGGGTGGTATCAGCGGTTGGGAGGCTGCCGGGTCGTGCTCACGGCCGAGGGGCTCGTAGCCGGCCGATGCCGGGGAGTAAGCGTCCGACGCGCGCGGCGTACTGCTGGTAGTGCCGTCCGTGGACCGAGCGGAGGTACGGCTCTTCGATCCTGCGGACCTGGATTTGGATCCCGATCACGACGAGTCCGAGCCCCACGAGGGCGACGGCGTTCGGCACGGTCGCGGCGAGGCCGGTGAAGGTGAGGATGGCGGCGCTGAAGATGGGGTTGCGGACCAGGCGGAACGGCCCGCCGGTGACGAGTGCGGTTCGCTCGGCCGGGTCGACACCGATGCGCCAGGAAGCGCCCATCGCGAGCTGCGCCGCGCAGGTCAGGCTGATCCCGAATACCGCGACGACGACCCCAGCGGCATGCAGGCGTGTGTTGTCGAGCGCGCCGCCGACGGTCAGCCCCAAGAGGTCGGCCAGCGGTGCGCCGATGCCGACGGCCACGCTCCCGGCGGCAAAGATCCGGTTGGCCCACCACTGTTCTGAGCCGCGAGGCGCCGCGGCGAACCGGAAGCCGCTGTCGCCGGTGCGGTGACGTTGGAGCAGCAGCCCGCCGACCCCGGCGAGCAGCGCCCAGACCGCGAAGAGCGTGAACTGAACGAGCGCATATCCGCTCATGGTCGCGAGGGTCCGGTGGGGGGCGTGGCCTTGACCGCGACGCCGATGACGAAGTCGCCGAAGAACCGGGTGACCGGCGGCTGGGGGAAGTCGAACCCGTGCCGCTCGAGCTCTGTCACGAACTCTTCGGCGCTGAACCGGTCGTGCTCGGGGTGCTCGAGGAAGGTGCGGTAGGACCGCCGCTGCAGCGCGTGACGGGTGACCTCCTCGAAGACGAACTGCCCTCCCGGCCGCAGCACCCGTACCGCCTCTGCGACGGCCTCTCGCCAAGCTGGTACGTCGTGGATGATGCCGAAGTCGACCACCGCGTCTACGCTCTCGTCGTCGAGCGGCAGGTGGCACGCGTCGCCTACCTGTACGTCCACCCTGGCGCCGAATCGGGACAGCCGGCGCCGCGCGCGGTCGACCATCGCCGGGTCCAGGTCGAGGGCGCTCACGTGGGCCGCGCCCATCCGCTCAAGCATGAGCTGGGTCCCGACTCCCCGTCCGCAGCCGATCTCGACTACCTCACATCCACCGAACGCAGCGCCGAGCCGTTGCAGGAGCGGCACCTCGTAGGCTCGTTGCAGCCGGGCCCGGGCCGGGTTGTTCATCAGCAGCGTGTCTGCCCGGTTCATCACACGGCGCGTCCCCCCATCCCCGTCTCCCAACCATCACTTCGTTCATGTATCATCAGTGTATGCAGATGATTGCCGCAAGTTCTGATGTGGCGGACCGCGCTGCCTTGGCCCCTGCTGTCGCCCTGTTCCGCGGCCTGAGCGATCCCACCCGGCTGGCGCTGGTGCGCCGACTGGCACTGGGCGAGGCACGCGTTGTGGACCTGTGCGCCGCGCTCGGGCTGGGCCAGTCGACGGTCTCCAACCACCTGGCCTGCCTGCGCGAGTGCGGCCTGGTCGACTTCCGCCCGCAGGGCCGCGCATCGGTCTACCACCTCACGCGTCCGGAGCTGATGGATCTGTTGGTCGCAGCGGAGGGCCTGCTGGTGGCGACGGGGAACGCCGTCGCGCTGTGCCCGACCTACGCAGCCCCCGCGGCTGACGACCACGACACGACCCCGGCACCCAAGGAGACGGCACGATGAGCGACGCGTGCGGCTGCAGCGACGACGAGACCACCACCGCCGGCAAGGAGGCCGAGGAGCTCGAGGCCGAGCGGCTGCGGGAGGTCAGCGAGCTGCGCTTCGCCGCGGTCGCCGGCGTCCTGCTCCTGGCCGGCCTGATCGCGGGGTCCATGGAGCAGCCCGGGGTTGCGTTGGTCCTGAACTGGGTCGCCCTGCTTGTCGGGGCGTGGACGTTCGTGCCGAGCACGTTGCGGCGGCTGGGCAAGGGCAAGATCGGCGTCGGGACGCTGATGACGATCGCCGCGATCGGCGCAGTCCTGCTGGGCGAGGTAGCCGAGGCGGCCGCGCTGGCGTTCTTGTTCTCGATCAGCGAGGGCCTGGAGGAGTACTCCCTGGCCCGCACCCGTCGAGGCCTTCGGGCGCTGCTGACCCTGGTACCCGCGCAGGCCACGGTGCTGCGCAACGGGTCGGAGTCCACGGTGTCCCCCACGGAGCTGCGGGTCGGGGATCTGATGCTGGTCAAGCCCGGCGAGCGGGTCGCCACCGACGGGCTCATCCGCACCGGCCGGACCGCGCTGGACGTCTCGGCCATCACCGGTGAGTCCGTGCCGGTGGAGGCCGGGCCTGGGCAGGCGCTGTACGCCGGGTCGATCAACGGCTCCGGTGTGCTGGAGGTCGAGGTCACCACCACGGCCGAGGACAACTCCCTGGCGCGGATCGTGCGCATCGTCGAGGCCGAGCAGTCCCGCAAGGGCCAGGCCCAGCGCCTTGCCGACCGCATCGCCAAGCCGCTGGTGCCTGGCGTGATGATCGCCGCCGCACTCATCGCCGTCGCCGGCAGCCTCCTGGGAGACCCCGGCACGTGGATCGAGCGGGCCCTGGTGGTCCTGGTCGCGGCCTCACCGTGCGCCCTGGCGATTTCCGTGCCGGTGTCCGTCGTCGCGGCCGTGGGAGCGGCGTCCAAGCAGGGCGTGCTGATCAAGGGCGGCGCGGCGGTCGAAGCACTCGGCGCCATCCGCGGAGTCGCGCTGGACAAGACCGGGACCCTGACCCGCAACGCCCCCGGGGTGGTGGCCGTCGTCGCGGCCCCCGGACACGCCCAGGACCGCGTGCTGGAGGTCGCCGCGGCCCTCGAGGCCCGCAGCGAGCACCCCCTGGCCCGCGCCATCCTGGCCGCCGTGCCGGCGGTCACCCCCGCGACCGACGTCGAAGCCGTGCCCGGCGCTGGCCTGACCGGCACCTTCGACGGTCGACCGGTCCGGCTCGGCCGACCCGGCTGGGTGCCGTCCGGCGTACTGGCCGACGAGGTGGAGCGGATGCAGCAGGCGGGTGCCACCGCCGTCCTGATCGAGGAGGCCGGGCAGCTGCTCGGTGCCGTCGCGGTGCGGGACGAGCTGCGACCCGAGGCCGCGCAGGTCGTGGCCCAGCTGCGCCGCGACGGATACCACGTCGCCATGCTCACCGGCGATAACACCCTGACCGCCACCGCCCTGGCCCGGGAGGTCGGCATCGACCAGGTGCATGCCGACCTGCGCCCGGAGGACAAAGCCGCACTGGTCGCCCAGCTGCGCAACCAGCGGCGCACCGCCATGGTGGGCGACGGCGTCAACGACGCCCCCGCCCTGGCGACCGCGGACCTGGGGATCGCCATGGGTGCGATGGGTACCGACGTCGCGATCGAGACAGCCGACGTCGCGCTCATGGGCGAGGACCTGCGTCACCTGCCACAAGCGTTCACCCACGCCCGCAGGGCCCGGCGCATCATGCTGCAGAACGTCGGGATGTCCCTGGCGATCATCGTCGTACTCATGCCCCTCGCCCTGACCGGGGCCCTGGGGCTGGCTGCGGTGGTGCTCGTCCACGAGATCGCTGAGGTCGTCGTGATCGCCAACGGTGTCCGCGCCGGGCGCACCCGCCCCCTCCCGCAGGCCGCCGCCATGGGAACGCCCGTGGCCCTCGAGCGTCCCGCACCGGTCGCCCGATGACCGTGACCGCGGCGACCGCACGCCAGACGGGCGCGCGCGGCCCGGCGGGGCGACGCGTCGCAGCAGCCCTGGGGGTCACGCTGGTCGCCGCCGTCGACCTGGCCGCCAAGGCGTGGGCGGTCGCAGCGCTGCAAGACCGAGTCATCCCTGTGGGCCCTGTCGACCTGCGGCTGGCCTACAACCCCGGGGTCGCCTTCTCCGTCGGGGCCGGCGCGCCGACCTGGCTCGTGCTCACCGTCACCTCCCTCGTGACTGCCGCAGTTGGCGTTGTCGCCTGGCGGACCGCCGCCACCCTCTCGCGGGAGCGGCTGGCTGCCCTCGCCCTGGTCTTGGGTGGTGCAGTCGCGAACCTCGTCGACCGAGCCGGGGACGGGGTCGTCACCGACTACCTGCATTGGCGATGTTTCCCGACCTTCAACCTCGCTGACACCGCCATCGTCACCGGCGCCGCCCTACTGGTGCTGACCAGCCTTCGGCACCTTGCGCCCGATGATGCCGAGCCCAGCACACGACCGAATCGCTCCGAGGGCGACCGGTCGACATGAGCGTCGGGGACGTGCCAGCGGTTCGGCGGCACACGGTGCGCGCCACCCCCGAGTCGGGCGCACGGCGCTCCGTGGCCTGCTCTTCGGGACGATCGCCGCGATCTTCCTCGCCGGGTGCGCGTCGGCGGTGACCGATCAAGATCGCCAGCGTCCACTGACCCGAGAATGAAGTGCAGGAGGGCGCGACAGCATCCGGGCGCAGCCCGGATGCTGTCGCGTAACGGATTTCGCGGTCCCTTGCTCAGGCGACGGGGGGGAGCACGACGGTGTGGCCGAGCCGTTCGAGCTGCGCGACCAGGCGCCGTGCGTGCGCCTCGTCGTTGCGCTTGGACAGCCAGTCTGGGCCCAAGTCTTGGTAGGGCTCGTCGCGTACGAGCATCCAGTAGGCGGAGACGAGCATGGAGTGCGCGACGGCGACCGCGGCTCGACCGTGACCGCGGCGGGAGGCGATGCGCTTGAACTGCGAGGCCAGGTAGGTGTTCTTCGTGCGCGATGCGGAGTTCGCGGCCTCGACCAGCATCGAGGTCAGGAACTTGTTGCCGCGACGGGATCCCGCTGGCGTTCGCTTCCCGGCCGACTCGTGGATCGCAGGGGCAAGACCGACCCACGCGGCCAGGCGCTCCGGGGACCCGAACTTCGACATTCCACCGGTCTCGGCGATGAATACCTGCGCAGTCACCAACCCGACACCCGGGATGGTGCGCAGCAGCTCGAGCTGCCGCGCGAACGGCACCATCCGGATCTCGAGCTCGGCGTCGATGCGCCGAAGACCGGCCTCGGTCTGCTCCAGCTTGGTGAGCAGCTGCCCCACGATCGCCGCGTGGTGATCGTCGAAGCGCCCGGTCAACGCCTCGGTCAGATCTGGGATCTTGCGCCGCAGGGTGGAGTGCGCGAGGTCGGCCATCACCGCCGCGTCGCGCTCACCGGCGACCAGCGCAGCGAGCATCTCCCGCGACGACGTCCCGGTGATGTTGGACGCGACCACCGACAGCTTGATCGAGGCGTCCTCGAGCAGCTTCTCCAACCAGCCAGCGTCCCGGGTCCGGTCCCCCATCAGCTTGAGCCGGTAGCGGGTCAGGTTCCGCAACGTCCGAACCTCCGGCGGCGGCACGAACGACGGACTCACCAGCCCATGCTCGAGGAGCTGAGCGATCCACTCCGCATCCCGCACGTCGGTCTTGCGACCCGGGACCGCCTTCATATGCGCGGCGTTGAGCAGCCAGCACTCCATCCGCTCCTCCAGGCAGTAGAAGATCGGCTTCCAGTACGTGGCCGTGGACTCCATCGCCGCCAGCGTCACACCGCACTCCTCGAGCCAGTCCGCCATCACCACCAGCGACCTGGTCATCGTCCGGAACGTCCGAGTCTCCGACGCCCGCTTGCGACCCGTGCCCGGCGTCCGCACGCACACCGTCACCGTCGCCTTGCCGACATCGATCCCGGCAACCCGGTCGAACAGCACATCCATCACGACCACCTCCACGCTCATCGATGAAGCGCCGCCCGGAGGGACCTCTGCCATGGATACAGACCCACGTGCTCGCAGCAACAATCAGACACACCCGAGGTCCCCGCACCGGACTCTTCTTCGGGCTCTCCGGCACCAGAGTGAAACGGCGTCGCCGAGCGGCCCCACCATTCTCATCCTCACAACCCGACGATCAAGATC